>DAVZKO010000020.1:0-32021 GCA_052272205.1 Schaedlerella sp. | reverse complement strand
TTTTCATTTTCCAAATGAAAGAGCCGCAGAAATTGCAATACAGACAGTGAAGGAACATCAGAAACAAACAGGAAATAAAATCGAGGTGATATTTAATGTATTTTTGGAAAAAGACTACAACATCTACAGAAGACTGCTTGAAACAAATTGAACGACTGAGAGAAGAGATTGAAACAGCCGATGCAGTGTTGATTGGTGCGGGAGCCGGACTTTCGACATCAGCCGGACTTACATATAGTGGGGAACGATTTGAAAAACATTTTGCTGATTTTAAAGAACGATACGGAATCAGGGACATGTATTCCGGTGGATTTTATCCATATAATACATTGGAAGAATACTGGGCATGGTGGTCGAGACAGATATACGTAAACCGTTATGATATAGAGGCGGGAGTGCCCTATAAGCGTTTGTTTGAACTTGTGAAAGAGAAAGATTACTTTGTACTCACAACAAATGTGGATCACCAGTTTCAACTTGCCGGCTTTGATAAAAAGCGTTTGTTCTATACACAGGGAGATTATGGACTGTGGCAGTGTTCCAAAGCATGTCATGATAAGACTTATGATAATGAAGATATGGTTCGAAAGATGGTGAAAGAGCAACAAGATATGAAGATTCCGTCCGAATTGATTCCTCATTGTCCGGTTTGCGGAGCACCGATGACGATGAATCTGCGGTGTGATGATACATTTGTACAGGATGAAGGTTGGCATACGGCCTCAAATCGTTATCATGAATTTCTGCGCAGACACGAAGGATTACACGTACTTTATTTAGAATTAGGAGTCGGCGGAAATACTCCTGCAATAATTAAATATCCATTCTGGCAGATGACTGCGAAGAATCCAAAGGCAGTGTATGCGTGCGTGAATCTCGGTGAGGCCGCGTGTCCACAGGAGATTGAGAAACAGGCAATATGTATTGATGGAGATATTGGTGCGGTTTTAAACAAGATTTCCAACAAAATTTGAATAAAGTGAAAATTTATTTGACGCAACTGCAATTCCTTGGTATAATAAATATTAGTTACGGATAACATATCTGTATGCTAAGGCGCAGTAGCCAAGTGGTAAGGCGTGGGTCTGCAACACCCTGATTCATCGGTTCAAATCCGATCTGTGCCTCTTATAAAAAAGTTCTAAATGCTGAGAGACTCAGCATTTAGAATTTTTTTTATTTAGCAGGTTCCTTCTGCGAGAGTAATACCGCCGGAAGGGAACTATTTTAAAACAATAGAAGACGGGATGTGCAAATCGGAAGTGTATGAGAGATGTCCTGTCATTAATAACAATTATGATAGAAACAGGCAGGAAATTGAAATGAGTAAAAAAGCATATTTCCCATTATTTGTTGATATCCGTTCGTATCGGATTCTGGTAGTTGGCGGAGGGCAGATTGCATTGCGGCGAATTCGTACGTTGCTACAGTTTGAGCCTGATATTACGGTGATTGCTCAGGAGGTATGTGAGGAAATTACAAGAATGGAGGAAGAAGGGAAACTTACGATTCTTAGAAAAAAGTATGAATCAAATGATTTGTGTTTACAAAGTAAAATCAATCTGGTATTAGCGGCGACAAATAACAAAGACGTGAATCATTTGGTGTGGGAAGCATGTAAAAAAAGAAATATTTTGGTAAATGTGGCGGATGACCGGTCATTGTGTGATTTTTATTTTCCGTCCATTGTGATGAATGAGGATGTGGTGATCGGGATTAATTCCGGCGGAAAAAATCCGTCTGTTGTAAAAAAAATCCGTAGAAAAATAGAAGAATTACTCGAAAAAACAAGAAAAATTTATGAATGAAATAAGAATAAGACGAGATATATTGAAGCGATAAATGATATTTTTTTGAAAGACGAGAGTTGCTGGTCATAGTTACTGTGAACAGTAACAGGTGAACAAAGCGTGGTAACGATTGTGAAAATATAATATTGTAATCCGATTATCAATATGGCATAATAAAAAAGGCAATGTTAAAACTATGCTAAAAATAAGTTAAATATTAGAAAAATTTATACAGAAGATGTCGTCCCCGGACAATAAAAGGGGACATCAAAGGAGAAAGTTATGGCAATCGTTTCGATGATTTTATCTTTGTTGAGTGGAGTGGCGTTGTTTTTATTTGGAATGTCGCTGATGGGTGATGGACTAAAGTCTGTTGCAGGTAATAAGCTGGAGGCATTTCTTTATAAGATGACCAATACGCCGCTGAAGGGAGTAGCACTCGGTACTGGGGTAACCAGTGTCATCCAATCTTCCTCTGCAACTACGGTTATGGTAATCGGTTTTGTAAACTCCGGTATGATGAAGCTGAAACAGGCAATCGGTATCATCATGGGTGCGAATATCGGAACCAGTATCACAGGATGGATTTTATGTCTGTCTTATATTCAGGGCTCCGGTGGAGTTGCAAGTCTTCTGTCTACAGCGACAATTTCGGCTGTAGTAGCAGTGATTGGTATTATCCTTCGTATGTTCAGTAAGAGAACAGTACATAAAAACATTGGTAATATCATGTTAGGATTTTCTATTTTGATGACTGGTATGCAGACGATGAGTGGAGCTGTAGCGCCGTTGAAAGAAAGTCCGATGTTTATTGATATGCTTACGATGTTCTCAAATCCACTTGCCGGTATTCTGGTAGGTATTTTGTTTACAGCAGTATTGCAGAGTGCATCCGCAACAGTCGGTGTGTTGCAGGCTCTTTCTGTAACAGGATTGTTAACATTTGCAAGTGCATTTCCTATCGTGCTCGGAATCGGTGTTGGTGCAGCCTGTCCAGTTTTAATCTCTGCGATTGGAGCGAATAAAAACGGTAAAAGAACAGCTCTGGTATATCTGTTGAACGACTTATTTGGTTTGATTGTATGGTCTGTTATCTTTTATACAGTCAATGCATTTGTTCATTTTACATTCATGGATATGGTTATGACACCGGTAAGTATCGCACTTTTGAATACTGTATTCCGTGTGGCAACAGTATGTGTACTGTTCCCATTTATTCCGAAGATTGAAAAGCTGGTATGCTATCTTGTAAAAGACAGTGTCGAGGAACTGGAAGACGAAGCTGATTTTGATCTGTTGGAAGAGCGTCTGATCGATTATCCGGCATTGGCTATCGGACAGTGTCATCGTGCAATGAACGGAATGGCAAAGAAGCTCCGTAAGAATGTAAACAGAGCAATGAATCTGATCAACAATTATCAGCAGGATAAGTTCGATAAGGTACAGAGAAAAGAAGATTTGATTGATAAATATGAGAGTCGACTTGGTGAATATCTGATTAAACTGACAAAGCATGAGATGAATACGGTACAGACAACGCAAGTATCTTTATACCTGCATACGATCAATGACTTTGAACGAATCGGAGACCATGCATCTTATATCGCACATTTGTCAAATGAAATGCATGACAATCATATTGGGTTCTCCCAGGCAGCATGGGATGAGCTGAACGTAGTTATGGAAGCTGTGCGAGAAGAGATTAATATCACATGCAATGCATTTATGAATGATGATAAGGAAGCTGCACAGAGAGTGGCACCGCTGGGTATGCTGATTTCCCGCATGTGCGATGAGTTGAAACTGCATCATGTGTCACGTCTGAGTGACGGAACCTGTGGTTTGGAAGAAGGAACCGTATTCAATGATATTTTGAACAGCTTCAATCGTATTGCAGCACATAGTGCCAGTGCAATGGTGGCTTTGATGAAGAGTGGAGAGGTAGATGCAGATCCGCATATCCATGATTCAAAGATTTATCCGTCAAACAATCCGAAATATTTTGAGTATCTGAAAGAATATTGCGAGAAATACGATATGAAAAATGAAGAGCACGTCTTGAGTATGGAGCCGGAAGAAATTGAATAGAGATTCTGATTTGCAAGAGTGCTGTAAATAGAAAAGAATGATATAAGAAAAATCCGTGAAAGTGGTAGATGCTTTCACGGATTTTTTGAGCTTGTAAATGTTGACTCTTAAATCAAGCTCAGTGTTCTCAATATATACAGCCAGGCAGTTACGGTAAAGGAACTGAACAATGTTGTCAGCATAACAACGCTGGATGTAAGGACACCCTCATGGCCCATATTACGTGACATAACATAGCAGGCAACCGTAGTTCCGGAGCCGAGCATTACAAGAATGGCAAGCAGCTCTTCGTTTCTAAATCCAAGTAAAACTGCAATCGGAAGAAAGATGGCACAAAGTCCAACGAGTTTGATAAGGGTTGCGGTAATTGCCGGTTTTGCTTTACCGAGAGCTTTATGAATATCAAATGTAGCACCCATAGCCATAAGTCCAAGAGGAGTTGCGGTAGCTCCGATGCTTGTAGCGGTCTTGTTTAAGATCTGTGGCATTGGTATTTTCAGTGCAGACCATACAAATCCGGCAACAATACCAAGAATAATCGGATTTGTGAGAATCCCGATCAGAGTCTTTTTTAAAACTTTCGAGTCCAGACCTTTGCGTTCTGGTTGGAAAAATGATAAGACAATGACAGCCATAACATTATACAGTGGGACACTTCCAATGATCATAAGGGGAGCCATACCGGTATTGCCGTAAATATTTTGAATAAATGCGATACCGAGGATGGCGGCACTGCTTCGGTAAGATGCCTGGATGAACTCTCCCTGAATTGTTTTGTCTTTCCAAATGAAGGAAAGAAGTGCAACCGATATAATACTCAGTAAGGTTGCAACAAAGCAGAAGAGAACGAATTTACCATTCCAGGCGCTTTTAAAATCAACTTTTGCCAAATCTGCAAATAGCATGATCGGAAGTGGTGCCCGGAATACAAAAGCGTTCATTTTTGTGGCAAATTCCTCGTCGATCCAGTTCAATTTTCGAAATAATAGCCCCAGAACCATGAGTAAAAAAATCGGAATGGTAGCATTTAAGCTAAAAATCAGATTATCCATATGTATAAGCCTCCTAAAACTTATGTTTATCATAGCACAAGTCTAGGGAATATGTCGTGTTTTTTAGATGATACATAATGCAGAGAAAAACTTCCGGATTACTGTTCGCTTCCGTGTTAACCGCTATGCTGATGAACTGGAGGGAAGATAACAACAAAGTAAAATCCACTGTACTATCATAATAATTGTAGCACAGTGGACTTTAAATTATTTCATCCATCGGATGTTGTCCTCCTTATTCACTTAATATCTATTTAAAACTATTATCTCAAATAGTGTTTTTGAATATTTATTTCAATGTCCCATTGGTTTATACCTCTTTCACTAATTTTGATATTCAGTTTTTATTTAACGTCCCATTGGATTGTACCTCTTTCGTTAAATTTATGTATTCAATTTATATTTAACATCCCATCGGATTGTACCTCTTTCGTTAAAATATATATTCAATTTTATTTAACGTCCCATTGGATTGTACCTCTTTCATGAAATTGATGATTCAGTTTTTATGTCTGTCCCATTGGACTTTACCTCTCTTTCGTTAATATCGTGTCCGTTTTTAAAATTCTCTTTCTGGTGGTCTGTACCTCTTTCGTTAGATTTTATCTTTTATAAGATATGTATTCTTTGGAGTTTTTGTTCTCCCTTGTTTTTTGTTGTCTTTATAATATCTTACTATCTCGCAAATGTCAATACAAAATCAGAAAAAATATAAAAAATATTAAATTAACAGATAATTACAAAGAAAATAGATAAAAAACAGATTTAAAAAGAAGGGGTAAAGTATGTTAAAATGAGAATATATAAGAAACGTCGGAATGTGAAACATCGGCAGAAACCGTTATTGGTTGTGTGGCGCATGAACGGTGATATATAAAGTTGTTGGGGAAAGGAGTCGAGAGATGTTCAATTCACAGGAACGGAAGATTTTACACTTGTTAGTAAAAACGGAATATATGACAGCGACAGAACTTGCAGAAAAACTAGGTATTGGTGTGAAAACGGTTCGTACGAGAATTAAAGAGTTGAATTCACAGCTTACGCAAAATGATGTGACGATTTGTTCAAAACCGCGATATGGTTATTATCTGGATTTGGAAGGAAAGCAGAAGACAGAGGAACTTTTGAAAAGTGGGAATCAGGATGAAAGTCAGATTCCGGCGACATCAAGGGAACGTATCCATTATTTATTAGCATATTTGTTGAATCAGAATGATTATGTAAAATCCGAGAATTTGTGTGAATTTCTTTATATCTCCAAAGGAACGCTCACGAATGCACTTCGTCAGGTAGAGGAAGTTTATCAGAAATATCACATTACGATAGATAAGAAACCGAATTATGGTATTAAGGTAAAAGGAAGAGAATTCGATATCCGGCAGTGCATGATGGATGTGTTTGTGAAGAAAGATGGACTGGAAGGGGTCGGAAGAGTGTATCAGACCCAGGAAATCCAGTCGCTCGGCAAACGTGTTTATCAGTGTATGCAAAAGTATGGAATCGAATTTTCCGAGATTGCATACAATGATTTTATTGAACATATTTATATTGCTATTCGAAGAATCCGACAGGGACAATTTGTAGAAGAGACACAGGGCCCGAAGCCGGGAACAGCAGAAGCACAGTTTATAAAAGAACTGGTAGATTTTATTGAAGAAGAATATCATGTGACATTTCCACAGGTTGAGCAGGATTATCTGACATTGCAATTGGCCGGTCGGGGAATCGTGAAGGAAGAACAGCAACGGGCGAATTTTGTTATGCAAAGTGAGATGGATGAGCTGGTAGAACAGATGTTAAATATGGTCTATCGGGAATTTCAGGTGGATTTCCGCAATAATCTGGAACTTCGTATGGCTCTTAATCAACATCTTGTTCCACTTAGCATTCGATTGAAATATCACATTTTTTTGAGAAATCCAATGCTGGAGGAGATTAAAAAGAATTATATTTTTGCTTATACAGTTGCATCTCAGGTTTCCTCTATTTTAAAAGAATATTATGAGTGTGAGATATCGGAAGATGAGATCGGAGAGCTGGCGGAGATATTTGAACTGGCGTTGGAACAGCGGGAGAGTGAAAAAAAGAAATATTCGATTTTGATCGTGTGCGCTTCCGGACGCAGCAGCTCACAGCTTCTGAAATATCGTTACAGTCAGGAATTCAAAGAGAATATCAAGGAAATCTACGTTTGTAATCTGTATGAAGTGGAGGCGTTTGATTTTTCGAAAGTCGATTATGTATTTACAACGGTGCCGATTCAGACTTATGTCCCTGTGCCGATTCTGGAAGTAAGTTCTTTCTTAAAAGAGAGTGATATTGTCGCTGTGAGAAAGCTGTTCGAGCAGGAAAGCAAAGATTTCCTTTGGAAATATTATCGACCGGAGCTGTTTTTTACAGATATTCATGGAACAACAAGAGATGAAGTGCTGGCGAAACTGTGCGGCAGGGTAGAGATGGCTACGAGAAAGAATACCGGTATGTGGAAAAATATCGTATCGGCATCTGAATTGCTTCAATCAGTGCTGAGCAGAGAGGAACTTTCTCCGACTGACTATGGTAATCTGGTTGCTATTCCGCATCCGGATAAAGTATTTTTGGAAAACACACTCGTAGCGGTTGCGGTGTTGGAACAACCGATATTATGGAAGCGTGAACCGGTTCAGGTAATCATATTGACGCTGATTGGCAGTGCAGAAGATACAGATATTCAGAAATTCTATGAAGCGACCACGGATTTGTTATTGCGTGCAGATGATATTACGGAACTGATTAAAAGAAAGTCTTTCGATTCGCTGATGGGGATGCTGAAGAAATAAAACGATTTATATTATTTCGAATTTTGGACAAAATAACAATAAATGACTCAAAGATAATGGCAAGAATGCCATAGAATCTTTGAATTACTATATAACAACGAACAAAAATTGCCACATTAAATGTGGCTTTTTTTTCGTTGGAGTTTTATGTAAAGGAATGGTAAAGTAGACATCAAGAGAGAGGTAAAACGATATGAAGTACATCACATTACTTTGTAACGCCGGAATGTCTACCAGCCTCATGGTGAATAAGATGAGGAGGATAGCGGCAGAACAGAATATAGAAGCAGAGATTCATGCAATGGCAGAGTTTGCATTTCAAAACTATGACAAACCGACCGATGTATTGCTTCTTGGTCCACAGGTCAGATATAAGTATGACACGCTGAAAGAACAGCTTGGATCATCTGGGATTCTGATTGCGGTGATTGACTCTCAGGCTTTTGCATCGATGGATGCAGAAGCGGTATTAAAAACAGCATTAGATATAATAGAAGAAAGAAAATAGGAGGACAAAACAATGGCAAAATTTAATTATGTAATCACAGATGAGGTAGGACTTCACGCAAGACCGGCAGGACTTCTTGTTAAGAAAGCAAAAGAACTTGGAGTAAAAGTTACACTTGCATGCAACGGAAAAACAGCAGATGCTACAAAGATCATGGCAGTTATGGCTATGGGCGTTATGAAAGGTATGGAAGTAGAAGTGACTGTTGAAGGCGACAATGCAGATGCAGCAGCTACAGAGTTAGAAGCATTCTTCAAAGAGAATCTGTAATTCATAAAAGTAAATAGAAACATTGTAACTGTTCAGTATAGATTGTGATACTGAACAGTTATAAATTTATCATTAGTGTAAGGCGAGGTCGTTATGGAAGTTATTCAGGGAAAAGCCATTTTTGGTGGAATTGCAATTGGTCCGATTTCCTTTTTTGCAAAAGAGCAGAAACAGGTAAAACGTACAAAAATCGAGGATACAGAAGCTGAGGTTGCGCGCTATGAAGCTGCACTTGCAACAGCGATTGAACAGTTGGGGGCATTGTATGAGAAAGCACTCAAAGAAGTGGGAGAGTCTGAGGCACAGATTTTTGAGGTGCATCAGATGATGTTGGAAGATGATGACTACAATGATTCTGTAAAAAATATTATCACAAGTCAGAGCCTGAATGCAGAGTATGCAGTTGCTACAACAGGAGATAATTTCTCTACGATGTTTGCAGCAATGGAGGATGAATATTTCCAGGCCAGAGCAGTCGATGTCAAAGATATTTCCGAGCGTATCATCAATATTTTGATGGGAATCGGGGAGGCAAAGGTGTCTGATGAAGCGTCTATCATCGTTGCAGATGACCTTGCACCAAGCGAGACTGTACAGATGGATAAGAGCAAACTGCTCGGATTCGTCACAAGACTTGGTTCTTCTAACTCACATACAGCAATTCTTGCAAGAACAATGAACATTCCTGCTTTGATCCAGGTTGATATCAAGGAAGAGTGGAATGGTAAACTGGCCATCATCGATGGATTCAATGGTAAATTCATCATCGAGCCGGAAGCAGATGTGCTGGCAGAGTATCAGAAGAAACAGGAAGAGCAGCAGGAAAGAAGACGCCTGTTGGCAGAACAGAAGGGTAAACCGACTGTAACAAAGAGTGGAAAAGCAATTAAGCTTTTTGCAAATATCGGTTCTGTATCAGACCTTCCATCCGCAATGGAAAATGATGCAGGCGGAATCGGATTGTTCCGAAGTGAATTCCTTTATCTGGAATCTGAGACATATCCGACAGAAGAAGAACAGTTCAAAGCTTACAAGATGGTAGCAGAGACGATGGCAGGTAAGAAAGTGATCATTCGTACACTGGATATCGGAGCTGACAAACAGGTGGATTATTTTGAATTGGATAAAGAAGAGAACCCGGCAATGGGACTTCGTGCAATCCGTATCTGCCTGACAAGACCGGAAATCTTCAAAACACAGTTGCGTGCACTGTTAAGAGCAAGTGCATATGGTAACATCGCAGTGATGTATCCAATGATCATCTCTGTGGAAGAAGTTCGCAAGATCAAAGCGATCATGGAGGAAGTAAAAGCAGAGCTGGATGAAGCAGGAATTCCATATGGTGATGTAGAACAGGGTATCATGATCGAGACACCTGCAGCAGTAATCTTGAGTGATCTGCTTGCACAGGAAGTTGATTTCTTCAGCATCGGTACAAACGATCTGACACAGTATACATTGGCAATTGACCGTCAGAACGCAAAATTGGATGAGTTTTATAATCCTCATCATGAAGCAGTTTTAAGAATGATTCAGATGGTTGTGGAAAATGCACACAAAGCCGGAATCTGGGCTGGAATCTGTGGAGAACTCGGAGCTGACCTTGAACTGACAGATAGATTTATGGAGATGGGTGTAGATGAACTGTCCGTTTCTCCGACATTTATCTATCCGGTAAGACAGAGAATCCGTGAATATGACGGAGAGACAAAATAGTTACTGAGCGTACAAGAAAGTGAACAGTAGCACAATAAAATAAGGTTATATGGTAGCTCATATAAATATAAAAGGCATCCTGGCGGAAACGCTGGGATGTTTTTATGTTGTTACCGCTTGCAGCGAACATTTGGCGAGTTGTTTCCTTACAAAAAAAGATTGAGAATATACCAGTCTGCGTTATAATGGGGAGTAGTAATAGCGTGTATATACAGTCAGAAAAGAAAGAAGATGCATCATGGAAGTAATAAAACAGAGAGAATTATGGGAAGAGCAGTTGCAGACATGTTTGAGCAAATTAGATATCGAGTATTCGTATCAACTTGCAAAACGAATGGAACAGGAAAAGACGAATCCGACGTTGGGGTATCGAACAGCAGGCTCCAAGGCAGAGATTGCCACGGGGGATATGTTGTATGAGGAAATGAAACGAATCGGTTTATCGGATGTGACAAAAGACGAGTTTCGTTTGGATTCCTGGGAGTTTGAGAAGGCCGTTCTAAAATTTAAAGACAAAGAAGGACAGGAATATTGCTGTCAATTGGGAGCATACCAGACTAACTTTGTGACAGATGGATTTCAGGAATATGAGATTGTATATGTGAATAAGGGAACCGCCGCAGATTATGAAGGAATTGATGTGGAAGGCAAGTTGGTTCTTGCAGAAATTAATCAGCGGGATGAGTGGTGGATCAATTATCCTGCTTATCAGGCATATTTGAAAGGTGCGGTCGGACTCATTGCGGTGCAGGAGCATGGGTATGGAGAAAAGTATGATACCTCTTTGAATGCACAGGATATCGCAGGACCGGAATACGCGGCCGCATTTTCTATGTCACAGGCAGATGCAAAGAAGTTAAAGGAATGTATGGGGCTGTCGGTTGAGTGTCATACGGATTCAAAATGTGCAGCTATGCAGACAGCCTCAGCAAAAGTATGGCTGGATGCCAAATCCACAGTTCGGCGAAATGTACCGGCCTATAATATTGTAGGAAAGATTCCGGGAGAAGAGACGGAGCAGATGATTCTTCTGACTGCACATTATGATTCATATTTTGACGGATTTCAGGATGACAATGCCGCAGTTGCGATGATTATCGGAATGGCGAAGGCAATGTTGGACGGTGGTTATCGCCCGGCGCATACGATTGTGGTTTGTGCTGTGGCTGCGGAAGAGTGGGGCGTGTCGGATTCCAAATTTGACTGGTCAACCGGTGCGTACAACCAGGTTTTTCGGGTACATCCAGAGTGGCGGGGACATGTACTTGCAGATTTGAATTTTGAACTGCCGGCACATGCACATCACAGCAGAGATGCAATTCGGGGGACATATGAATACGCGGACTTTTTCGAACAGTTTGTAAGAAAGATTGATGTACCGCAAGAAGCATATCCGGATGGAATGACAGTATTGTATCCGATTGAAACATGGTCGGATGATTTCTCTATCTCGATTGCGGGAATTCCGTCGATGGTAAATGATTTCAGTGACGGACCGTTTATGGAGAATTATTATCACTCTCAGTATGACAATGAAGAGTTGTATGAAGAACCGGTGTATCGTTTTCATCATGAATTGTATTTGAGATTGATTCTGGAAATGGATAAGCTGGTACTTCCACCATTGGACTTTGGACGGATGTTCCGGGCAATGAAAGAAAGTCTGGATGAGAGGAAGAGCGTGCAGGGAACAGGGCATCCAATGCTGTGGGAAAAAGAGGAAGAGCAGCCAGATGGGATGAAAGACAGTACGATTCAGGTGTTAGAAAGATTAGTAGATTCCGCAATAATACAGGCAGATACGTTATATGAACAGATACAGACGATCAATCGGGAGTATCAAAATCTGGAATCAATCGAAGAACGAAAAGCCTATCGGGAGCAATATTTGCAAAAAGGTGAAGCACTGCTTCGGATTTATCAAAAAACACAAGATTATTTTACACGTCTGGACTGGGAAGACGAAGTGAAATTCCCACACGAGGCAGTGAAACGCAATATCAAAGAATTGCAGTGTGCACTGGATTCGTTGAAACAGGGGAGAATTCGTGATACACTGGAATCCATTTACAATGTAGATAATAATTGCTTTGCATTTTTGTTTGATGATGAGGTGTATTATCATTTTACAGAATATATTTTGCATCAGCCGAAGGAACGATTAATGTGGGGCGCAGGGAGAATCTGGCATCATGAGAATCTCTATGGAATCGTACAGCGGCTGAGACGTAAAATGAAGGAAGAGAATCCGAAATTAAACGAAGAAATAAGGCGGCTGGAGGCAGCTATTTACAGACAGAAGAATTGTTATGAGGACGATATTCGATACATGATTCGTTCGCTGGAGAAAATTCGCAAAATGATGGGGGAATTATAATGGATAATTTATATAAAGTACAAGAAGCGGATTTGGAAAAACTAAAGCGAATACTGACGGTATGTTTTGCAGAGGATCCGCTCTATTGTACGTTGATTGAAGATAAAGAGACAAGGGAGCGACTTTTGCCTGAGTTGTTTGAGAGTGATTTGACAGAATTTTTTGAAACCTGTGACATCTATTCGGACAGCGAAGAACTCAACAGTATACTGGTAGTATCGGATGAGACGGAACATCAGAATCCAATCTATCATTATCTGGCACAGCTTAGAGGGACGATTCGAACAGATGAAAGTCTGATCAAAGAGGATCACAGTCTGAAAACATTCTGGAATTTCGTGCTTGGCAAGGATTATCTGAATGCAAGCTGGACAAGTCAGCTCCATCAGACGAAAAGGATACATATCATATATCTGGCGGTTGCACCGAGCCATCAGCATCATGGTCTGGCAGAACATTTGATGAAGGAAATGATTGAGCATGCGGAAGAACATGGTCTGATGTTGTCGTTAGAAACACATAATCCGGACAATGTGCCGTTTTATGAACATCTTGGATTTAAAGTATATGGTGTGGTGGAGAATCCGCATTTTGATCTGAAACAGTATTGTATGATTCGAGAAATATAATTTTGAGAATTGGGAATAAAACGGATTTGATGGTTAAAAGAAAACGGATAGCTATGAAAGTAAATTTTACTAGGAAAATGAGGTAATGGTGAGAATGGATACAAGAGAACAGATTACGACATGGGTGGATACAAATAGAGAATCACTGATTGAGACAGCGAATGAAATTTTTAAACATCCCGAAATTTCATTGGAGGAGAAGGTGTCTTCAAAGATTTTGGCAGATTATCTCAAAAAGCAGGGATTTACGTTGACTTGGGGGCTTGCCGGATTCGAGACGGCGTTCGTTGCCGAATGGGGACATGGCAAACCGATTCTTGGATTCCTTGCAGAGTATGATGCCCTGCCGGGACTTGGTCAGGAAACTTGCAGTACAAGAAAAGTGGTTGAAGGACCGGGGCATGGATGCGGTCATAACCTGCTTGGTACAGCTTGTGCCGGGGCAGCAGGAGCACTCAAAAGCTGGATGGAGACAGAGAAAAAGGAAGGAACCATTCGTGTATATGGATGCCCGGCAGAGGAAATTGTAATTGGTAAGATTCGTATGAATGAGGCGGGAGTATTTGATGATTTATCCGCAGCAATCACGTGGCATCCGTTTGATCGGAATCGAGTAAGCTACGACATTTGGCAGGCGCAGGATATCAAAAACTATAAATTCTACGGAAAGGCTGCACATGCGGCAAAACATCCGGAGTTGGGAAGAAGTGCGCTTGATGCGGCAGAACTGATGAATGTGGGCGTTAACTATTTGCGGGAACATGTCGCAGATGATGTGCGGATGCATTATACTTATACCAATACGGATGGACCGGCGAATATTGTACCGCCATATGCTTCAACCAATTATTTTATCCGTTCCTCACAGTGGGAGAGAACCAAAGATGCATCTGAGCGTGTAGACAACTGTGCAAAAGGCGCGGCACTTATGACCGGAACAAGAGTAGAAATTGAGCGTGTGACGAAGAATAAAGAGATGAAGGTCAATCGGGTTCTGGCAGAGACATTTTACCATGCGATGGAACAGATTCCGACTCCTGAGTATACAGAAGCGGAACTTACATTTGCCAAAGAAATCAGTGAAGAAGCTGGCTTGGAAAATGATGGAGAATATTTTACAGGATTAGAGCCGCTGGAAGAGAAACCGGTTATCTTATCGATAGGAACCGATGTTTCTGATGTAAGTCATACGATTCCGACAGTTATGTTAAGTGCGGCTGCAATGTGTAAAGGAACACCATTGCACCATTGGGCAGCAACTGCACAAGTAGGTATGAGTATCGGACAGAAAGCAATGCTGTATGTGGCCGAGTGTATGGCACTGGGAGCAACAGAGCTGGTGGAACAGCCGGAATTATTGAAGAAAGCGTGGGAATTACATGATAAAACAAAATAAAAAGCGAATTGTACTTGGTTCGGCTTCGCCGAGACGAAAAGAGTTGTTGGAGCAGATCGGCGTGGAATTTGAAATCATGACAAGTGATAAAGATGAAATCTATGAAAGTAGCATTCCGACAGAGATTGTACAGGAACTTGCCTTGATGAAAGCGGGCAACGTAGCGATGGAATTGGAAGAACAGGAAGGGAATGTGGCAGATACCATTGTGATCGGAGCCGATACGGTTGTTGTTCATGATAATAAAATATTGGGAAAACCTGCGGACGAAGAAGATGCATTTTGCATGTTAAAGAGTCTGTCGGGAGATACACATCAGGTCTATACGGGGGTTGCAATGCTTGTGTATGGAGAAGACGGTGAAGTGAAAGAAATCTGTCATGCAGAAAAGACAGAAGTATTTGTCCATGAGATGAGCGATGAGGAGATTCGAAACTACATTGCGAGCGGCGAACCGATGGATAAAGCCGGCGCATACGGAATTCAGGGCAAATTTGCAGCTTATATCGACAAGATTGAGGGCGATTACTATAATGTGGTCGGCCTTCCGGTGGCGTATGTGTATCAGCAGTTGAAAGGACTGGATGTATAAAAATAGCACCGATATAGGAAGTGCAATACAGGGTATGTGAATAATGAATGTGGAAAAATAAGTCCGGAGGTGGATAACTTTGCAGAAAAAGAAGAGTCCTGTGAATTGTGAGAGCTGTATGAACTACGAATACGATGAAGAATATGAATATTATGTCTGTGCACAGAATCTGGATGAGGATGAGATGTACCGATTTGTGAAAGGCAGTTTTCATGACTGCCCATATTATCAGTTCGGAGATGAATATCGTATTGTGAGAAAGCAGATGTAGGACGGAAATTGAAAATTTAGAATTCAGGCAGAGCGGGCATTAAAATGTCGTGAAGGTGGAAAGAGCCATGGATTATTGATTTCTCCAGAGAGCCTGTCCGTTATCACGAAGCCAGTTCTGCCATTTTTTATAATCGGGCATTACATTAGCCACAACCTGATAAAAGGCTTTGGAATGGTTCATCTCTTTGCGGTGAGCCAGTTCGTGAATGACAACATAATCAAGAACCTGCTCCGGGGCAAAGATAAGACGCCAGTTAAAGTTCAGATTACCTGCGCTGCTACAACTTCCCCAGCGGGTTTTTTGTTCACGAATGGAGATGCGATGGTAGGTGACGCCCATAATTGTAGCGTAATAAGCCACTTTTTGCGTGAAAATATCTCGCGCAATGGAAATATAGTGGCGGCGGGTGGAGTCATCGAGCGGAATCTGTGGAGCGGAAGCGTTATTTTGCACGTTTGCAAGATGTTTGAGAATCCAATTTTCTTTTTCTGTCAGGAAGTCATCAATTACAGTGCGTGAAATACGTTTCGGAGCGCGCACCTTGACTTGTCCATCGGCTGTAATCTGGATGGCAAGCGTCTTTCGGTTACTGTAAATGATGTCGTATGGAAAAGGATGTTTGGAACTGGTTTGTTGATTTTGTAATTTATTTGATAGGAAATTAGCGTATTTATTTGAGCTGGTCATAATCATTACCTTGGTTGTGGTTTGAGTTTACGGAGTTGCTATAAATTCTTTTCCTATCATAACACAATTATAATAAGTTAGGGAGGCGTTAAATTGAAGAAAATAGTATTAGAAGCTTGTGTAGATTGTGTGCAGTCTGCTATTTATGCACAAGAAGGCGGTGCTGACAGATTTGAACTGTGCAGTAATCTGGTTATCGGTGGAGTGTCGCCTGGAAAAGCGTTATATGATCAGGTAAGAAAGTATACGGACATACCGGTGCGCGTATTACTTCGTCCAAGATATGGAGACTATTGCTATGATGCATACGAGTTTGAGCAATTAAAAGAAGAAGTGCAAATGTATTGTGAAGCAGGAGCAGACGGAATTGTTATCGGACTACTTCGTCCGGATGGAAATCTGGATGTTGAGAGAATGTCAGAACTTGTCAAGATTGCCGGAAATAAAAAGAAAACACTGCATCGAGCGTTTGATGTGTGTGTGAATCCGATGAGGGCATTGGAAGAAGCAATCGAGATCGGATTTGATACGATTCTTACAAGCGGGCAGAAAGAGACTGCGTGGGAAGGAAGAGAAATCCTGAAAGAATTGCATGAAAAATCCAAAGGAAGAATTGAAATCCTTGCAGCATCCGGGATTGGTGCAGAGGCAATCAAAAAGCTGATTCCATATACCGGGATTATGTCTTATCATATGTCCGGGAAAGTTGTACTGAACAGCCGGATGGAGTACCGCAAAGAGGACGTAAGTATAGGAATGCCGGGGGAGGATGAATATGTGATTTGGCAGACTGCGAGGGAGAAGATAGCGGAGGCGCGGGGGATTGCTATTTAGTTTATTAAGTGGCTATCCGATTTTTTCTTGCAGTACGTTATCGCAAATTTAATCAATAAAAGAGCAGAACTTTACCGGACAGGCGCCGGAAGGCTTATGAAAACGATAACCTTTCCGCGCCTGCTTTGTAGCATAACGGCTTAAATAAAGCTACTCTTCTGCCATCTTAGCGTTTACATCTGCATCTATCTTCTTCTTTCCCGTCAGGAAATTTCATAGAATCCTCACTTTCTGTATTTATGAAATGCATGTTACAAAAATATTAAGAAATGTCTTGAAATATTAAATCTAAAAATTATTTAGATAATATTGCAAATATAACGCGTAAATTTTAAAACGATTGTAAGTTGTTAACAAAAGAATGCCAATATAGAAAAATAAAAATGTGAAATATGATAATTACACTAAAAAATATTTAGAATAATGTGTGGAAAATGAAAAGTTCACAGTGATAAGAATGATAGAATTGTAAAGTGTTGGGGAGAATGTGAGTGAAAGTATTTACAAGGGTTAAAAATATGATAAAAGTAAATGGATGAAGCAAATGTGAATGAAGAAAACATTGTGCAAAACTGACAAAAATTCACATTTTTTTCGTAAAAATCGAATAAATGCGTGGCGACAAATATGAGAATCTGTTTCCAGAGGAAAAAAACGGCAGAAAAAATGCATGAAAAAACAAAAAAAGAAAGTAAAATAAAAAGGAAATTTGAATAAAAAAACTCGAAAAAAACGATAAAAATATCAATGATAATTGAATGTGACAAAAGATTGACAAAAGATTTTCGGGGGAGTATATTTACAATAGCTTTTGGGAAGATACAATCTCAGAAGGTGCAATGAGGTTGGAAGTTCTTCTGTGAAAGAAGTTCTTTTTTTGTCCTTTTAATTAAAATATTTCTACTTATTAAAAGGGGACTTATTGCAGATAACAATTTGATAAAGAAAGGGAGGGAGCGATACGGGCAATTTGACAGACAGGTTGCTGGAAGAACTGCAGTGTGAGACTGTGATTAAGATTCCGCTCTTGAATGGATTATTGGATATTAAGGAATCCGTAGTCGTCACATGGATTATCATGGCAGTGATAGTCGCCCTGTGTATCATCTTTGTGAGAAATCTCAAAGTTGAGAATCCGGGGAAAGGTCAGTTATTATTAGAATCCGCCATTGGCATGGGTCAGAACTTCTTCGAAGATGTAATGGGTAAGGAAAACAGAAAATATATACCATATCTTCTTACCGTTCTGATTTACATTGGCATATCAAACATCATTGGTCTGTTCGGGTTTAAGCCGCCGACAAAAGACTTGAATGTTACAGCAGCCATAGCTATTATGAGTATGATTCTCATTGAATATTCGGGGATTCATAAAAATGGAGTAAAGCATTGGGTGAAGCATTTCGCGGAGCCGGTGCCATTCGTAGCGCCGATTATGGTTCTGGAAATCGTAATCAGACCGCTGTCGCTTTGTATGCGATTATTTGGTAATGTGTTGGGAGCATTTGTTATTATGGAACTTTTGAAGACAGTAATTCCTGTCTTGGTCCCTATCCCATTCAGTTTTTATTTCGATATATTCGATGGATTATTACAGGCTTATGTATTTGTATTCCTGACAGCACTATTTATGAACGAAGAGCAGGAGTAAGTTATTGAGATTCACAGAGAAGTTTGTGATGGGAAATGACAAGATTACAATCATTTTGATGAAAAGAAAAAGGAGATTAGAATTATGGGAACAATTATTGCAATTGGAGCAGGTATCGCAGTATTAGCAGGTTTAGGAGCAGGAGTTGGTATTGGTGTTGCAACAGCAAAAGCTGTTGATGCAATCGCAAGACAGCCAGAGGCTGAAAGCAAAATCAGTAAGAACCTGATTCTTGGTTGTGCACTTGCAGAGGCAACTGCTATTTATGGTTTCATTATTGGTCTGTTGATTATCTTAATGCTGAAATAAGGTGATTTAAGTAAGATGAGTAAGGAAGAAAGGCAGGTGTAAGAGGTGATACAGTTTAATGCAAGCCTTATCTATACCATTATAAACCTTGTGGTCTTTTATCTTTTACTGAAAAAGTTCTTATTCAAACCGGTTATGGGCATTATGGAAAAACGTGAGAAGTTGATTGCAGATGGACTTCAGAATGCAACAGATACGCAGAATGAAGCCAATCAGTTGAAAGCTGATTACGAAAAAGCCCTGAGCGGAGCAAAAGAACAGTCCAACCAGATTGTTGACAAAGCACGTGCAGAAGCGAAGACAGAATATGACCGTATTTTGTCAGAGGCAAATGAAAAAGCCGGCATTATGATGGAAAATGCGAAGAAGACAATCGAAGTGGAACGTCAGCAGACAATGAATACATTGCAGTCAGAGATTGCCGGACTTGCAATGCAGGCAGCTAAGAAGATTGTTGATGAAAAGACAGAGAATCAAGGAAACAAAGGAATTTATGATCAGTTTCTGGAAGGAGTAGGTGAAGCTCATGGAAACACAGACATCGACTAAACGGATGTACCGCTCATCAATGTCAGGACATTATGCGCGCGTGTTGTATGAGCTTAACGTTCCAAAAACAGATATAGAGAAAACAAAAGAAACATTTGCAGAAGTACCGCAGCTTAGAGAGGTACTGATCAATCCGACGATTGCTGCAAAAATAAAAATGAGCGTTATCGATCAGGTGTTTCCGGAGAGTATGAAGAACTTCGTAAAAGTTGTATGCAAGAATCAGAGAGTTGATCTGATTAAAGAAATCTTTGATGCGTATGACGAGTATTGCGATGAACAGGCTCATATTCTGACAGCGGTACTGACCTGTGTAGAGCCTCCAAGTGAGGAACAGCTCGAAAAGATGAAAGTATTTCTTTGTGACAAATATCAGAAAGCAGATGTGAAGATCCAGATTGTAGAAGATGCATCTCTTCTAGGCGGATTTATCCTTCATGCTGAGAATGATGAATATGACTGGAGTCTCAAAGGAAGACTGACACGATTAGAACAAAAATTGACCTGGAGGTGAACAAGGTGAGTTCAATCAATTCAGAAGAAATCATTTCTATTCTGAAAAATGAAATAGAGAATTTTGATCAGATCAGTAAGGACAGCGAAGTCGGAACTGTAATTACAGTCGGTGATGGAATCGCAACTATTTACGGAATTGATCACGCCATGTACGGGGAAATTGTTACCTTCGAAAACGGTCTGAAGGGAATGGTTCAGGATATACAGAAAGATGCTATCGGATGTATCCTGTTTGGCCATGATACAGAGATCAAAGAAGGAACAAAGGTTGCTCGAACAGGGAAAAAAGCCGGTGTTCCGGTTGGAGATAAATTTATCGGACGAGTAGTTAACGCACTCGGCGAGGCAATTGATGGAGCAGGAGAGATCGAAGCAGACGATTATCGTCCAATTGAAAATGAGGCTCCTGGAATCATCGACCGTAAGTCAGTAAGCGAACCAATGGAGACAGGTATCCTGTCTATCGATTCCATGTTCCCAATCGGACGTGGACAGCGTGAGTTGATCATTGGTGACCGTCAGACAGGTAAGACTTCAATTGCCACTGACACAATTTTGAATCAGAAAGGCAAAGATGTAATCTGTATCTATGTTGCAATTGGTCAGAAAGCATCTACAGTTGCCCAAGTAGTAAATACATTTAAAGCAGCAGGTGCAATGGATTATACAATCGTTGTTGCTTCAACAGCAAGTGATTGTGCACCACTTCAGTATATTTCACCATATGCAGGAACTGCTATGGCTGAGTACTATATGCACAAGGGAAAAGATGTGTTGATCGTATATGATGATCTTTCAAAACATGCGGTTGCATATCGTGCATTGTCGTTGTTGCTTGGACGTTCTCCTGGACGTGAGGCATATCCTGGAGACGTATTCTATCTGCATTCAAGACTGCTGGAGCGTTCCAGCCGTTTGAGTGATGCACTTGGCGGAGGTTCTATTACAGCACTTCCGATTATCGAGACACAGGCAGGCGATGTATCTGCATACATCCCTACAAATGTAATTTCTATCACTGACGGACAGATTTTCCTCGAGAGTGATCTGTTTGCGGCAGGTATGCGTCCGGCCGTTAACGTTGGTTTGTCAGTATCCCGTGTAGGTGGAGATGCTCAGACAAAAGCAATGAAAAAGGCAGCAGGAAGTATCCGTATCGACCTTGCACAGTACCGTGAGATGGAAGTGTTCACACAGTTCAGCTCTGATCTGGATGCTGCAACGAAGGAACAGTTGGAATATGGTAGTGGACTGATGGAACTTTTGAAACAGCCGCTTGGAGCCCCGATGGGACTTGCTGACAAGGTTATCACATTATGTGCTGCAAGAAATAAAGTGATGCTTGGAATTGATACTTCAAAAGTGAAAGAATTCCAGGGTCAGATGTTACATTATTTTGCAACAGAGCATCCGGAGATCGGACAGGAAATCGAAGAGACAAAAGTATTGTCCGATGAACTGGCAGCAAAAATTATAGAGACTGCGAAGGAATTCAAGAAGAGCAGGTGTTAATATGGCAAATATCAGAGAAATACAGACTCGTATTAATAGTGTAAAAGACACGATGAAGATTACAAATGCCATGTATATGATTTCTTCGACAAAGATGCGTCAGGCTAAGAAAAAACTGGCTGACACAGAGCCATATTTCTACGGCTTACAGGGAGAAATCTCTCGAATCCTCCGACATGTGCCGGAGATGGAGAAACAACGGTTTTTTGATCTTCGAGAAGATATTCCGGCAGAGAAACGTAAGATTGCATCAATCGTAGTAACTGCGGATAAAGGTCTGGCTGGATCCTATAACCACAATGTGGTCAAGGTAGAAGAAGAGATTCTTGCAGGTCCGGGTGAACATAAGTTATTTGTCGTAGGTGAGCTGGGAAGACATTATTTCGCGAAGAGCGGAGTGAAGATTGATACAAACTTCCAGTACACAGTACAGAAACCGACGATGCACCGTGCAAGAGATATTGCCGCAACTCTTCTTGAACAGTTTGGCAACGGAGAGTTAGATGAAGTATATATTGTATATACCCGAATGGAGAATTCAATCCAGTCTGAAGTAGAGAAAGTTCGTTTGCTTCCGCTGGAGAGAAGCTCATTCAATGAGATGAAGATGCCGCTGAACGTATATCGTGAAGCAATTGCATTGTATCCATCTGCTCAGGCAGTGATGGACATTATCGTACCGAACTATATCGTAGGTATGATCTATGGTTGTCTGGTTGAGGCATATGCAAGTGAGCATAATGCACGAATGACTGCGATGCAGTCGGCAACAGATAGCGCACAGGATATTATCAGAGAACTTTCTATTGAATATAACAGAGCCAGACAGGCTGCAATTACTCAGGAGATTACTGAGGTCTGCAGTGGCGCAAATGCGCAGAAGCGGAAAAGGAAGTGAGATTAGCATATGAATAAAGGACGAATTGTACAGGTTATGGGACCTGTCGTTGACGTATTATTTGAAGATGGAAACCTTCCTAGCATCAAAGATGCTTTGGAGGTGGAGAATAATGGTAAAGTCTGCATCATGGAAGTTGCGCAGCATCTTGGAAATAATGAAGTGCGCTGCCTGATGTTGGCTGCAAGTGAAGGACTTCATAAAGACATGGAAGTAACTGCAACAGGAGCCGGAATTCGTGTTCCAGTTGGAGATCAGACACTTGGACGTTTGTTCAATGTGCTTGGAGAAACCATTGATGATGGAGAGAAGATTGCAGATGATGCTCAGAAATGGGTTATCCATCGTGATCCTCCGACATTTGAAGACCAGAGTCCGGTTGTAGAGATTCTGGAAACAGGTATTAAAGTTATTGACCTTCTTGCTCCATATGCAAAAGGTGGTAAGATTGGTCTGTTCGGTGGTGCCGGTGTAGGTAAGACCGTATTGATTCAGGAATTGATTCACAACGTTGCAACAGAGCATGGTGGATATTCTATCTTTACCGGTGTCGGAGAGCGTTCCCGTGAAGGTAATGACCTTTGGAGTGAGATGAAAGCATCCGGAGTTCTGGAGAAAACAGCATTGGTATTCGGTCAGATGAACGAACCACCTGGAGCACGTATGCGTGTTGCAGAGACAGGACTGACAATGGCGGAGTATTTCCGTGATCAGGAGCATCAGAACGTGCTGCTGTTCATCGATAACATTTTCCGTTTCACACAGGCTGGTTCAGAGGTGTCCGCTCTGCTTGGACGTATGCCTTCAGCCGTAGGTTATCAGCCGACTCTGGCAACTGAGATGGGTGAATTACAGGAACGTATCGCATCTACAAAGAATGGTTCTATCACATCTGTACAGGCCGTATATGTGCCGGCGGATGACTTAACTGACCCGGCTCCTGCAACAACATTTGCTCATTTGGATGCAACAACCGTACTTTCACGTAAGGTCGTTGAGCAGGGTATTTATCCGGCTGTAGATCCACTGGAGTCAAGCTCTCGTATTTTGGAGGCTGATGTTGTAGGTGAAGAGCATTATAAAATTGCAAACCAGGTGAAAGCAATCTTGCAGAAATACAAAGAATTGCAGGATATCATCGCAATCCTTGGTATGGAAGAACTTTCAGATGAAGATAAAGCAACAGTTATGCGAGCAAGAAAGATTCAGAAATTCTTGTCACAGCCATTCTCTGTTGCAGAGACATTTACAGGAATTCAGGGAAAATATGTTCCTCTGAATGAAACAATCCGTGGATTCAAAGCAATCATCAACGGAGAGATGGATGAGTATCCGGAGAATGCATTCTTCAATGTCGGAACAATTGACGATGTCATTGAGAAAGCGAAGACAATGACTTCAGAAGAGTAAAGGAGTGTTGTTATGGATACATTTGGTCTGAAAATAATTGCCAGTGACCGCGTGTTCTACGAAGGTCGTTGCAGACAGATTATTGTACCTGCCTATGATGGCGGTGAGGTGGGAATCCTGCCGAACCATGAGAATATGGTAATTGCGATCAGTGTCGGAATTGCACGTATGGAAATCGAACCGGGAGACTGGCGTGAAGTGGCAGTCGGAAGTGGATTCATGGAGATTGTCAACAACCGTGTAACGGTGCTTGTGCAGACAGCAGAGCGTCCGGAAGAGATTGATGTCCGTCATGCACAGGAGCAAAAGGAACGTGCACAGGAACAGCTTCGTCAGAAGCAGAGTATCCAGGAGTATTATCATACTCAGGCATCGCTTGCGAGAGCAATGAACCGTTTGAAAGTATCACATGGAAAACACTGGAATGTGTAAGGAATTGAAAACGTATGTAAAGTAAGCGCGATTGGGAAGTATCGGTTGTACGGAACAGGTGCGTATCATTTATAAAAAGAATTGTACAGAAAAGAGATTTATATCGAGTCTGTACAGTTCTTTTTTTCGTGCAAAAGTGACACAAAAGGTGCGAAGTGTTGCTTTTTTAACAGTAATATTATAAAATAGAGTGTATTCGAATTTGTATTAGGGAGAATTATTATGAGTGAAAAAGATAAATTGCGTTCTACGGTAGAGTTGATGAATGATGCTTTACGTACGGTACGTGATTACTATGATTCTGAATATGCCTATTATGTCGAAAGGAACGATGAGGAGATTACGATGGTCTATGAATGGTGTGCAGAGAACATTCCATGGCAGAGAGACCGAATTAAGATGTTGTCTCCGGATCAGTTTCCGAGGTGGATGAGAGAAGAGATCACAGACACAACAGAGGATAGTTACAGTGTGTTTTATCAGATGGATGAGCAGCAGACAGCAATCCTTGCTGTGGTAAATGTGCATCGAGGCGGATGCGACATGTCATTGCTGCGCTCCTTACTTCCGTATATTTCACAGACGACGATTTTACAGAAAATGCAAAGACAGCAGGAGTATTTGAGCTACCATGATGATCTGACAGGATTGCTCAACAGAAACAGTTTTGTCGGATATCTTGCGGAAGTCAATCAGGAGACGTTAAAGTCTCTGGGGGCTGTTTCTGTTGATGTGAACGGACTGAAGAATTTTAATAAGGAATTTGGCAGGGAATACGGAGATGAAGTAGTGATTCGTGTCGGAGAGGTTCTAGAAGAATTTTTCAAGGGCAGCAGGGTTTTCCGTATGACAGGAGATGAATACCTGGTGCTGGCGGAGAACATTTCTTATGAAGAATTCATGAATCGTATTCATGATAGCAGTGAGAAGCTGGATAATATCAGTCTGGGTCTGGTTACGATGGGATACGCATGGGAGAAGCTGGATATCAATATAGACAGCCTTGTAACGGATGCGGGTAATATGATGCGTAAAGAGAAGCGCAAGTATTATAAGAATCTGAAAAAAGGACATCATGAGCCGATTATCAAACAGGATTTGCTCGACGATATTGAACAGGGCAATTTTATTGTATGTTTGAATCCTGTTCTGGATGCAGAGACAGAAGAGGTTGTCGGGGCAGAAGCGGTTGTGAGATACCATCACAAAGATTTGGGAATTGTAGATCCGGGACGTTATCTGACACTTTTGGAAGAGACAAAGCTCTCTCATTATCTGGATATATATGTGTTTGAGGAAGTGTGCAAGACCCTTAGAAGATGGGAGAATGAGGACAAGCCGATGCTGCCGATATCGGTGAATTTCTCGGGTGCAACATTGCGCCAGGAGAGTGTCGGAGACAGAGTGCAGCAGATTATTGAGAAGTATCACGTATCAAGTGAGTACCTGCAGGTAGAGGTGGCAGAGACGAACCGTGAGATGAATCCGGAGATGCTTGCGGAGACAAGCAATAAGATTCGAAAGGCAAACGTAAGAGTTCTGTTAGACCATTTTGGCGCAAAAGATTCAAGTTTTTCCATATTATCGTTGATGGAATTTGATGGATTGAAACTGGATAAAGGGATTACAGCCAATATTGTAGGGAACAGCAGAAGCAGGATTGTGGCAAAGGCAGTGATTGATATTTGTCGAAGGCTCGGAGCTTCCGTGTACGCTTGTGGTGTGGAGACACAGGACCAGTTGAATGTGATGAAGGAACTGGGATGCGATTATGTCCAGGGACATTTATTTAATAAAGCAATTACAATTGAGACATTTGAAGTACGATATATGCAGTAATGATGAAAAAACGAGATGGGAGAATCAAGTTTTATGAAAAGAAAAAGAAATAAGTATCGTCTGGTAAGAGTATTATGTGCCGGAATTATTGCCGGAGCATTGCTCGGAATGCTTTTGATGGGATTGAATGGCAGAGTGAAACTCAAAGCAGAGCGGACGAAAAGTCAAAAAACAGAAGAACTTTATCAGAAAGAAAAAGAGAAGTTAGAGAAAGAACTGGCACAAAGTCAGGAAAGCGTAGACTCTGCGACGATTGCCAAAGAAAATGCAGATAAACTGGCATCAAATGATGATGACTGGTGTTTGGTTCTGGTCAATAGTGAGAATCCATTGGATACATCTTATGCACCGAATCTGACAAAGCTGGATGATGAGCACTCGATTGACAGCAGAATCGCAGATGTAACTAAGCAGATGTTTCAGGATGCGGAAGCAGCCGGATTGAGTTTACATATTGTGTCAGCATATCGCGATTACGATACACAGAGACAGGTGTTCAATGACACGATGTTAAACTGGATTTATCAGGGATATTCTCCATTGGATGCATATGATGAGACAAGCCAGTCTGTTGCGATTCCGGGAACAAGTGAGCATGCAACCGGATTGGCAATGGATATTACTTCTTCTACTTACACGGATTTGGATGATGCACAGGGGGATACCGATGAGGCGAAGTGGCTGATCGCCAATTGTGCAAATTACGGATATATTTTGCGTTATCCGTCAGATAAGTCAGATGTCACAAAGATTGTGTATGAGCCATGGCATTTTCGTTATGTAGGGAAAGATGTTGCAAAAGAGATTACCGACCAGGGAATTACACTGGAAGAATATATTCAACAGCAAAAGAACAAAAAATAATCTGAAAAATTAAAAAAGTTTGATAAATATTTACAAAAATGAGAAAAATCAAGAAATTTAATTGACTTTCAAAACTGATTGAGTATAATAAAACTCATCAAAAACAAAGGCGTTTTTCCAATAAGGGAAGGCGCCTTTTTTGATTTCATTTTTATATATAGGAATGTGAAGAGGTTCTGATTAACAGAAGGAGGTTGGGAGATATGAAAAAACTTGAAATTGTAATTCAGCCGGAAAAATTAGAAGACTTGAAAGGAATTCTGGATGGTTGTCAGGCAAATGGTCTTATGATCACAAACATCATGGGATATGGTAATCAGAAAGGACATAAGAAAATATATCGAGGTGCTGAATATAGCGTGAATCTTTTGCCAAAGGTGAAAGTGGAAACCATCGTTGAGCCGGAGACAGCAGAGAAAATTATTAAAAGAGTGGTAGATGAGATTCAGACCGGTACATATGGAGATGGAAAGATATTCGTATACGAAGTGGAAGATGCAGTTCGAATTCGAACAGGAGAACGTGGTTCGGATGCGTTATAAGTCTGATAGAGAGACAGCAAAGAAAAGACAGAATTGTTATCAAAGGGGATAGCTGTAAGATACATAAAAACGTGTTCTTACAGGTATCCCTTTTCTTTATTCAATAAAATTTGAAATGAGGATAATGAGAAGGAGGATGTAGATATGGGATTAACAGATTTGATTGCAAGTGGTATGGATACCGCAGATGCGACAGCATTATTGATGAACGTCATGTGGACAATGGTTGGAGCAGTTCTTGTATATTTTATGCAGGCCGGATTTGCAATGTGTGAGGCAGGATTTACAAGAGCGAAAAATACAGGAAATATTTTGATGAAAAATATGATGGACTTTGTACTTGGAAGTATTTTCTTCTTCATTTTTGGTTTTGCATTGATGCATGGTACTGACTGGAACGGAATTGTCGGAGTGAAAGGATTCTTTGATCCAACCTCTCTTGCAGATGCAGATGGATTGATCAATGGACTTCCGGCAGGAGTATTTATTATTTTCCATACAGTATTCTGTGCAACAGCAGCAACAATTGTTTCCGGTTCTATGGCTGAGAGAACAAAATTTGCAGCATATCTGGCATACAGTGCAGCAATCAGCATTTTCATTTATCCAATTACAGGTCACTGGATCTGGGGTGGCGGCTGGTTATCAGAACTTGGCTTCCATGATTTTGCTGGTTCCACAGCAGTTCATATGGTAGGTGGTATTTGTGCATTGGTAGGAGCGAAAATCCTTGGACCTCGTATTGGAAAATATGACAAAGACGGAAAAGTAAAAGCGATTCCTGGTCACAATCTTGCAATCGCAGCATTGGGAGTATTTATTTTATGGTTCTGCTGGTTTGGATTTAACTGTGGTTCTACAACAGCAGCAACGACAAACTTAGGTGACATTGCAATGACAACAAACCTTGCAGCCGCAGCAGCTACATTGATGGCATTGATCGTGACATGGGTTCGTTATGGTAAACCGGATGTGTCTATGACATTCAATGGTTCGCTTGCAGGTTTGGTAGCAATTACAGCAGGATGCGATGCAGTCAGCAACTGGTCAGCAATCATTATCGGTGCAATCGCCGGGGTACTTGTAGTATTCTCAGTAGAGTTCTTTGATAAAGTAGCCAAAATCGATGATCCGGTCGGAGCAATCAGTGTACATGGTGTATGTGGTGCGACAGGAACGATCTTAACAGGTGTATTTTCTCCGGATTATACATTGGGAACACAGGTGATCGGAGTGCTTGCGACAGCAGCATATGTATTCGTATTAGCAGTGATCATCTTTACGATCATCAATAAGACAATCGGTTTGAGAGTAATAAAAGAGGAAGAAATCGAAGGCCTGGATGTTCATGAACATGGATGCTCAGCATATGCAGATTTTAACTTCAGACTGTAAAACAGAATAAAAAGAAATGTCTGCTGTCTGGCGGAGCGTCTGTGAATGGCAGCAGAATCTATCTTCTAAAAAAGGAAGCGGAGTTTATCAAGTATGACGGATAAACTCCGCTTCTTAGCTTGCTTATCCTTAGCGTTCAACATTGACGATAGAATACGCTTTTGTTAGAATAATGAGTATAGGAAGATGGATTTATAGAGTAATGGTAAGATTTCTATTTCTATCAAAGAGAATATCTGTTCAGAAATAATTAGCTGAAGTTTTAAGGAGGGATTTCTTATGGGAGATTTAACATTTGGCGAACAGGTCAAGATTATGTTAAGTAGAAAGAACATGACGATTAAGCAATTGGCTGAGATGATTGAAGAGAGAACAGGAAAAGCAATGTCACGTCAAAATCTTACGCAGCGATTGAGTAGAGATAATTTTCAGGAACAGGATATGAGACTGATTGCAGCCATTTTGGGATGCCCGTTTCAATTAAGTATATTTCCGGCAGATGATATGGAAGAAGATACGGCGAATTTGGATGAACTGGCAGTTCAGTATGCAAACGGTGCCGGGTTGAAAGATAAGAATAAAGAAGCGAAGGGTGACAGGGAAGCATCGACTGAGGAGATGGATGTGGAGTCAGATGTAGAGGAAGATGAGGTTGTGCCGGACGAACTTGAGGATATCGAAGAGGAAATTCTGTTAGAAGATGAAGAACCATGGGATGAGTCGGAAGAACTGAGTCTGGAAGAGGCTGAGGAAGTTCCAGAGGAAGAAACGGACGCATATGCAGCTCAGAAAACGACAGTATGGGAACCGCAGACAGTGCAGCATGCATATGAGGCAGAATATGATACATTGACAGATAGAGATAATACGGACGCACAGGAATCATCTGCGGTGCATTATGTGAAAAGAAATGAGATAGAAGAGGACCTCACGATCGGAGAATTGAATCCGTATACAGGTCATGAGTATTTATCTAACAGTGTGCGGATGCATCCTAAGAAAATCGGATATGTGCAGGTTTATGACCGTGCACAGCATAGATGGAATGATATGACAGAGTGGGCATATCTTGGTTATCAGGAGCGTATGAAAGCATTGCTTGGAAAAGATTATGAACCGCCGATATATTTGGATTAAGTGCAGATCGTGTAGAAAGTAGAAAATATGTTGCTGGTCACAGGTACCGTGAACAGTAACGAAAATATAGACTGATTACAGAAAAAGGGGAGCGGATATCAAGAGAAGATATCGCTCCCCTTCTTTTCAGTAAATATAATGGCACCAGTATCCGAATTTCTCCTGCGTGTTACACTCGGCGGCAGAAAGCTCCATTTGGTCATTATAAGAATCAATAAACTGTGGGAAGCCGAATATTTCTGCGGCTCTTGCTTCCCGGATATCGTACACTCCGGGAACGCCGAGTTGATAATGCCCGTTTTCTTCAATTAAAAGCAGATGGTGATAATTATGATAACCATGCAGAAGAAAACTGTTGTTTGCAAGATTCCAACATTTTCGCGGAAGAATCTTCAAGTCAGAACGGTGGATTTTGCGAATGGTCTTTGAAGGCGGTGCGAAATCCTGTTGGCCTGTAGTGTCAGCAATCGCTTCCTTATCCGGCTTGCCGGAAAGTTCCGGGATTTCGTGTACTTGTTCTGTATATTCGGAAGCGGACAGTACAGTTGTGTCGCTTTCTGAGGTGTTTGTATCCGATTCGGTCATGTCGCTTTTCTGGATGTTCATGCCATGTTCGGTCGTGTCGTTTTCTGTGATATTCGTGCCATGTTCGGATGTGTCGCGTTCTGAGATATCATCAACTTGCTCATCGATACGAGGTTTTATAATCTCATTGATGTTCAGATGAAATTGTGCTTCTGTAGCAGCAAGCCAGTCCCCGTTTGGAAGCTCGATTAAAAAACCATGCAGCTTGCGTACATCCGAGACAGACTCCTGTCCGCTATGCGGAATTGTGAGTTGTGCGGAGATGGAATGATGGTTGCATGGGAGGTCACTTAGCTTTTTGGAAATAGCGTGGTCTGCTATCTCTGTACCATGGCTTCTTTCTTCTGTGACAGGAGAGTCTTCTTTGCTTGAAATAGCAAGAAGTTCAAGTCGATGCTGCTGTGTGACAGGAATATTCCGCGATTGAATCTGTAAAAGCCAGAAAGCGGGTTTTTGCGTAAGCTTTAAGAAACCGGTGTTACGCATTCGATGGTTATTTTTATATTCATAAAGATAGTAGATTCCGGGATTCATAGAATACCTCCAACAAAATTGATAAAATTTATTGTCTGCCTGTGTGAATGAGAAAGGATGAAGTACTGTTCAAAACCTCTAAGATAATGTATTCTAATAGTATTAAGAAAAGAACTGAAAATGTGAATGAAAGGAATTGAATACATTCATGGATGAGATGAATCTGAAGCTAGATGAAAAATATATGCGTGAGGCAATCAAACAGGCGAAGAAAGCATATGCATTGGAGGAGGTACCGATTGGTTGTGTCATTGTACACGAGGGCAAGATTATAGGACGTGGTTACAATCGAAGAACGACGGATAAGAATCCGCTGGCGCATGCGGAAATTGCCGCAATTAAAAAGGCAAGTAAAAAGATTAATGACTGGAGATTGGAAGATTGCACGTTATATGTTACATTAGAGCCTTGTCAAATGTGTGCGGGGGCAATCGTGCAGGCGCGGACGAAAAGAGTGGTTGTCGGATGTATGAATCCGAAGGCCGGCTGTGCGGGTTCAATTTTAAATCTGCTTGATATGCAGGAGTTCAATCATCAGGTAGAGCTTACAACAGGCGTGTTGGGAGAAGAATGTAGTGTGATGATGAAACAGTTTTTTAAAGAGCTTAGGGAAAAACAAAAGAAAATCAAATATCAAAAAGCACAGGAAAAAGAAAATAGAGAATAGGAAAACGAGTGTTTACAACGAAAAAAAGGCACTGTGGGAAATCTCCTACAGTGCCTTGAATTTTCTTTTTACGTGCATTACGCTTCGAATGCATCTCCACAAACGTTACCTTGGTAGTTGACTCGACCCAGGCACCCTCACAACACCCG
>DAVZKO010000019.1:0-33569 GCA_052272205.1 Schaedlerella sp. | reverse complement strand
ACATGGTACGGCGGAGAGATGAAGAAAGGTATGTTCTCTATGATGAACTACTTCCTTCCATTAAAAGGAATCGCTTCTATGCACTGTTCAGCAAACACAGATATGAACGGAGAAAACACAGCTATCTTCTTCGGTCTTTCAGGAACAGGTAAAACAACACTTTCTACAGACCCGAAACGTCTCCTCATCGGTGATGACGAGCATGGTTGGGACGACAACGGCGTATTCAACTTCGAAGGTGGATGCTACGCTAAAGTTATCAACCTGGACAAAGAATCTGAGCCAGATATCTACAATGCAATCGTTCGTAACGCTCTTCTTGAGAACGTTACATTGGATGAGAACGGTAAGATTGATTTCGCTGACAAGAGCGTAACAGAGAACACTCGTGTTTCTTACCCAATCAACCACATTCAGAATATTGTACGTCCGGTTTCTTCTGCACCGGCAGCTAAGAACGTTATCTTCTTATCTGCAGACGCATTTGGAGTACTTCCTCCAGTATCTATCCTGACAGAAGATCAGACACAGTACTACTTCCTTTCAGGATTTACAGCAAAACTTGCTGGAACAGAGCGTGGAATCACAGAGCCTACACCAACATTCTCAGCTTGCTTCGGACAGGCATTCTTGGAACTGCACCCAACAAAATATGCAGAAGAGCTTGTTAAGAAGATGGAGAAGAGCGGAGCTAAGGCTTACCTCGTAAATACAGGATGGAACGGAACAGGAAAACGTATCTCTATCAAAGATACACGTGGTATCATCGATGCTATCCTGAACGGAGCAATCAACAACGCTCCTACAAAGACAATCCCATACTTCAACTTTGAAGTACCTACAGAACTTGAGGGTGTTGACACAGGTATCCTTGATCCTCGTGACACATACGCTGATGCTTCTGAGTGGGAAGAAAAAGCAAAAGATCTTGCACAGAGATTCATCAAGAACTTCGCTAAATACGAAGGAAACGAAGCTGGTAAAGCACTTGTTGCTGCTGGTCCTCAGCTGTAAGATTTTCTTTCAAAGTCTGAAAGGCATCACACATTTGTGTGATGCCTTTTTTTCATACAATTTCCATGCTTATAACAAAAATAGATGTATTGCCGTAACGATTTTTCATTCCTGCAATACATCCATTAACACAGAGCATTCCAAATATGAAAATGTATATGTATATGTTATGAATTACTCTTCTATACAGTTAGAACTCATTGAACAAATTGCCTCCATTCTGTATCAGATTATTTTATAACAAAAGAGGTTTACCGTATTGGCAAACCTCTTTTGTTATATCTACATTTTATCTATTTATTTCTTGAAGAAATCCGGAATCTTGATAGACTGCTCTTTTACACCGCTTGTAGTCGGTCTTGGTTGCTGCATAGATGGTGCTGTACCACCCATTGGTCTTGCAGTTGTTCTTCCGTCATAAGCAGATGCTGTTCTGTTCACTCCATCTCCTGAAGGAAGGATGGAACCAACTTTCTGCTGTCCCTCTAATCTTGCTTTCAATTTTGATGAGCTTCCGCCTACATTATGTAAGCCAGTTGCAATAACTGTGATTGTAGCTTCATCAGATCTTGAATCATCATAAGTAGCACCAAAGATAATGTTTGCATTCTCTCCGGCAAGCTCCTGTACATATTCTGCTGCATCAGAAGCATCCATCAATGTGATATCTCCGGATACGTTGATGATAACATGAGAAGCACCCTGGATTGTTGTCTCAAGCAATGGACTTGCAACTGCCTGCTTAACAGCCTCAAGAGCTTTGTCATCTCCACGTCCTTCACCGATACCGATGTGAGCGATACCCTTGTCCTTCATAACTGTCTGTACGTCAGCGAAGTCAAGGTTGATCAGTGATGGTACGTTGATCAAATCTGTGATTCCCTGAATACCCTGCTGTAACACTTCGTCAGCTTTCTTCAATGCTTCCGGCATTGTAGTTCTTCTATCTACAACTTCCAACAGTTTATCGTTTGGAATTACGATCAATGTATCTACATTCTCTTTTAATTTGTCAATTCCGGCTAATGCATTCTGCATACGTGTTCTTGACTCAAAACGGAAAGGTTTTGTTACAACACCAACTGTCAGTGCACCCTGCTCTTTAGCAATACGTGCAACTACAGGTGTTGCTCCTGTTCCTGTACCGCCACCCATTCCACAAGTAACGAATACCATATCAGCACCTTTCAATGCTGCTGAAATCTCTTCTGCGCTTTCCTCTGCTGCTTTCTCTCCTACTTCCGGCTGAGCTCCTGCTCCAAGACCTTTTGTAAGTTTCTCACCAATCTGCATCAATGTTGGTGCTTTACAAAGCTGAAGTGCCTGTTTATCTGTATTGATAGCAATAAACTCTACGCCTGCAATCTGCTCTTCAATCATTCGGTTCACGGCATTATTACCGCCTCCACCAACGCCAATAACAATTATCTTTGCAGCTGCCTCTGATTCATTAGTTTTAATTTCTAACAAGAGTAGTTCCTCCTTTGTCATCTTATTAATCTTTATTATTATACATCCCATTTGAAATTGAACGCTATAATCCAATAATTATATAATATATTTTTTTCTATAAATAATCAATAGATTTTTTCGTATTTTATATTTTTTTTGCTCAACATCGCAAATTCCAAATGCTCATTGTGTATCGGGCACAAAGCGGATGGATGCATCGGTTGTCTGATAGTTCTCCAAATGTAATTCTCCAGCCTGATCAGCGTACTGTTCGGAGAGTTTTTGCAAAATCGGGGAAATCTGCGGGATCTTATCTTCATAAGAACCACTTCCAAGTGCCACTCGCACATTTCCGAAATATACGGTCAGATCACTTCCTGAGCAGGAAATTTTATCTGCAGTCAGATCGTTATCTTTCAAAAGTGAAGTGAGTTCTGAAAGCTTTTTAAATACATCTTTTTCTTCCGCCGGTATCTTCTTTCCCATCTCTACTTTGCTCTCATCCATCTGTATTCCTTCAATGACTGTAACGCCTTCTATTGCCTCTTCGCTTTGCAGGGATGCAATCCCATCCTTATCAAAATACAAATATCCACCATCATAATCCATTCTTCCAGCCAAGACTTTCTCTGTGACAGTTACATGAAGTTTGGTCGGTGAAACAAGGCTTACCTTTACCTTTTCAACGGATGGAAGCTGTGTACATTTGTCCCTGTTATAATACCACAAATCATATAATGTATTTTTCGAATATGGATTCTGATTTATCCAGTCTTCAACTTCTTTTTGTGTTGTATAAGTATTGCCTGATACTTGAATCTGTTTTACTTTAAAAATCAATGTTTCCAGATAGATCAGCCCTGCACAGACTAACAGAATCCCGATCACGCTTAAGAATACTTTTCCATTCACTCTGCGTCGATTCTTTTTACGTTTTTTTGCTTTTTTTCTATTTTTATTACTTTTGTCATCATTCTTCTCTTTGTTCTTTGAACGCATCTCATAATCATGCAGATTCTCTGATTCCGACAAATATATAATATCATTTTTTGAATGAGTTCTGGTCGTTCGATACCGGTTCCCATCCGTCTTTCTTCCTCGCTGCTGCGCCATCTACAGCCGCCTCCTTCGTTTTCATTTCATAACTGCTTTCGCTGTTCCCGGCTTTGTCTTAACACACGAAATACCACTGCTATCTTACCAGATTTGATACACTCAGCACAAGTCCCATTTCCAGTAATAAAAACAAAACCGACGTTCCTCCATAACTGATAAACGGAAGCGTGATTCCCGTATTCGGAATGCTGTTTGTCACAACCGCAATATTTAGAATCACCTGAATCATCATATGAGCCAACGCGCCTGTTACGATCAATGCGCCGAGTAAATCCTTTGCATTTGTCGCTATGATAAAGAAACGCCAAATAAGAATAAGAAACAGCAATATGATCATCCCTGCTCCGACCAATCCCAGTTCTTCACATATAATAGAAAATATCATATCATTTTGTGCTTCCGGAAGGAATCCAAGTTTTTGTACACTCTCTCCCAATCCTCTTCCAAACAGGCCGCCGGAGCCAATGGCATATAACCCCTGAAGGGTCTGATATCCCTTCTCATATTGTTCCGGATGTCTCCAGATTGCCAATCTCTCTAGACGATAACTTTCCAGTGCAAGAAAGATTGCCATAAATCCCACTCCCATAGCTCCCATCCAGATAAACTGCATATACTTTGGACTTGCGACGAAAATCAACACGACCGCAATTCCAAGTATGATGATTGCTGTACTCAGGTTGCTTGCTCCGACCAATGCTGTAATCGGAAGTACGGGTATCATCAGACGAGCCATTGCTCCCCATCCTTCTACCCCTTTCTTTTGTCTCGAGATCAGACATGCCAAAAACAGGATGATCGCAACTTTTGAAAATTCAGATGGTTGAAAAGAAAGCGGGCCCAAAGAAAGCCATCTTTTGGACCCGTTATATTCCTCTCCCACAAGCATAACCAATACCGAAAGTACAATCGATACCAGATATCCCAGATTCGCGAAGGGAACCCACCTATGATAATCAATTTTGGCAACTACAAACATCCCGATCAGACCGAGTACCGTAGCTGCACCTTGCTTTTTCACATAATAATATGCATCCTGAAACTTATTCTGTCCATTGTAAGCACTTGTGCTATACAGTAACACAAGACCGATTATGATCAACAAAAACAGTACTACCAGCAAGGTATAATCCAGATTTATTCTTTTCTCCGGGCGCTTCAAGGAACTTCACTCCTTATAATTGATTTACCAGCTCTTTGAATTTATCGCCTCGTTCTTCATAACATTTGAACATGCCCCAACTTGCACATGCAGGTGATAACAGGACTGCATCCCCCGGCTCTGCATACTTCACACAAGTCTCCACAGCTTCTTCAAATGTATCTACAAGAATCGTATCTGTAAAGCCTAATTTCTTTGCTGTTGCATCAATCTTCTCTCTTGTTGCCCCAAGTAATACCAGCTTTTTCACCTTTCCGTCAAATGCCTGGATCCATTCTTCATAAGAGGAATCCTTGTCATATCCGCCTCCGATCAAAAGTGTCGGACGATTCATGGCCTGAATCCCCTTGATTGCTGCATCCGGATTGGTTCCTTTGGAATCATTGTAATAAGCAACACCATTCTTCTCCGCAACAAACTCAATTCGATGTGCTACACCTTTAAATGACTTGATAACCTCACGTACAAGATCTACCGGCACACCATATGCGATTGCCATCGCTGTCGCAGCCATAATATTCTCATAATTATGTGTTCCTAAAAGCTGCAATTCTTTTACATTACAAATGGTCACTGCAACATCTGTATCATAGCTATATACAATATCTCCGTCATCCAGATAGATACCTCTATCTAATATACGCTGACTACTGAAATATAGAACTTTCGCCTTAATTTCTTCTCCGAATTTGCGTGTTACTTCATCTTCATAATTCAGAACGCACACATCTTCCGCCGTCTGATTTCTGCAAATATTCTTCTTGGCTTCAATATATGCTTCCATCGTATGATGACGGTTCAAATGATCCGGTGTGATATTCAGAATCGCACTGACCTTTGGACGGAATGTATGTATCGTCTCAAGCTGGAAACTACTCATCTCTGCTACAGCTACAGAATCTTCTGTCATATCCAGAGCTACTTCTGTATATGGATTACCGATATTACCAACCACATACACCGACTCCTGATATTTCTTCATAATCTCACCGAGCAGTGTTGTCGTTGTTGTCTTTCCATTGGTACCTGTGATCGCAAGCACTTCACCTTTTCCATATACATAGGCCAGCTCAATCTCACCCCAGATTGGAATCTGCAGCTCTCTCATCTGATTGACCACATCCAGATCTGTCGGAACTCCCGGACTCATTACAGTAAGTACAAGACTTTCCATAACTTCTTTTGGAAGCGTTCCCAATATCACCTGTACATTGCCTCGAAGTGTCACACCATGTTCTTTATCCTGCAAAATATTCTCTTTGATTTCTTCTGCATCCAGCTTTTCATTGCCATCATATAAAATCACATTGGCTCCTTCTCTCAGCAAAAGACGGCTTGCCGCAATTCCGCTGATTCCTGAACCAAATACCAATACATTCTTATCTCTTATGTCCATCTTTTTATACCCCCATGAGTGCAATCAAACATAATATTGCTGTGATAATCGAAAATACAGCAACAACTCTTGTCTCTGACCATCCACACAGCTCAAAATGATGATGGATCGGAGCCATCTTGAAAATTCGTTTTCCTCCGGTCTTTTTGAAATATGTGACCTGAATGATAACAGAAGCCACTTCTACCAGATAGATCAAACCTACAATAATGATAAACAACGGCATCTGCATCATATATGCAGCACCTGCCACGAAACCACCTAATGCAAGGGAACCTGTATCTCCCATAAATACACTTGCCGGATATACATTGAATAACAAAAATCCAAGCAGTGCTCCTACTACCGCACAGGTAATCGGCTCAATCCCACTTTTGGTTCCAACTGCAACAACTGTAAAGAACGTTGCTACCAGTACCGTTACACTTGATGCCAAGCCATCCAGTCCATCCGTAAAGTTTGTTCCGTTTACTGTTCCGATCACCGCAACAAATAAAAGCGGAACCGCAAGCCATCCGATATCCAGATATTTTCCACCGGAGAACGGAATCAGCATTGTCAGTGGAATATTCGCAATCTTTACAACATAATAAGCAAAAATCGCTGTCACTACAATCTGCAACGCCATCTTCTGTTTCGGGAAGAGTCCGTCTGAACGTTTCATAACAACTTTCAGATAATCATCTAAAAATCCAATCAGACCGAATCCCACTGTCAAAAACAAAACCGGAATAATCTTTGGATAATCTTTTACATAAAACAACGAAGTGATTACCACACTTCCCAATATCATAACACCGCCCATCGTCGGAGTTCCTGCTTTTTTCAAATGAGACTGTACTCCGTCAACACGCTCTGTCTGTCCCATCTTCAATCTTCGCAGAAACGGAATCACAAACGGCCCCATAATCACGCTTAACGCGAACGATATCAATATTGGAATTACTACATGATTTGCCATACTCACACCTCTTCATCTCTTTGGTTTGACTAAGAGCACCTCTTATGTAACTCTTGCCATATCTTATATAGTATAACGCATACCCTGGTGTTTTTCAACCTCGCCCGGACTTGAATTCTGTGAATCTGTTTTTCCTAATCATTCTACTCTCCCGCATTACTCCTTTTGTGCTTCCAAATATGGCAACACATTGTCATAAATATCTCTCAACACCGGTGCTGCAATGGTTCCACCATAATATACTCCCTGCGGATTATAGATGATCACCATCCCGATCACCTTTGGATCGTTAGCCGGTGCAAAACCTACAAAAGAAGAAATATATTTATTAGCACTTCTTGGCAGTGTCTGTGAAGTTGCCGTTTTTCCGCCAATCCGATATCCTTCCAGATAGGCATTGTGTCCCGAGCCTTCTGATACAACACTTTCCAGTAACATTTTCATTGTCTCGGAAGTTTCCTTTGAGACAATATTTTTCTGCTTTGAAAAAGTCAGCGTTTTTATCTTCTGCCCTTCTGAATCCAATACCATTTTTCCCAAATGCGGTGTGATACGTGTTCCTCCGTTTACAATCGAGCTGATGGTGGTAAGCAATTGTATCGGGGTAATTTGAAACGATTGTCCAAACGTCATTGTCGCAAGTTCCACCAGTCCAATGTCCTCTTTTTTGTGCATGATCGTCCCTGCTTCTCCGGGCAAATCCACATTCGTCAAACGCAACAGACCAAATTGTTTAAAATAGTCATAGAATTTTTCTGCTCCCAAACGCAGTCCGATTTCCATAAAAACCGGATTGCAGGAATTCTGAATTCCCTGGACAAATGTCTCCGCTCCGTGGCCACCTACTTTATGGCACCGAATCTTTCTGTCCTCGACAATTTTATATCCCGGGCAGGAAAAGGTATCATTGACTGTCACAACACCTGCTTCCAGACACGCCGCAGAAGTAATCACCTTAAATGTAGACCCCGGCTCGTATGTATCATTAATACAACGATTCCTCCACATTTGATTTAACAGATCTTGTTTTTCTTCCTCACTTAAGTTACTTGTATCTTCTGTTGTCTGTAAGGTGAATGGAGCATTCAAATCAAATCCCGGAACATTTGCCATCGCATAAATCTCTCCGTTTTGAGGATTCATCAATATAATCGCAACCGAATCCGCCTCTTTTTCCTCCAATACCTTTTTTGCAGCCTGCTCACAATACGACTGAATATTATAATCCAGCGTAATTTCCAGTGTATTCCCTGCAACCGGTTCCATGCGGTCTTCTGAGACACCTTCCAGTTCTACTCCTCGGGCATCTGTCATCGTCAAAATTGTTCCATTCATTCCTTTGAGATCGTCTTCATACTTTACTTCCAGCCCGATGATTCCCTGATTATCTCCTCCGGTAAATCCAAGTACCTGTGCCGCAAGTTCTCCATAAGGATAATATCGTTTAAAATCTTCATCGACTTTTACCCCCGGCATATCTAAATTTCGAATCTTATCTCCTGTCTCTTTTTCCACATTGGTCTTTATCTTCTCCATTGAAGATACTTTTTCAACCCGTTTTCGAACATCGGCTTCATCCAATTCCAATTCTTTCGACAGCGTTTGAATAACCAATTCTTTATCCGTAATTTGATTATGAATCACAGAAATTGTACATACCGTTTTATTGGTCGCAAGAACGACTCCATTTCTATCTACAATTTCACCTCTTGCCGCTTTGATTTTGCGTTCTCGTTCATGTAATTCTTTTGCTCTTTCCTGATAATACTGTGCATCAAATATCATCAGATAGATCAAACGCCCGATCAATGCCATAATCATTACACTTGCTACCAGAAAGACAACCAGTATTTTTTTCTTATTATAGGTACGATTCTTCATAAAAAAACCTTACAAAAGACAGTTTATATAAACTATTATATCTTTTGTAAGGTTATGATTATCTGTTGCTTGCCCGCACAGATCTGTCACTTCTTTTATTGTGAATAATCACTGTATCCACCGGAAGTCCAATCTGTAAAATCCGGTGTATAAGTCTCATCAACATACGCTCCGTCCCAGTTACTATACGTGTCCGTATAGGACTCATCATAGTCTGTATACTGATAATCGGAATAATCATATGTGTTATCCGTCGAATCTGTTGATGCATCCGTCTGATCCGCTGTCTGTTCTGCCGGCTCATATCCCTCTATCGTACTGATATTCAAATACGGAAATGCCTGAGACATAATCTTCTTTGCAAGTCCCAATACCAGTGAGCTGTCATCTTCAGCCTCCGCATTTGGCTCATCGATCACCACATACACAACCACTTCTGGATTGTCAAGCGGTGCACATCCGATGTAGGAAAGAAGATATTTTCCGTTGTTACGAGGCAGTTTCTCGGCTGTACCCGTTTTGGCACCGATATCATATCCATCTACTGCCGCATTCATACCTGTACCATATTCCATAACAGCTCTTAAATACGTCTTAAGCTGCTCCGACGTTTCCTCGGATATGGTCTTGCGAAGCAATACAGGACTTTTTGTCTCCATAACTTTTCCATTTTCATCCTGAATCTGTTTCACAATATGAGGCTCATAATAATTACCGCCGTTTACCAAAGAAGAAAACGCAGTAATCATCTGGGTCATCGTTACATTAAAACTCTGTCCGAATGAACTGGTAGCCAAATCCGTTTCTCCCATGGTATCTTTTGTAAACAACAGCCCTGATGTAGATGCCTCTCCCGGAAGGTCGATTCCTGTATATTCTCCAAATCCGAAAATATGCTGATATCGGATAAAATCATCCACACCTATCGCTGCAGCAATATGCATCAATGCAACGTTACAGGAATTTGCAACCGCATCTGCAATCGTTTCTGTTCCATGACCATCTACATTATGACACTTAATATCCCAATCTCCAACATGCAGATATCCACCACAGACATAAGTTTCGTCTCCTTTGATCGCACCCGTATCCAAACCGGTCGCCACCGTAAATGGCTTGATCGTTGAACCCGGCTCATATGCATCACTTACACAAAAGTTACGCCACACTTCGTTCATTGCTTCTATCTTCTCATCCTCTGTTTTCGCATTCCAATCTTCTGTGGAATAGATTGATGATAAATCTCTCGGATTATTCAGATCAAAGTTTGGATAAGAAGCCGCCGCAAGAATCTCTCCGGTATTCGGATTCATGATCATAACTGCTGTATTCTTACTTCCCAGCTCATCTTCCCTGTATTCTCCTGCATGCTCATCATTGAATTCCTTAATGCACTGCTCCACAATGCTCTGCAACGTAACATCAATCGTCGACACAACCGTATCTCCGTTTTTCGCATCTTTTACGGTACGTTCCAACGATGCGTTATCTGAAAAATATCCATATTCCCTGCCATCCAGTCCATTTAACACATCATTATACGCACTTTCAATTCCTAACGCACCGGTATTGTCTTCTGTCGCAAATCCAATTACATCACTTGCAAGCGTATTATATGGATAATTTCGTTTATAATCATCCTCCAGCCAGATTCCTTTTACATTTGGATAATTTTCTGTATCCTCCTCAATCGCTTTAAATTCCTGTGCTTTTTCATAACTGATATTTTCCGCAAGAATCTGATATCTGCTGTCTGGATTTTCTTCAATGATCTGATCTACTTTTTCTTCATCAATACCAAAGCAATCCGACAACACCTTCTTTGTCGGATTAATATAAGCATCTTTTGAAGTCATAACATAGACATCCAGAATCACATTATAAACTCGTTCGCTTGTTGCGATCTTGGTTCCGTTGCGATCTACAATGTCGCCTCGCTTATACGGAATCACTCTGCTGTCATATGTCTGCTGGTCCAATACGATTTTCGTGTATTTACTTCCTTTTGAAGCATTGATATATGTAATTTTTATTATAAGAACAATAAAAGCCAGTATAACTGCCATAAATAGCAACACTAGCTTCTTTTGCATCCTCTTCGGAAATCTTCTTGTTAAAAATTGATAACTACTTTTTTTATTTTTTCTGACTGCCATACTCTTACCTTATTCTGACACATCTTTTGACTTTGCCAATACACCATCTTCCGGTATATCGCTGTACTGTGTTACGCTGTCACTTTCCGGTCCGTTATATTCCACCACGCTCCCCTGTGCTGCATATACCATCCCGAGTTCATTGATTGCCTTATCACGTACTTCTTCCAAATTCACAGAATCTTCCGCAGAGCGATACGCAGTATCATTCTCTTCGGTCAGATTCGCAAGTTCTTCCTGTAATGCAGTAATATGCTCAGAGCGATTCACAACCTCTGACTGCAACTGCAAAAACATAACACTGACACATACTGCAAAGATTGCAGCTCCGGTCAAAAATGCGGCATATACAGGGCCGATACTTTGAGCACGTTTGCGGTTTTTACGTACCTGACGGCTCGCCTTTACACCTGTGCTTTGTTCTTTTTTTCTTGGTTCCTGTACTCGTTGCGGCACTGCTTCTGGCTGCAAGGCCGCACTGCCGTATACATACATCTTCCCATGTTGTCCGGCATGATATTTTGTTTTATGATACGTCCCTGTACGTCTTACTTCTGCCATTGCCATTGCCTTTCTGATTCATCAGGGCTCCCCTCCTGATGAACCTATATCGTTGCTGTTTATCTGATAAACAGCGCTCTATTTGATATACTCCCTATATTTGTTAACAACGCTCAAAAATACGAAGTTTTGCACTTTTTGAACGGCTGTTATACTCCAACTCTTCTTCACTTGGAAGAATCGGCTTTCTTGTGATCACTTTTCCTTTGGACACATTCCCACATACACATACCGGAAAATGTGTCGGACAGGTGCAAGGATTCTCATTCTTCCGAAATGCACTCTTTACAATTCGGTCTTCCAGCGAATGAAATGTAATGATACAAATTCGTCCGCCCGGATTCAGCATCTCGATCATATCATCCAGCGATTCCCTTAAGACTTCCAACTCTCGATTCAGTTCAATACGAATTGCCTGAAACGTTCGTTTAGAAGGATGCCCCGATGTTTTCTGAAATTTCATCGGAATCGCATGCCGGATAATCTCATTAAGCTGCCCTGTTGTCTCAATTGGTGCTTTCTGACGCTCCATCACGATATGTTTTGCAATGTTCTTTGCGAACTTGTCCTCCCCGTAATCACGAATCACACGATATAAATCGCTCTCACTGTATGTGTTCACAATCTCTCGTGCCGTCAGTTGTTGTCTCTGATCCATCCTCATATCAAGCGGTGCATCCACCCGATACGAAAACCCTCTCTCTGCCGTATCCAACTGATACGAGGATACGCCCAGATCAATTACAATCCCATCAACTTTATCTACACCAATTTCATGAAGACGCGACTTCATCTCACAATAATTACTTCTGATTATTGTAACTTTCTCCCCAAAGCCACGCAATCGTTCGCTGGCAGCCTCAATGGCTGCTGCGTCCTGGTCTATACCTATAAATCTCCCCTGTTCGTTCAACCGGCTACAGACTTCGAAGGCATGTCCTCCGCCGCCCAATGTCCCGTCGACGTAGATTCCATCCGGCTTGACCGCCAGACCATCTACGGTTTCTTCTAGTAATACTGATTTGTGTTTAAATGCCATATCTTCCTCCATCTATCCGCATCGTCTCAGTTCTTATATCCTATTCGATATTCTTAAATTCGAATTCCGATTGCTTCCATACGTTCTGCAATCGCATCCAAATCTTCTTCACTGACCATACTGCGTTCTTCCCAAAGTTCTTTATCCCAGATTTCTACGCGGTCTTGAACTCCCACAAGGACAACGTCCTTTTCAAGATGCGCTGCTTTTCTGAGTGAAGGCGGCACTAAAACTCTCCCTTGTTTATCGAAACTGCCCTCAGAAGCACTTCCAAAGAAATATCTTTTGAATATTCTGGCATCTTTATTCATTCGTGGTAAGGTTTCCAGTTCTGCTACGAATTTGTTCCATTCATCCTGAGAGTATACAAACAAACATCCTTCCAATCCATTACAGATTACAAAGCTGTCGCCCAAATCTTCGCGCAACTTGGCTGGTATAATCAATCGGCCTTTTTCGTCTATGCTATGATTGAACTCTCCTAGTAACATTCAGAACTCCTTCTTTTGATTTGTGAGGCTCCACATCGTCCCCACTTTATTCCACAATTCACCACTTCCTACCACTTAGAACCATTGTAAACCACTTCCCACCCTTTTTCAACCCTAATTTTGTGAAAAAACTTTGTATCAATCAGGTTTTAGGGGTTCACACTAGGCTCGAAAAAACCTCGCCAAGTGTTCTTACGGGTAACACCAAAAAAGGCAGGAAAGAAATTTCTTCTTTCCTGCCTCACGCATAACATTTATCTTATTGAGAAAGTGTTGATAAGTAGTTGTTGATTGCATCGTAATTGACCGATGCAACTGCTCTTTCCTGATTTGACTCATATGTGTCATATGCGGAATACCCTAACCAACCTACCAGAGCAAGTGCCGCCAATGTCAATACACATTTGCGTACCACGTTCATAATTCTCTGCTTACGAATAATCTGCTTTCTGTTCGCTTTCTCTTCTTTGTATTTATCAACTTTAGCCTGACTCATAGCAAACTTCCTTTCATTATATTACAACGATGATTCCACCGTCATTCGCATACATGGAACTGATTCCGGCTGTATCTACAACGATACTTGTCTTCACGTCCATCTTCTCTAATAATAATTTTTCAAATTCTTTTGCTCTCTGTTCACAATTGCAATGTGCGATCGCCAGTACCTTTCCTTTGGCATCAATTGCTTCCTGAGCAACATAATCTGCCATCTTCGCAAGTGCTTTCTTCATTCCTCGCGCCTGTGCCTTCTGACAGATTGTTCCTTCCGGTGTGGAACCCATAACCGGTTTGATATTCAATGCCCCCGCAACGAGAGATTTAATTCCAGTCAATCTTCCGTTTTTACGAAGTGTATCCAGATTCTCCAACACAAAATAGGTATGCTGCTCTGCAATATAAGCTTCCACCGTATCTATCACTGTCTGAAAATCCATTCCGGCTTCTTCGCACTCGCGAATCTTCAATGCGATCAATGTCTCTCCCACAGATGCGGAGCGTGAATTAAATACATAAATCTCTTTGTCTCCATATTCTTCGATATACAGATTCTTTCCTAACTGTGCACTATTATAAGAACCACTGAGTTCAGATGATAATGTAACTGCATAGACATGTTCTGCATCACACTGATATTTGGCCATGTATTGTTCCGGTGAAGGGCAGGAAGACTTCGGACTTTCCTGGCAGGCTGCAACTTTCTGCAGAAAATCGGCCTGATCAAATGTCTCATCATCTACGATATGTTCTTCTCCAACCTGCATCGTCAACGATGCTGATACAAACATCCCGCTCTCTTTCATCTCCTTTGTCAACTCACCGCAACTGTCAACAATTACTCTATAACTCATAGTAGTTCCTCCCAAAATCACACTGTGTGTGGTAAATTTCTATCACATGTAGTTTTAAATACTACATTAAACTATAACATACTTTCACGTTGTTGAAAAGAGATTTTTTCATTATCTTTGCAGTTTGATTTTACGAGAAATCCCAAGTGCAATTCCCATCTCTGTCATCAAAAACAGAATGGACGTACCACCATAACTAATAAATGGTAATGTAACTCCTGTAGTCGGTATCATATTCGTTACTACCGCAATGTTGAGAATAACCTGCAATGCGATATGTGCAAAAATTCCACTTGCCACAAGCGATCCATACAAATCCGGAGCATTTTTAGCGATAAACATAAGCCGGTAAAGCAAAAGTCCAAATAGCACCAATACTACAATCGCCCCAAATACACCAAGCTCTTCACATATAATTGTAAGGATCATATCGTTCTGCACTTCCGGAATAACACCTAATTTCTGCGTGCTGTTTCCGAGACCTTTGCCAAAAAATCCACCTGATCCGATTGCATACAGTCCCTGCATTACCTGAAATCCTCCGGCATCGGCATGATTCTCCGGATCCAGCCACGTGATTACTCGGCGCAAACGGAAGTTTTCACTGTTAGAAATATTCGCCGCAAGATATGCAATTGCTATTGATAGGATTACAGCCGCTCCCGCAATGATTTGCAAAAATGGTTTTGTCTTTGGATGTGCGATAAATAGCAAGATGCACGTAATACCGGCAACAATGATCGCAGTACTCATATTATCGGTCAGGAACATAACTCCGCCGGCTGCCACTCCTCCAACCACAAGGACCCTCTTGATTCCGTCTTTTGACTGGATTTTCATCCCCAGTTTACAAATCTCATAAGGGATGACAAGAATCACTGCAATTTTGGCAATCTCAGACGGCTGCAGTGTCATATTTCCCGGCAACTGAAGCCATCTTCTCGAACCATACGCTTCTACTCCAAGCGGAGTCTTGACCAGCAGCATCAAAAACAATGATATCGCATAAATATGCCAGGAAAAGGCACCATATACATGATAATCCAATTTCGATACAAACATCATAAATGCAAAGCTGATTGCTCCTACAATCGCCTGCTTGGAGAAATAGAACATATCGTTTCCAAAATCAGCATTCGCACTATATGCACTTGTACTATAAAGCATCACCAGTCCAAAGCACATCAAAAAAATCAGAATCATCAATAAATCGTAATCAAAGTACTGCGGATTCTGAATAAATAACTTGGACCACTCAAACCGCCTCTTTCTTACTGTTCTACTCTCCATAATCACATCCCCTGTTTTTCTGAATTATCTTGATACTCCCAGGAACCTGCGGGCATTAACAATTTGCTGTCATTGCCGGATGAACCGGTTTTCCATGTTCAAAATAACGGTCATACCATACCAGGAAAATATAAACAGTCCAAATTTTTCTGCTGTTATCTGTCTTTTCGTTCTTATTCTTTCCATTCTTATGGTCATCGAGCATCTTAATAAGCAATTCCGTATTAAAAAACTTCTTCGCAGCATCCGACTGGAACATCTCTTTCACGCGATTGTAATACTTGTCCTCTTTTAACCATACACGTGTCGGAATTGGGAATCCCAGCTTTTTCTTCTCTGCTGTTTTACTGCGGATTACTTTCTCTGCTGCCCCACGTAAAGCTACCTTTGTCTTCGGTGCGCGTACTTTATAATCCAACGGTAAGGTCTCGGCAAGCTCCAATACTTTTTTATCCAAAAACGGTACACGAACCTCAAGAGAATTCGCCATTCCCATCTTGTCACCTTTCATCAGAATATCATGAACCAGCCAGAGATGCATATCTACATACTGCATCTTTGTTACCGGATCTTTATCCTGTACACGGTCATACAATGGTTTTGTCACTTTCTGAATCTGCGGTTTACATCCCTTTTTCAAGATTTTATTTGCTTCGCGTTCTGTAAAGATATTCGTTGCATTTGCAAAATATCTCTCTTCCAGTGTTTTTCCGTGACGCATCAGGAATCCTCTTCCTTTTGTTCCTCTTGGCAGACAGTATTCCGCGAATTTACCAAGTGCTCTTCGAATCGGCATCGGAATCTTATTAAATCCGGTATGTTCAAGCGGCTCGCAATAGATGTTGTAACCGCCAAACAACTCATCCGAACCTTCTCCTGATAATACAACTTTTACTTTCTTGGATGCTTCTTCACTTAAGAAGTACAATGCAATTGCCGCCGGATCTGCTACCGGCTCGTCCATATAATACTGAATATCCGATAATTTGTCCCAGTATTCTTCCGGGCTGATCACCTTCGCATCATTTTTCATATTGATACTTGCAGCAAATTCTTTCGCATCCTGGATCTCACTGTATTTTCCCTCATCAAATCCGACGGTAAATGTACGGTCAACCTGTCCCAGATATGTCAGATAGCTGGAATCTACACCACTCGACAGATAAGACGCAACCTCTACATCGCTGATCTTATGCATTGCAACAGATTCTTTCATTACCGCTTCAATATCATCTACGATTTCTTCAAAAGATTTTGTTGTATCACCGGTAAAGTTCGGCTCAAAATAACGTGTAATCTCCATCTTTCCATTTTCATAAGTAAAATAGTGCCCCGGCTGTAAGCAGAACACACCCTTGAAAAATGTTTCATTTGTCGGGACAAACTGAAATGAAAGATAATTGCCCAGTGCATCCTCATTGAATATCTTGTCAAACTTCGGATGCTCCATGAACGATTTAATCTCTGAACCAAACATCAATGTCCCGTTCATCTGTGCATAATACATCGGTTTAATTCCGAATATATCACGTGCACCAAACAACTTTTTGGTCTTTGTATCCCAGATTACGAATGCATACATACCACGCAGACGTTCTACCAAACTCTCTCCCCACTCTTCATATCCATGAATCAATGTCTCTGAGTCTGTATTGGACACAAATACATGTCCGGCCTCCACCAGTTCTTTTCTAAGTTCCTGATAATTGTAGATTTCCCCATTAAATACAAGTACCTTACTTCTGTCTTCGTTATATAATGGCTGGTCGCCAACTTCAGAAAGGTCGATGATGCTAAGACGACGGAATCCAAGTGCCGCATCTTCATCCACATATTTCCCTTCGCTGTCCGGTCCACGGTGAATGATCGTGTTCATCATATTCACCAGAACCTCTTCACGATTCTCAACCTCTCCTACAAATCCTGCAAATCCACACATATAGTCTTTGTCTCCTTTTATTGTATCCTGTTCACTGATCACTGTCCGATCCGGTGATCGAACCTATTGCCTCTCCCCGATATCTTCACAGTAATTTTCTTTCTTGCTTCAAAAATTTATAAAGGACAGATTATAAACGCTTATAAGAATTCCCCATTTTCTCACAAGACAATTATAATCTGTCCCTTATTATAGCTTTTTTTCTTTCTAAAAACAACTTCTTTCTTTTGGCAGCAGATTCTAACCCTGTTCCGGCCTTTTCCCGCCTCCATTCTTTTCAATCCATCGAACGACTTCTTTGATCGTCTCATCCACACTGTATCCGTTTTCTGTCGGACGTCGTATAACGACGATTTTCGCTCCTGCTTCTTTTGCCGCTTCCAGTTTTTCTTCAAATCCACCTGCTTTTCCGGACTCTTTTGTCACCAGATAGTTTGCTGCTGCATAATGAAGCAACGCAATGTTCATCTCTTTTGAAAAAGGACCTTGCATTGCAATCAGATGTTTTCCCTCAAACCCACACGTTATCGCATCCTTTATGGATTTCTCTGTTGAAAGCACTCGCGCATAACACCGCTCTTGATACCTGCTAAGTTTCGTATATTTATGAAGTTCCTTTCCTCCTGTTGTAAGCAACACATTCCCAGTTGTCTGTTCAAGATAAGTAACAGCCTGTTCTATATTCTCGACCCAAACTTCTTGTTCCTCTTTCAATCTATCTGTTTTTTCTAATTCTTCCACATCTCTTACACAACGAATATAAGTTGTCTTCATAGCCAGGCAGACATTACGCACATTTTCCGTCACTACTCTTGCAAATGGATGCGTCGCATCAATTACCATCTCGATTTGATGATCCCGCAAGAATTTTTCGATTTCTCCGGTATCCATCCTTCCGCTGACAACCTCCGCTTCGGACCATTCCTTTGCACACACCTTTCCATATTCCGTTGCGACACTTACATAGACCTTTACCGGCAGCTCACACAAAGCCTGTGCAATCCGATTGCCCTCTGTCGTCCCTGAAAAAATTAAGATTCTACGCTTCTCATCTTTTTGTCTGTAACACTTCTCCACACTCAAACCTGTTCTTCCTCAAAACTTTATATCCATTTTTCTTTTCACAACTGCCACTGTCATACTATCTGACTTTACCTTATTTAATATCGGTGTCCCTTGCGGACAACAATACTTTGCTGCACGCTCACATACATTATCCACTCCGGTCACCGATGCTACAAATTTCGAACTGCTGCTGACATGCTCTATTGTTCTCAACTCCTCCGCAGAATATGTAACAAACGGAATGGAATACTTTTGAGTCAGTTTCAAAATTGCAGGCTCTTCTTTTTTCAGATCAATGCTTGCAATTGTGCAAACCTCTGACCATTCTATCCCAAACTGATCCATCACCCTCTGTAATCCATCTTCTAACTTCGAATACGCTATATCTTTTCTGCAGCCAAGTCCAACAACATAAGATTTTGCCTGCAAATATAGGCAATGCTTTTTTGGTTCTTCCATCCGGCTTTTTTCCGCCACCACGATACCATAATCAAATTCATCCATCGCATCCATCGTTTCACAATATACCAGTTCGTCCGGTATGCTTCCATTGTGTTTAAATTCGCTGTAATATCCGATTTTTCTTCCATCCAGCACCGCTGCCGAAATCTTTTTCGCCAGTACTCTGTCCGTAATCTGTAGTCCATTTTTTTGAGCAAATACGTCCACTGCAAATTTGTTCTGTACATCGGTCGCAGTTGTAATTACCGGAACAGCTTTTGTCCATTTTGCAATCTCATATGCAAGTTCCACTCCACCGCCGACATGACCAGATAAAATCGGAATACAATACTGCGCTTTTTCATCCAGCACAACAACTGCTGAATCCGTATACTTATCCCGAATCCACGGTGCGATCATTCGAACTGCAATTCCGACTGCTCCGACAAATACAAAGTCTTCTTTTCCCCAGCATGTCCCAATCCAGTTTGATAATTGCTCCGGCATAGCTGCAAGTTGATATTCTTCTGCCCATCTTTTTACACTATATCCTGTACAAGGCATTCCTCTTGTTGAGAAATGCCCGCACAATTCTTTATTCTTTTGACTTCCCTGTTTTGTAAAACTGATAATATTAATCTTCTTATTCATATTCGTATTATAATATCATATGCTGTTGTTATGCAAATTCTTCTTATCATTTTTCTTTTAAATTTTCTGCCGCATTCGTCCATCACTCATTGTATGGATTCCTGCTGCGGTGCACCCGCCATCTGTTCCCGGATCACTCCGCATGCAATCTTCATCCCACTGTCCCCAGAAGGCTGTGTGTGGAAATCATCCGGATGCTCATGTATAACGATTGTTCTTCCGATGACATCTTCCGGGTGAAAACGTCCACTGTAGACCGCAAGCCATGCAGCGCCATGTACCGATAAAAGTGGCGGCAAATCCCCTTTATGTTGTGGATGTTCCACATTTTCCGGATTGAAATGTCCACCCGTATCTTTTAGTGGGTCTTCCGTATTCCCGGTACACGCATCTCCTTCATGAATGTGGAATCCGAAAAACTGTCCATTCTTTGCCTGATTCTCATCCGGGAGCCCATATACTTCTGCCATCAGAATCGTTCCTTCATATACATCAAATAAATATACCATCCCATGTATGTCCGGATAAGCTTCTATGCCTGCAATTTCTGCATATGCTTCCGGCATCCCATTTAATTTTTCTACCATAAAACAACGCCTCCTTCTGCATAATATATGCAAAAGAAAGCGTTATCGTGAATACTTTATCTATTATTTTTATCTTACAGTTTCGCAGAAACTTATTATTTTATAAACATAGCATCCCCGAAGGAGAAGAATCTGTATCTGTCTTTTACTGCTTCTTCATAAGCTGCAAGTACATGCTCTTTTCCTGCCAGTGCGGATACGAGCATGATCAATGTTGATTCCGGTAAATGGAAATTCGTAATCAGGCAATCCAACATCTTGAACTGATACCCCGGATAGATAAAGATTTCTGTCCATCCACTGCATGGTTTCAGATGTCCTGTCTCATCTGCCGCAGATTCAATCGTCCGGCAGCTTGTCGTACCGACACAGATTACGCGTCCCGGACCATCTTTGGCACGATTAATCTTCTCTGCTGCCTCTTCATCCACCTGATAAAATTCCGAATGCATATGATGTTCTGTAACCTCTTCGACTTTAACCGGACGGAATGTTCCAAGTCCTACGTGAAGCGTAACTCTCGCAATATCCACACCTTTTTTCTGGATTGCATCCAAAAGTTCCGGTGTGAAATGAAGTCCTGCTGTCGGTGCTGCTGCAGAACCTTCATGCTTTGCATAAACCGTATTATAACGATTGCGGTCCTGAAGCTGATGTGTAATGTATGGCGGCAGCGGCATCTCACCAAGTCTATCCAGAACCTCTTCAAAGATTCCTTCATAGTGGAACTTGATAAGACGGTTTCCTTCTTCTACCACGTCAATCACTTCACCGGTCAGGAGTCCGTCTCCAAAGCTTACCTCTGCTCCGACTTTCATCTTTTTACCCGGTTTTACGAGCGTCTCCCATACATCCTTTTCTTTTCGTTTTAACAGAAGCACCTCGATTTTTGCCCCTGTTCCAACCTTTTCTCCGATCAATCTCGCCGGAATTACTTTTGTATCATTAATTACCAGACAATCTCCCGGATTCAAATAATCAATAATCTCTTTAAAAATATGATGTTCCGTCTTTCCCGTCTCCTTGTCCAATACAAGCAGACGAGAGCTGGAACGATCCTCCAGAGGATCCTGTGCGATCAGTTCCTCTGGCAGATCATAATAAAAATCACTTGTTTTCAATGACTTGTCCCTTCTCTTTCTTATTTACGAAGTTCGATTCCCATTTCTTCCAATGCTTTTAAGATTTTGTTCATTGCTGATGTAATATCTGCCTCTTCCAATGTCTTATCTTTTGCTCTGAACACGATAGAGTATGCTACAGATTTGTAACCCTCTTTAATTTGAGTTCCTTCATATAAATCAAACAAAGCGAAGCTTTCCAGATAATTTCCACCATTTTTCGCAATGACATCTTCAATCTGTCCAACGAGAATTTCTTTTGGTACTACCATACTCAAATCTCTGGAAACTGCAGGATATTTTGCAATACCTGTGTATTTTCTGTCAAATGTCGCGTATTCCATAACAACCGGCATATCGATTACTGCAACATACGCACGCTCACCGATTCCATAAATATCCGCAACTTCCGGATGTACTTCTCCGAGGTATCCCACTACTTTTCCATCATACAGAATATTTGCCTGTCTTCCTGGATGCAGATATGGTTTGCCTGCATTCGGATCATAGCTTTCGCGCCCTTTCATTCCAATCTTCTCGAAGAACTCTTCTACAACACCTTTCATGTTGAAGAAATCTCCATCTCCATACATTCCAAGCGTGAACTGCATTCTTTCATCCGGAAGTTCTGTAAGCGGCAGGCTCTTTGGAAGGTAAACATTACCAAGCTCATACAGACGAACATTTTTATTTCTTCTGTTGTAGTTTGTGGCGAGGGAAGTCAACATTCCGTTCAGAGATGTTGTTCTCATCACACTATAATCTTCACCAAGTGGATTCATAATCTCGATTGCCTGACGAAGCGGTGAATCTGCCGGAAGTAATAATTTATCAAATACTTTCGGACTCTCGAAAGAGTATGACATTCCCTGGCTGAATCCGCAGAATTCTGCAATATCTCTTGCGACCTGTTCTACTCTCAACTTAAATGTAAGCTTACCTGTTGTTGCTTCTCCATCCGGAAGCGTTGTAGGAATATTATCATATCCATAAAATCTTGCAACTTCCTCAGCGAGATCGGCAATACGGAATAAATCGTGGCGGAATGTCGGTGCAATGACTTCATTTGTCTCTGCATCATATTCCAACTCAATCTTATCGAAATATGCAAGCATATCCTCTTTGGAAATGTTTGTTCCCAACATTCTGTTGATCCTATCTTCATCAAATGGTACGCGAACAGGTTCTTTTTTCTTGCTGTATACGTCGATTGTTCCGCCTACAACTTCTCCTGCACCCATCTCTTCTACCAACTGGCATGCACGATCAATGGCTGCTTTTGCGTTATTCGGATCCAGACCTTTTTCAAATTTACCGGAAGCATCTGTACGAAGACCGACTCTCTTACTTGATTTACGGATATTCACACCATCAAAGCATGCAGCTTCAAATAACATTGTCTGAACATCGTCTGTGATCATAGAGTTTTCTCCACCCATGATACCGGCAATACCAACCGCTTTCTCTCCATCGCAAATCATCAGCACATCTTTGTCCATCTGGCGTTCCTGACCATCCAATGTAACAAATGTCTGTCCGTCTTCTGCATTTTTCACAACGATCTCGTGACCAGCAAGTGTATCCAGATCATATGCATGCATTGGCTGTCCATATTCTTCCATTACATAGTTTGTAATATCTACCAGATTGTTGATCGGGCGAATTCCTACGGAAGCAAGTCTTCTCTGCATCCACTCCGGTGATGGACCAATCTTGATGTTTTTCACAACTCTTGCACAGTAACGTGAACACAAGTCTGTATTTTCTACTGTAACTTTTACATAATCGTTGACATCTTCTTCGTTACCTGTCTCTGTTACAACCGGTGGTTTGAATTCTTTACGGAATGTTGCTGCTGCTTCTCTCGCAATTCCTACTACACTGTAGCAGTCTACTCTGTTTGATGTAATCTCGTATTCAAATACAACATCGTGAAGTCCCAGTACTTCTACTGCATCCGCTCCGACTTCTACATCGTCATGGAAAATGTAAATTCCATTTTCAGGAGCTTCCGGATACATATCTCTTGTAGAACCAAGCTCTTCGATAGAGCACATCATTCCAAAACTTTCTACACCACGAAGTTTTCCTTTTTTAATTTTGATTCCGCCTTCTACTCTCTGTCCAGGCTCATGTCCGCCCGCAACACGACCTCCGTCGAGAACAACCGGTACTTTTGCACCTTCAAATACATTCTTTGCACCTGTTACAATCTGAATCTGCTCTGTTCCTACGTTCACCTGACAGATAACCAGTTTGTCTGCATCCGGATGTTTCTCGATCTTGTCAATCTGTCCTACGACAATCTTAGCCAAATCTGCATCCAACTCTACAAATCCCTCTACCTTTGTTCCTGATAAAGTCATTGCATCTGTATATTCCTGCGCTGTGACATCCAAGTCCGGCACATATGCTTTAATCCATGATAATGAAGTATTCATGTCCTAAATCTCCTTTTTCTATTTCATTATTCGTTTCACTCGTGCTTTCTTCTTTTTGTACTCATTAGAACTGTTTCAAAAATCTAATGTCATTTTCGTATAACAGTCTCATGTCATCAATCTCGTATTTTAATAATGCGATACGTTCCAAACCTACACCAAACGCAAATCCATTGTATTCTTCCGGATCGATTCCACACATTTCCAATACGTGTGGGTGAACCATTCCACATCCGAGAATCTCGATCCAACCGGAACCTTTACAGAAACGGCATCCTTTTCCACCGCATTTGAAGCAGCTTACGTCTACTTCTGCACTTGGCTCTGTAAATGGGAAGTGATGTGGACGGAATTTTGTCTTTGTGTCCGGTCCGAACAATTCTTTTGCAAATACTTCCAATGTTCCTTTCAAATCTGCAAATGAAATGTCTTTATCAATCACAAGTCCCTCAATCTGATGGAAGGATGGTGAATGTGTAGCGTCGACTTCATCAGAACGGAACACACGTCCCGGTGCGATCATACGGATTGGAAGTTTTCCCTGTTCCATTACACGGGCCTGTACCGGAGATGTCTGCGTACGAAGTACGATATCTTTATTAATATAGAATGTATCCTGCTCATCTTTTGCCGGATGATCTGCCGGAATATTCAGTTTTTCAAAGTTGTATAAATCATACTCTACTTCCGGTCCTTCTACTACTTCATATCCCATTCCGACGAAGATTCTTTCTACTTCTTCCAATGCGATTGTATTTGGATGTCTGTGTCCGACATTGTTCTTCTTAGATGGAAGTGTAACGTCAATCACTTCTGCTTTCAGCTTTTCTTCACGAATAGCCTTTTCCATCTTTGTTTTTGTCTCTTCCATGATCTGCTCGATTGCAGCTCTTGTCTCATTTACAAGCTGTCCAACTTTCGGACGTTCTTCTGGGGCAACATCCTTCATTCCTTTTAATACAGCTGTTAATTCACCTTTTTTTCCAAGAAATTTGACACGCACGTCATTTAATTTTTCCGGAGCATCAGAAGCCTGAATTGCTTCAATCGCTTCTTTTCTGATCTGTTCCAATCTTTCTTTCATTATTCTTCTCCTTTCAAATAAAAAAGCCCCATCCCCAAAAGGGACGAAGCTTATATTTACTCGCGGTACCACCCTGTTTCCCAAAGTTATAACTTTTGGACACTCTGTTTGTGTAACGTACAACTTACGGTGCTCTCTACTTCATCTGTTCAAAAACACAGCTAACGTGGGAATTTCAATTGCCATCTGAACTTAGGAAAACTTCCAGCCGATGATTCTCCCTCTCTGATAGAAGATGGTTCTCTACTTTACACGGTCTTCGCTTTTATGCTCATTTCATTTTTCAAAATCACTTTTACATTTTATCATATTCATCTCGTTTGTCAAGATTGATTTTCTGATGAAGCAAGTTCTTTCTCGTGCTCAAACATACGGATTGCTCTCTGTAAGAGTGCATTCACCTCTCCCCCAAGCAGAATCACGTACATACACATATACAGCCAGAGCATGATCAGAATAATCATCGTCAGACTTCCGTACATTGTTGTAAATCCGGTAAAGATATCCAGATAAATAGAAAACACAAATGAAATCAACTGCCATGCACACGCTGTGAAGATTGCCCCCGGAAGTTGTTTTTTCATTGTTGTCTTTCCAATATTCTTTCTATTCGGCAAAAACTTGTATACCAAATCCCAGAACAATGTAAGAACACCAAGTGTGATCAATGTTCGACTTCGAATGACCAGATCCGTCAGTCGAATCAGCACCGGAAAATGTTCGTTTAACATAATTGCTATGTGATTACCAAATACAGATAATACCAATGACAAAATGATCGCAACCAGGAATATCACCGTATATAAAGATGCCCTGAGTCTCAAATATACATAGTTTCGAGTTTCTCTGCTTTCGTATATGCAGTTCAATCCCGTTGTAATAGACAATACCCCGCGTCCTGCCGACCACAGTGCAATCAGTAAGGTAATCGGAATAATGGTACTTGACTGGCTGTATACCTGGTCAACAATGGATTCGATCAATCCTTCTACTGTCGTTGGAAATGCCTGCAATACCGCAGTCATAACATAATCTTTCGTAAGTGAAGTAAATTGCACCATCGTCAACAACAGCAAAATAATCGGTATCATCGATAACACGAAGAAATAAGCTGCCTGCGCAGCATATGCTCCGGTGTGATGCGAATTCACAACTTCCATAACACGAAGCACGTATCCTTTGATTCGGTTTTGCTTTTCTTTCATAAAATTCCCCATCTATTGTTACGCTCCGCCGACTGACTTCACAGACATCTTGTAAATTGCGGTCTCGTATCGTAACAGATTCCATTCTTATTCAGTTTTAATAGAATAGCATACCCATTCAAAATATTCAAGTAAATCATGTTTCATTGCATTCCTTGTATTTTCTGCACTTCTATATTTATTTCTTTTTTCATTTTCTTTCCTTTTTAACTGAAAGAGGCTCGGTCTTTTCAAACCAGACCGAACCTCTTCCTCTCATATTGATTTTGATTGCTTTTATCGATTATTAATTGCTGTAACCAGAGCATCGATGGAAGCATGGATGATATCTGCATCCACACCGGCTCCCCATGAAAGCTTGCCGCTTGGTGTCTGAATTCCAACATATGCGATAGCTTTTGAACTTGAACTCTGCTCCAGTGCATGTTCCTGATATGTAACCAGTTTAAAGTTCAGATCATATGCTTTCTTAAGCGCATTGCTCACTGCATCCAGACGACCATTTCCTGTCGCTTCTGTTGTAATTGTCTTTCCTTCATATGTAGAAGTAACTTGTGTTGTAATTCCGTCTTTCTGCTGGAAATGTACTTCGTTAACACTATATGGTGATGTGACATTTTCAAATTTTTCTTTAAACAATACGAAAATTTCTTCCGGCTGCAATTCTGCATGTTTATGGTCAGAAACATCTTTTGCCGCATAACTCATTGCCTCACGCATCTTCGGTGGCAGATTCAGTCCAAAACGATTCTCCAGAATATATCCGACTCCACCTTTACCGGACTGACTGTTGATACGGATAACGTCTGCATCATAACTTCTTCCTACATCTGTCGGATCGATTGGCAGATATGGTACAGTCCAGTGTTCTGGATCTTTTTCATCAATCCACTTCATACCTTTTGCAATTGCATCCTGATGCGAACCTGAGAATGCAGCGAATACCAAGGCTCCACTGTAAGGGCTTCTCTCGCCTACTGTCATTCCTGTATATTTTTCATACTGCTCTACAATCTCCGGCATGTCTGAGAAATCCAGTTCCGGATTTACACCCTGTGCATACATATTCATTGCAACTGTAACAATGTCCACATTACCTGTACGCTCACCATTTCCAAACAGAGTACCTTCCACACGATCGGCTCCTGCCAGAATTCCAAGCTCTGTATCTGCAACACCGCAGCCTCTGTCATTATGTGCATGCTGTGAAAGGATTACATTTTCACGATACTTCAGATTCTTGGACATATACTCTACCTGACTTGCATAAACATGCGGCAAAGATAACTGGACTGTTACAGGAATATTGATGATTGCCTTTCTCTCCGGTGTCGGCTGCCATACATCCAATACTGCATTACATACCTCAACCGCATAATCCATCTCTGTACCGGTAAAACTTTCCGGACTGTATTCAAAATACAAATCCTGTCCTGCTTCATCTGCAAGTCTCTTTAAAAGTGCGGCCCCATCAATTGCAATCTGTTTTACTTCTTCTTTTGATTTACGGAATACTTGCTGTCTCTGTGCATAAGATGTTGAATTATACACATGTACGATTGCCTTCTTTGCACCTTTGATTGCTTCAAATGTTTTCTTAATAATATGTTCTCTCGCCTGAGTCAATACCTGAATCGTCACGTCATCCGGAATCAGATTCTGCTCAATCAATGTACGACAAAACTCATACTCTGTCTCAGAAGCTGCCGGAAATCCAACTTCGATTTCTTTGAATCCGATTTTGACAAGTAATTTAAAGAACTCCACCTTCTGTTCCAGACTCATCGGAATCACCAATGCCTGGTTACCGTCTCTCAAGTCTACACTACACCAGATCGGAGCCTTATCAATGTACTCTTTTTTTGTCCAATCCATGCACTCTGTCGGTGGCATATAATACTGTCTTTTGTACTTATTGTGATTCATCATGGTTCATTTCCTCCTCGTTTTTCATACATACCATTCGTATTGAATTATTATATTCTATTTTTTATGCAAAAGAAAAAGTCCTCCGCCTCGCAAACTATATTTGCAAGAGACGAAAGACTGCTATTATCAAGTCCTACGCGGTACCACTCTTATTTTATGAATGTTACTTCATACACTTATCAGATACAAGCTTGTATATGTTCATATCAAGCGATATATCCTCCCTAGATAACGGTCGGGTTCCGTCTGCGCCTACTCTTCCGGCTTTGATCACTCAGAATTTGGGGCAGCCGCTCCGAGGGGAGTTCCACCTATCCTCTCAACTGCTTCACACCATCCAGCAGCTCTCTGAATTCAAGTATAAATGTAATAATCCTCTTCATAGCTTTTTTCTTATCACATATGACAAGAGTACCATCATCTGCTAACCTTGTCAATATTTTTCCCTAATTTCATTCGAATTTGAACTTAAATCCAGCTCAAAAAAGGTAGCCATTACTGGCTACCTTTTTCTTTCGTATATCCCCAAAATGCCGTTCCCTGTCTTCTGACTCCTAGCTTCTGCTAGGTGGGCGTCCGCATCTGTTTTTCTGCCTTCCGCTGCATAATGACGGCTTGACATATTACAGAGATATAAGATTCCCGTTTAAAGTAATGTAGGTTCAAAACAACAAGGTTATCGAACATCTCAGGTAATTTTTTCTCTGAGAGTATTATAACTCATTTACATTCTTTTTACAACATTAAGATGTTGGAAAATATTGTGAACACTGGTCTAAAAATATTCTTTTTTCAATTTTGTAGTATAAACCAAAAATCCAATGATCACAACAAAAAACAAAATCATCGCAATTGTATCAAGTATTCCTAACGGTGTGACATAATAATGTATCAGATCGATCACACCATATGCAGTCGTAATCACACCAAACACCAGAACTGCCGGAAGTGCCTTTTTCAAAAAACTCTGTTTATCTTTGCACTTCTTCGCTGTATATGCATTGCCCAAAAGAAGCGTTTCATTAATTTCTCCCGTCTTTTTCATCTTAACAAACGCATATAACGTATACAGTCCACACCCGAGCACGATCAGACTTACAAACCCAAATACGTCTCCCATTTTTCTATTCCTCTACACCGAGAATTGCTTTTACGGTCTCTTTCATCTTATCTACATCGCACTCTCTTGTATGCAGAATCTGTGCGTTGCGAATTTCTTCGATTGCATTCGGAACAGCTACACCGGAAACTTTTTCAAGTTCATCGATCAATGCAAACTCTTCCATCGCATCATATTTCTCATCGATTGCAGTCATAACACTTCTTGCAAATTTGTAAGGACTTGCTGTAGATGCAACCAACATCTTCTTCTGATCCCCGCTCGCATCGCGGTATGCTCTGCTGACGTGTGCAGCGACTGCAGTATGTGTATCCATTACATATCCTGTTGATTTATAAGTTGCACCGATTGTCTCTTTTGTCTCTTCTTCTGTTGCGTATCCGCCTTCAAAATCAGACAGTTTTTCTTTCATCTCAGGTGTAATCTCATATACACCATCTTTTTTCAATGCTTCCATCAACTGACTGTTTTTCTCGGCATCCTGTCCGGCAATTGTGTAAATCAGACGTTCCAGGTTGCTTGAGATCAAAATATCCATAGATGGAGAAGATGTCAAAACAAACTCTCTGTTTCTATCATATTTTCCTGTTTTGAAGAAGTCAAAAAGTACTTTATTTTCATTCGAAGCACAGATTAATTTTGCAATCGGAACTCCCATCTGTTTTGCATAGTAAGCAGCCAGAATATTACCAAAGTTACCGGTTGGAACAGTCACATTGATCTCTTCACCAGCTTCAATCTCTTCGTTCTCAAGCAGCTTTGCATAAGCATATACATAATAAACAACCTGTGGAACAAGACGTCCGATATTGATTGAGTTTGCGGAAGAGAACTGGTAACCTGCATCTGCAAGTTCTTTCTCCAATTCTTTGTCTTCAAAAAGTGCCTTTACACCACTCTGTGCATTGTCAAAATTACCATGGATCGCAACAACAGAAGTGTTATCCCCTTTCTGTGTTACCATCTGCAATTCCTGTACTTTGCTGACACCATTCTTTGGATAAAAGACGATAATCTTTGTTCCCGGAACATCTGCAAATCCTGCCAATGCAGCTTTTCCTGTATCTCCGGATGTTGCTGTCAAAATCACAATATCTTTTGTTACATTGTTCTTCTTAGCAGCGGTTGTCAATAAATGTGGCAAAATAGACAATGCCATATCTTTAAATGCAATCGTTGCACCATGGAATAATTCCAGATGATAAGTGTCTCCAACTTTCACAAGTGGAGCGATGACTTCTGTGTCAAATTTGGAATCATAAGCACTATTGATACAGTGTTTTAATTCTTCTTCTGTAAAGTCTGTCAGGAACTGTTTCATAACAGCATACGCTGTTTCCTGATAAGACATTCCTTTCAGTTCATCCATTGTCACATCCAGTTTTGGAAGCTGTGTCGGTACAAACAGTCCTCCATCCTCTGCAAGACCTTTTAAGATTGCCTGAGAAGCTGTTACTGTCTTATCTGCGTTTCGTGTACTCTTATATAATAAGTTCATCTCTTTATCCTCTTATATCACTTTCTACTATTTGTATAGTTTACAAGTCCACCTGCTGCAATCAGTTTTTGCATAAATTCTGGGAATGCCTGTCCCTGGAACTCGGTTCCTTTTGTACGGTTATAGATCTTACCGCTATCGAAATCTACCTCCACTTCATCTCCTGCTTCGATGCCTCTTGCAGCCTCCGGGCACTCGATGATTGGAAGTCCGATGTTGATAGCATTACGATAGAAAATTCTTGCAAATGTCTCTGCGATAACACAGCTTACACCTGCTGTTTTCAGACAAAGCGGTGCATGTTCTCTGGAAGAACCACATCCAAAGTTTTTATTTGCAACGATCAAATCCCCTGGCTGTACTTTTTTAACAAAATCCGGATCAATGTCTACCATTGCATGACTTGCCAGTTCCTGTGCATCAAATGAATTCAAATATCTTGCTGGGATGATAACATCTGTATCAACATTATCTCCGTACTTAAAAACATGTCCTTTTGCTTTCATTATTTGTCACCTACTTTCTCTGGATTTGCAATACATCCTGCAATCGCACTTGCTGCTGCAACTTCTGGTGATGCCAGATAAATCAGGGAATCTACATGTCCCATTCTTCCTACGAAGTTACGGTTCGTTGTAGAAACACACTTCTCTCCTGCTGCCATAACACCCATATGACCACCCATACATGGTCCGCAACTTGGTGTATTTACTGCACAGCCTGCATCCACAAAGATTTCCAGAAGTCCTTCCTGCAGACACTGTTTATAAATCTTCTGTGTTGCCGGAACTACCATAACACGTACATCCGGATGTACCGTATGTCCTTTGAGGATTGCTGCTGCTTTTCTCATATCCTCCATACGTCCGTTTGTACAAGAACCGATTACAACCTGGTCAATCTTAATCGGTTCCATCGCTTCAATCTCATCGATTGTCTTTGCATTGCCCGGTAAGTGAGGGAATGCTACTGTTGGACGGACTTCTGAAAGGTCGATTTCAACCACCTCATCATACTGTGCGTCTTCATCTGCCGCATAAACGGTATATGCTTTCTTTGTATGCTCTTTCAAGTATTCTTCTGTCTTCTCGTCTACCATGAAGATACCATTCTTTGCACCGGCTTCAATTGCCATATTTGCCATTGTAAATCTGTCATCCATAGAAAGGTTGGCAATTCCATCTCCAACAAATTCCATCGATTTATACAAAGCTCCGTCCACACCGATCTTACCAATGATATGGATAATAATATCTTTACCGCTTACATATGGTCCCGGTTTGCCTGTCAATACGAATTTGATTGCACTCGGAACTTTGAACCACAGCTCTCCTGTAGCCATTCCCGTAGCAATATCCGTTGTACCGACACCGGTAGAGAATGCTCCCAGTGCTCCGTATGTACATGTATGAGAGTCCGCACCAATAATACATTCTCCTGCAGCTACCACACCGGCTTCCGGAAGGATTGCATGCTCAACTCCTGATTTTCCCTGTTCGAAATACCATTTCAATCCCTGATCTTTTGCAAATTCACGAATTGCTTTTGAGTTTTCTGCGGATTTGATATCTTTATTTGGTGTAAAATGATCCGGTACAAATACAACCTTATCTTTATCAAATACTTTATCCGACATCTGTTTTACGATTGGTAAAGCCATTGGTCCTGTGATATCATTTGCCATCACAACATCCAATTTTGCCATAATCAACTGTCCTGCTTCTACAGAATCCAATCCTGCATGTGCTGCAAGAATCTTCTGTGTCATTGTCATTCCCATCGTGACAACCTCCTTTATCCCCAAATTTTCCTTAATATCGCAACAGTAAAAGCTGTTGCCCTTTATCTATGAATACCTTCGGACACTCCTGCCCGAAGGTGTTACTTGCAATTATTTTGCCTGAATATATCCTTTTGCTGTCAATGCTTCTGCACACAGAACGGCGCCGCCTGCTGCTCCTCTGACTGTATTGTGAGACAAACCGACAAATTTGTAATCAAACATGCTGTCCTCTCTCAAACGTCCGATAGATACACCCATTCCATTCTCATAGTTTACATCCTGTGTTACCTGTGGACGGTTGTCCTCTTCCAGATACTGGATGAACTGTTTTGGAGCACTCGGAAGATTTGCTTCCTGTGGAAATCCTTTGAAGTTTACAAGTTTCTCGATAAGCTGCTCTTTTGTAGGTTTCTTCTCAAAATTGATAAATACAGCTGCTGTATGTCCGTTCAGAACAGGTACACGGATACACTGGCATGTAATCTTTGGAAGTTCTGCTTTTACAATCTGTCCGTTCTCTACTTTACCAAGTACGCGAAGTGGCTCCTGCTCACTCTTCTCTTCTTCTCCACCGATATATGGAATAATGTTTCCAACCATCTCCGGCCAGTCTTTGAATGTCTTACCTGCTCCGGAAATTGCCTGATATGTTGTAGCAACAACCTCTTTTGGTCCGAATTCTTTCCATGCTGCCAGGCAAGGTGCATAACTCTGAATAGAACAGTTTGGTTTTACTGCGATAAATCCGCGAGTCGTTCCAAGACGTTTCTTCTGGTCTTTGATCACTTCAAAGTGCTCTGCATTGATCTCCGGTACTACCATCGGTACATCCGG
>DAVZKO010000018.1:0-33680 GCA_052272205.1 Schaedlerella sp. | reverse complement strand
TTTATGACATTCTTATCAAAAAGGTCATGAACCGCCATGAATATTTTGACCTTTTCTTTTTATATCAGAAAAAGAAATGTGGTATAGTCCTTCTTTGAACTATACCACATTCTTTCTGGTTCGAAACTTTTTATTATTCAGTTCGGATTATATTTTCTATCCCTTTTTTATTCATATAAACGAATTTTCTATTATGAAATTTTACGAATTCTTATAAATGCAAGTTCATTTGCAATCAATTTGATATTCAAATTCATCGTATTCTCTTCTGTTTTCATCTTATGGATCGTAAGCTTCGGCTCACATACTCTTCGGAAATATTTGATATCGTTTCTGGAAAGCCCTTTTTCATAATCCAACTCTCCCCAGATAGAAATCACACTTCCGTTTTTCTCATTGATTCGATATACCTTGATCTGATATGTTCCTTCACTCATATCTTTCAACTTCAGATTGAGTTCCAGCTCATCTCGATTCTCAAAATATCTCCACAGGTGTTCTTTTTCGAGTTCATCTTCTTTCGTAAAATAGTAATTATAACTCAATCCTTTTTGATTATGACAGACGATTCCATAGGAATCATGCTGGTCTGTCGAAATCAGATAATTCTCTCCGTGTCCGATATAATATGGATACAAGCGATTCAGAAAATCAAATGCGAATCCGGATGGTTTCAATATTCCGTCTTTTGTTATGATTCCGGCACCACCGAACAGCAATTCATTCGTATCATAATACTGTTGTGTTCGGTCTGTTCCCAGATAATGTACCACTTCATCAAGCTGTCCGTATAAGGCCAACATATTTTTAATAATATATGCTCCGCTAAAACAACTGTCATTCAAATAATTTCGAACAGAAGCAGTAAAATTCCATTCTGTAATATAGAGCTTGATATCAGCCATTCCTGCATCCGCAATCTGTTCTTTTGCATAATTTACATGATGCAGGAAAAAGTCATCGTCGGTGCTTCGCTTCGCATAGCGGTCATCGTTTTCTTTTCCTCGCTCATAATTATAAATGTAAATAGAAAGGAAATCCGGCCGGCAATGCTGTGCATTCCATGTCTTCAAAAAATACTCTCTTAATCTGGCATCCAAATCCAGTCTCAGACCACAACCACCGACTTCCATACCCTCGCTATATTTCTTAATCGTTTGATACGTAATATCAAACAATTCAAAATACCGGTCAAATGCACTCTTCTTCCACTGTCCTTCATTAAACCAGTATTCCACTCTCCAACTATCCACTTCACTTCTTCCATATCGGTAGATCAGATGCTCCATAAAAGCATTCAGGAAACGCTCCCATTTCTTCGGTTCCATAAAGTCGATACTCAGATAATCCTGTTCTCGCTCATCGCACACCTGTAATTTCTGCAGATTATACACGATCATATGAGATTTTATACCAAAATCAATGTGCGGCTTTAAATCCAGATTGACCAAAAAATCAAATATCAAATCCTGTCTGGTAAAGTTATAATTTCCGTTTACATCGTTGATATCGAGCAGGAATTCCGGTGAAAAGATGTTCCAAAATCGAATATACTGAAATCCCAGTGCCTGCTTCAGAATCATCACGTGCTCCTGCACTTCCGAACGAAGCAATTCCGATGCCACTCCGATATTGATTGTATTTCCCCAAAAATTTTTAATCTTCTCACTCTGCAAAACGGAATGTTCGCCCTGACAGACTCCAACCTGCTCTGATTCTTCGACCTGTTTTTCATCTACAACAAAATACTTTTCCAGTCGTTTCTCAATCTCCGGGTTCTGTGTCTCCTCTTTTTGCTCCGGTTTCTGATCTTTCGCCTTTTTCCTCATGGCAGACGGAGTCTCGCCATATGCTTTTTTGAATACTTTATTAAATACCGCAACACTGGCAAATCCATTATCATAAGCAATTCTTGTGATTGGTGCACTGGAATACAAAAGTTCATCCACCGCATGGAATAATCGGATATTCGTCAGATATTCCGCAAAACTCATCCCGTAATTACGTTTAAAGAATCTGGAAAGATATCCGTTGGACAAATATAATTTGTCCGCCAGGTCTTTCAGACTGATTGGCTGATTATAATTTGCACGAATGTAGTTATTAATCTGAACAATACGATCTTCAAATTTATCCTTATCATCCATGTTCTCTCGATCGGCTGCCTGGACAAGAAAATACATGGATAAAATATCCATGACACGATAACATAACGCAATATGCCCAAAATTTGCTGTATCTCCATGTGTCTCCAGATAATGATTCAACAGAGCCCGCAAAATCTTTCTAAGTTCATCGTAACGTTCACTTTCATCTTTTGTAGAATCACACCAGAATATCACATCAATACTCTGGAATACATCACTCACCAGATTGTAAGAAATCAAGATTTGCATATAAAGGATATCTTCCGAACCACTTAACATATGCTTCTTATTCGCATTCACAACCAGCACATCATTTTCCTTCATATGAGTGGTCTGCTCCCCAATTGTGACATCCAACTTTCCTTCCAGTACATACAACAATTCAATATCCTGATGAAAGTGCTCCAATTCATCCACTTCATTTAAAACACTAAGTTTCAGCTTATCTCTTCTTGTATCCTGTTCCATAATTTCCTCCTAAAGTTATCTTTTTCATGATATTATGAAGAAAACTTATCTCTATTTTATCTATCTTGACATTATAACAACAAGAAAATTAGAAATCCATTCATAAAATTGTTGAATCTTATGTAAAAAATTGTTCTCTATTTTTGAATTTAATACAAACGTAACAAAAATACTACGATAAATTTTGTCTTTATAGTTACAAATACTCATTTTACATTCGCATATAATATACCATTATGTGCATTACACGGATTCGCTTTCATTTATGACAACGAAACATTTCTGAAATACAAAAGAGAAAGCAGCTTTGTATTCCACTACTTTCTCTTTATTGTACGATTATTTTGACTATCTTTGCTGATAACTTTCACTTACCAGTTTCATCAATAAGGAATCATCCTTCTCTTCCATTCCACACTCTTCTGCAAATATCATTCGATCCGGATGTTCTTTCGTATAAGGACTCCATTTCAATGATCTGGTCGATGGATTCCCTTTCTTCATAAATGCAATCCACGCCTTGCTCACTTTCTCCTGAACTTTCTCTGCATACTGATATCCGGTGCAATGTGCCGGCTCCATCTCTACATTACGAAATACATATGGGATGTCACTACAATGCCACGGAGCAACACCTCCCAGATAAGGAATGATAAAATTCATCATGTAATTATAGCATTTTGTTTTTGTAAATTCACTTCTTTGATTTAAAAATTCAATCGTTGTCGGACGGAACAATGTATCTACACTCAATGCATACAAGATATCCAGATTTGGATATAGTTCACGGAACTCCTTTATAATACTCATCGTATGTTGTCCATATGTCTGCTCCAGAATATTATATTTTTCCACCTCGGTATACTGTGTTTTATCTCCGAGATAGTGCATAAATGAGAATTCTCCCATTACGGTTCCTGCCATAACCGGAATCTGTTTCGTCTCCTCCCTGAATCCTACCGTACTTGCAAGTCCTTCATAATATCCTTCGACCGGCGAAGGTTCAAAAAGCATCATGCCACCCGGAAGTCTTAACTCTTTTCCTGTCTGTACTGCGGCTTCTGCCAATCTGTCATATGGAATCTCGTCAATCTCATCGATGTTCTCTTTTGTCAGACCAAGTACTTCCACTGTCTTTTCACCCAAAGTCTGCCAATGTCTCTTCTCATCTGCAAGACTCATACTTGGACGATTGCGAAATGCTCCGCTCTGTGAGATTACTTTATGGTAGAGCCCATCTGCCGGAGGCATCTGCATCAAAATTGTTGCTTTTCCTCCGCCACCGGACTGTCCTGCAACCGTCACATTATCCGGGTCTCCTCCAAATACTGCAATATTATCTCTCACCCACTGAAGTGCAAGCACAATATCTGCCATTCCCACACATCCGGAATATTTGTATTTTTCTCCATAAGAACTCAGATCCAGGAATCCAAGACAATTCAGTCTGTGATTCAGATTCACAATTACAACATCGCCGTAATCGCAGAGATTATGTCCATTATATGCCGGAATTTCAATTGCGGAACCACAGGAGAATCCGCCTCCATGCAGCCAAACCATGACCGGTTTCTTCGCCTCTTTATCCAGATGCTTTGTCCATACATTCAAATACAGACACTGTTCTTTCATTGGCCAGTATACATGCTGCATCTCAAAAGAATTGCCCGGAGCTGCCATCGGGCTGTCCTCCGGCTGTTCCTCCTCCGGCATCAACGGACAAATATATCCATATGCTTTGGCATCCCGCAGTCCGTCCCATTTCGGTTCCGGCTCCGGAAGCTGAAATCTCTTTGCTCTTCCATATCGAATTCCATAAAAGTGAAACACATCATCTTCCTGATATCCATGAAGTTTCCCTTGTTTTGTACGCACGATTGGAAAATCCGGTGTTCGTATCACTTTCTTCATAACTTTTTCTCTCTTTCTATCGTTTCCATTATATAAATGCAACCTATTGGGGTTGCATTTAGAACACAGAATGTACCAAGGCACATTCTGGCATATGCTTGATAGCAAAAATTCCTGTGTCCCGGGGCATCCGGAGCACAGGAACTCAAACTACATCACTTTATTTTATTTCATAAATTTTTCTGCATAATGACATGCAACGAAATGATTTGGTTTTACTTCACGCAGTTCCGGCTCTTTTGCCATACACTCTTCTGTCGCATATGGACAACGCGCTGCGAAACGACAACACGGTTTCGGGTCAATCGGTGATGTCAGTTCCCCTTTCAGAATCATTCGCTCTTTCTTCACATGTACATTCGGAATCGGGATTGCCGACAGCAATGCCTGTGAATATGGGTGAATTGTATTTTTAAAGATTTCATTTGCCGGACACTTCTCAATCAACTGTCCCAGATACATAACTGCAATATCATCAGAAATATGTTTTACAACTGACATATCATGTGTAATGAACATGTATGTCAAGCCTCTTTCTTCCTGTAGATCCTGAAGCAGGTTCAGAATCTGTGCCTGAATCGATACATCCAGTGCAGATACCGGCTCATCACAGACAATGAATTCCGGATTCAAAGATAACGCTCTTGCGATACCGATACGCTGACGTCTTCCTCCATCCAGCTCATGAGGATAAGAACCTTCCAGACGCTTTGCCAGTCCAACCAGCTCCATCATCTCTTTTGCTCTTGCAGTCACGTCTGCTTTTGACATATCCTTGTGGTTTACCTTGATTGGCTCTTCAATCAACTGTAATACATTCATACGTGGATCCAGTGAAGCATATGGATCCTGGAAGATCATCTGGATATTTGTTCTGTATTTCTGCTTGAACTCTTTCATCGGCATACCGGCAATATCCACACCATTGTATAACACTTCACCGGAAGTCGGTGTATGTAATCTCATCAGTGTTTTTCCAAGTGTTGATTTACCACATCCGGACTCACCTACAACACCGATTGTTTTTCCTTTTTCGATATTTAAGTTTACATTGTCAACTGCATGCAGTTCTCCACGCGGAGTAGAAAAATATTTTTTCAGATTTTTAATTTCAAGTAAATTACTCATTTATTTTTCCCTCCCATTCTTTTGTGTACTGTAAACATTTTACGCAATGTGTTTCATTCAACTGGATCATCTCCGGATCTGCCTTTTCACACAATGCACATCTTTCTTCACAACGATCTGCAAAGCTGCAGTACTCTGGAAGATTTGACGGGTCTGTTACCATGCCTGGAACAACATGAAGCCTGTCTACATCTTTATCCAGAGATGGGATTGACTGATACAATGCTTTTGTATAAGGATGTTTCGGATGATCGAAGATTTCTTCGACTGTTCCGTATTCTACCAACTCTCCGGCATACATTACCGCACAGTGGTCGCACATCTCAGCCACAACACCGAGGTCATGTGTGATCAAAATCATAGATGTGCCATGCTTCTTCTGCAGAGAACGCATCATATCCAGAATCTGTGCCTGAATCGTTACATCCAATGCTGTTGTCGGCTCATCTGCAATCAAAAGCTCCGGTTCACAGGCAAGTGCGATTGCGATGACAATACGCTGTTTCATCCCTCCTGAAAACTGATGTGGATAATCTTTGTATCGTTCTGGTACAATTCCTACCATTGCCAGCATTTCCTGTGCACGTTTCAATGCTTCTGCTTTTGAACAGTGGTTATGTAAGAGAACAACCTCTGCAATCTGATCTCCGACTGTTTTTACCGGGTTCAATGCGGTCATTGGATCCTGAAAGATCATAGAAATCTTTTTACCACAAATCTTGCGCATCTCACGCTCTGATTTATCAAACAGATTTTCTCCGTCTAACTCAATCTTACCTTGAATCACATGTCCTACCTTCGATGGAAGCAATCCCATAATTCCCAATGCTGTTGTTGTCTTTCCTGCTCCTGTCTCGCCTACCAGACCGAGAACTTCACCTTTTTTTAACTGGAAGCTGATGTTATTCACAGCTTCCACTACTTCTTCGTCCGTCTCGTAATGAATTACAAGATTTTCTACGTTTAACATATTTTCACTCATACTTTATCCCGCTCCTTATTTCATTTTCGGATCGAATGCATCACGCAGTCCATCACCCATCAGGTTGAATGCGAAACATGTGATCATGATCATCAATGCAGGGAACATCATCATATATGGTGCAGATGTCAGATATGCTTTTCCATCATTTAAGATCAATCCCCATTCAGGAGTTGGTGCTGTAAGACCTACACCAATGTAACTCATAGATGACATCATCATAATTGATACAGCCAAAAATCCAACAAAGTAAATAATCATAATTCCTGCTGCATTCGGAATCATATGTTTCAGAATCATCTGAATCTGGCTTACACCGATTGCTTCTGAAGATTCAATGTAGTCACTTCCTCGAACCCGGAGAATTGCTGCTCGGTTATTTCTTGCCATCGTCGGCATCGATGCGAACATGATTGCTGCTACCAACTGTGGAATACCATTACCAAGAACGGCTACGATACACATTGCCATCATAATCATTGGGATAGACTGGAAGATATCCATGATACGCATGATAATCGTATCTACTGTTCCGCCGAAATATCCGGCGATAATTCCAAGAAGTCCGCCACTGAACAATGCTGCGATTGTACAGAACAAAGCGATGATCAGTGAATATCTTGTTCCGTAAATAACCCGGCTGAAAATATCTCGTCCAAACTGATCTGTTCCGAAGAGATGTGCACTGCTCGGTGCCTGCATCATCGCACCATAATCCTGCGCCTTATAATCATAAGGTGCAATCAATGGTGCAAAAATTGCTATAAGAATCAAAATACAGACTACGGCCAATCCAAGTAATGCCGTTGGGTTACGTTTGAATCGTTTCCATGATTCACGCATCGGTGTGGATTTCATCGGTTTCTTTCTTTTTACATTTTTCTTTTCTATTTTCTCCATTGCAGGAGTTCTCATTTTTGACATATCTTTTCCCTCCTACGCTGTTGCTTTCACTTTTTTACGTTTCTTTGTTTTTCCACCGGCAATAATTGTTGTCTTCAAACGTGGATCAATCAATACGAAACTGATATCAACCAATAAGTTGATCAAAGTCAATACAATTGCTATGATCAATGCTCCACCAAGAACAGATGGATAGTTACGCTGTGTAATAGAATCAACAATATATTTTCCAACTCCCGGAACACCAAATACTGTTTCAAGTACCATACCACCACCGATTGTATTACCAAGGCTGGTTCCAACTGACTGTGCAACCGGGATCATAGCATTACGAAGTGCATGATGATAAGTAATGTTTTTCTCTGACTGTCCTTTTGCCCGTGCTGTACGGATATAATCTTCACCCAATACTTCCAGCATAGAAGAACGTGTAATACGTGTGTAACTTGCTACGGAAGATAATCCGATACAGAGCATCGGCATGATATAACCTTTCCATGTATCAATACCATTTGCAGGTAAAATATGTAAGTTTACAGCGAAGATCATAATCAGTACCAACGCTACAACGAATTCCGGAACCGACTGGAAGAACATGGATATGACCAATACTCCCGAATCTATCCACGTATATTTCTTCAAGGCTGATATGATACCAAGTAATACACCAAGTACCGCTCCAATCAAAACTGCTCCTAATGTAATCTTTGCAGATGTCAGAAGTCTCGGTGCAATCTCCTGCAATACCGGTTTACCTGTTCTATAAGAATCACCGAAATCGCCCTTTGTAACAATGTCTTTTACATAATTAAAATATTGTACCGGAACCGGGTCATTCAATCCAAGTTCCTCTCTTTTTTCCTGAACCTGTGCTTCTGATGCACTGTTTCCCAAAATCTGTCTTGCCGGATCTCCCGGTGTAAATGTTTTCAGTGCAAAGATGATAATTGATACACCGAACAAAATTGGAATCAGATACAGGATCCTCTTTACTATATATTTTAGCATATATCATTCTCCTCGTATTTCAAATATTGCCCGGAGACTTTCATCTCCGGGCAACTCAAGAATCTGGTTGTTTCTCGCTTATTCGTAGAATCCAGTTACATCAACGAAACCTCTTTCAATTGTGTTAAATCCTTTCAGATCTTTTGCATATACACTTGCTTTCATTTCTGGATACAGGTTTGAACAGATTGTTTCTTCTTTTACCATCTCATCCAATGATGTTGCCAGTTCTGTTGCTTTGTCATTATCAGATTCGCTAATAAGTTCAGAAATTGTTGAATCAAATTCGTCAGATGTCCATTTTGGTCCACCAATAACCATACCAGGACCATCGACATTTAATTTCTGAAGGAATGGCATTACGCTTGCAGGTGTTCTGATTGCCGGAGTATCTCCAACACAAATCAAATCATAATTTCCTCCGAACGCATCTTCTACAAACTGTGCTGTATCTGGTGTATCAATGTTCAATGTGATACCTGCCTCTGCAAGATTTGCCTGCATAACAGTTAATACCGATGTATTATCCTGAAGTCCTAATGCTGTAATTTCAAGTCCATCACCATATCCGGCCTCGTCCAGAAGTTCTTTTGCTCCGTCTACGTCAACAGCTCTTTCTTCTTTTGTATAGTTCTCTGTGTAGAAATCACAGCTTGGATCCCAGTATGACAGGGAAGCATCTGCAAATCCTGCTGTTCCTACCTGTGCGATTGCATCGAAGTCTAATGCTTTATCAATTGCTTCACGAACTTTTTCGTCTTTTGTTGCACCGGCATTATCGCCCTGGTTATACCACAGATGTGTAGTCTGACCGAAGTCATAAATCGTAGTATTTACAGAATCATTCTCTGCATATGTAGCGGCCTGACTTACCGGCATATCGTATGCGATGTCCGCATCTCCTGATTCTACCGCCATCTCTCTTGCTGCTGCATCACTTGTGAATGTAAATACGATTTCTTTGTAGTATCCTACATAATCTTTATCCCAGTAGTCATCATTTCTTTCCAATGTAACAGACTGTCCGTTCTTCCACTCTTTGAATTTGTATGGACCGCTTCCGATTACAGGGTTTGTAGATGTTGCTTCCAATCCACCTGCTGCATTGACTTCATCTTCAGATACGATTCCGAAGTTTGTCCAGCTCAACATTTTCAGGAAATCCGGTGCTGCTGTATTGAACTCGATTGTGACTGTGTGATCATCGTCTTTTGTTGCACCTACAAGATATTTTCCTGTATCATTTGTAGTATTCTGTTTTACCCAGATCTCATTACATGTATAAACAACATCATCTGCTGTAAATGGTGTTCCATCGCTCATTGTTACATCATCACGAAGTGTGAATTTCAGATGTGTGTCATCTGTCCACTCCCAGTCCGTTGCAAGACTTGGTTCGATCTCATTTGTAGCATAGTTAAATTTTACAAGTGAATCCAACATTGCATTGCCAATGATCTGTTCCTCGTTCTCCGTCTTGCCAACAGCAGCTCCATACAGAGATGATGGTTCTGCTGAAAGTCCAACTGTCAATGTCTCATCTGTCTTTTCTGTGTTTGCCGCATCTTTGTTTGGCTCTACGACACTTACTGTTGCCTTTGAGTCTGAACCAGATGAATCTCCTTTGGATGAGCTGTCAGATGAACTTCCTCCACATGCTGTCAATGAAAGAATCATTGCACTGGCCATTGCCATCGCCATAACCTTTTTTGCCTTCATAATTTTTCCTCCTTGTATGTCTCTCTCAAGATTTGACCTTAGTTTACCAGTCTATGAGCTCTGTCGCCATTCGATTTTTTACTTATTTCGTCATAAAAATGACCTCATAAAGCATTATACATATTCAACAGGTCATAATTGTTCATCTTTTTCATGACGTTGTGATTTTATACAAAAATATACACAAAAGAAGAGGTTTTGTTTTGTTGAATTTCACCAACACCCAAAAGCTCTTCTTCTATATAATATGTATATTCTGTTGTATATCGCATTTCTTTCTATATTAGGTTGTCATTCAACAGCTCTCTGCCAATGCGAACCATCTTTGTTCCTATTTTTCAACCGGAACAAGGAATTCTTTGATATACTGGAAATCATCCGGATTGTAACATACGATTTCATATGCCTCAATATTCGGGTTACTGAATACAGTAGTAAGTCCGATGAACTGTGTCAATGTAGATGCCAGATTCAATACGTCTCTGTCATCTGTGATCAGTTCCACTCTTCCCTGGCATTTTGCCAGTGCCTTATAAAATCCGTCTACATTTGTAATCTGTTTTACTCGCATAATTCTTTTTCCTCCTGCGTACTATTTTTGTGTTTTACTTTCATTTTCTTGTCAGAAAACACATTTCTCTGGTTCATATTATACATTCTTTGTCAACATTTTGTATACACGAAATCCGCTTCGTTTTTATCGTGTTTTTGCCTTTCTATTTTTATTATTTATACATATGTCATAATTGCGATATGCGTTCTTGACCTCTTTTTGTTTTCCGTTTTTTTCAATTGACACTGTCTTTCTTTTTTTACTATGATGATAATACAAATTGCAAATCAAGGAGGATTTTGATTATGACAACAGTAATCACAACAAACATCGTAACAGACAGAGACGCTTATTTACCATTGGCAAAGGCATTTGCCGAAGATGCTGCTGCAAACGACAAAGGATGCCATGGAATGAAAGTTTTAGTAAACCCGGAAACAAAAGATGAAGTTACTTTTGTTTCTCAATGGGATTCACAGGAAGATTTCCTTGCACATGTACAGGGAGATACTTTTAAAAAACATATTCCTGGAATGGGTGCTTATTATGTAAGAGGTACGGATACATTTCTTGAAGAAGCATAAGATTAGACTTTTCACTTAGAAAAAAAACAAGTGGAGACGGGGTTTAGTAGTATAAGCCACCAAACTCCGACTCTACTTGATTCCATCCTTGATCTTATTTTTCCTCATACCGGAACCAATCAAATGCTGCTTCTTTCTCTAAATCCGTTCCATTTCCTGTCGCATACATTCCAAGTATTGTACCACACATACATCCTACTTTTTCCGGATTGATCCATGTTCCATCAACTCTACATAACTCTTTCAAATTTTCTTCCGTCTCACCATGGCAGTATCTTAGATGAGTGGAAACGCCTCGGAACCGAGCTTGAACTGACATTGGATGAGATCTCTTATCTCAAACGAAAAAGTATTCCTTATCGAAAAAACGAAACCATTCTTGTTGAAAATAACATATTACTTTTGCAGGAAGTATTGCTGGAACATGAAATTATGCTTTTGCAGATTGACTGAGAGGCTCAAATTTAGAAATATGCTTTTCTATACTTTAGCACCCTTCTTGCAATCCGATAATGTTCTTCTATATACGGCATCAGACATTCCACCAGATTTGGAATATTCTTATGAAACTATTATACCGATTTTTCGGCTTTTATAAAGTATTTTTATTTCTATCTTCTGTCAAAAATATGCCAATAAAGAAAGAGACCACATTCTACGATGCATTCTCTGATTGATATGCATTCTCAATAGAACATAGTCTCTTTCTTCTTCCTGCTGTGTCAGGCAAGTATTTTATTTTACAGACTCATCGCTGTATAATATCCCTGATTTACTGCATTGTAAATCAGACCAACACTCTTACAATCTCCGATTACATAATTCTCATCAACCAATTTGCAAAGTTCATCCACCTTATCATATGCTGACTTGAATCCAAGCGCACAGACTACGGTATCTGCTTCAATCAAAACTTCTTCTCCGTCTTTCTCGCAGAGAACACCCTTTTCTGTTACTTCTTTTACTGTTGTATTGGTGTATAATTCTGCTGAGTTATTTACCTCAACCATCAAGCCACCGCGGTAGAATGAGTTTGCATCTGCTGCAACTTCGGAACGCATCTCAATAACGGCACATTCTTTACCTTCATGGTGGAAAGATACGGCTGCCTCTGCTCCAACAAGTCCGCCACCCATAATTGCTACTTTCTTTCCAAGTTTTTCCGGATGCATTTCTGCTTCAATTGCCATTACAACATTTTCACCATCCAAACCTTTGATTGGTGGTTTTGCTTCATAAGAACCAATTGCAACAATCAGTGCATCTGGATCCATATCTTTGATAAATTCTGGTGTCACTTCTGTATTCAGCATTACTTTTACTGCTGACGCTTCTACACGATTGATCATCACCTGACAGAAATCTGCGATATCTTTTTTGAAATATGGTGCAGATGCAGGATATAAGTTTCCACCGAGTTTATCTGCTTTCTCTGCAAGTGTTACTTCATGTCCGCGACTTGCTGCTGTGATTGCTGCTTCCATTCCGGCAGGTCCTCCACCGACGATCAAGACGCGTTTCTTCTGTTCCGGTGCTTTTCTTGGATATTTTTCCGGAAGCTGCTGTCCCATTGTCGGATTTACGGAACATTTTACTGTCTCGCTCTTTCCTGTCTCTCCAAAGCACTCATAACAACGAAGACATGGTGTGATGTCATCTTCTCTTCCTTCCAGTGCTTTCTTTGGAAGGTATGGCTCTGCAAGAAGTGCTCGTCCAATCTCTACCATATCAGCCTGACCTGTTGCAATGATTTCTTCCATCTGAGCCGGATCATTTAAAGAACCAACACAGGCAACCGGTGTTTTTACATGTTCTTTGATTGCTGTCGCAAGATATACATTTACCCCACGTTTGTAAAATGCAGAAGGATGTGTACGACAGAACATATCCGGGTCTTCATGATTTCCACAAGATACATTGATTAAATCCACTTTATCATCCACTAATTTTGCTACTTCAATACATTCATCCATTCCAAGACCATTGTCTGTCAAATCATCTCCTGACAGGCGAATCTCGATTGGGAATTCCGGTCCTACACCTTCTCTTACTGCATCCAGAGCCATGAGCAAGAATCTTGCTCTGTTCTCTAATGAGCCACCAAATTCATCTGTTCTCTGGTTAAATACAGGTGATAAGAACTGGGAGAATAACCAACCATGTGCCGCATGAACCTGAACCATGTCAAATCCACAGTCTTTACAGAGTTTTGCACCTTTTTTATATGATTCTACAATTTCCAGAATCATTTCTTTTGGCATTTCCTGTACTTCACCAACCGGTGTCACCTCATGACTTGGTCCATACGCTTTGTCTGTATGCGAAAGATTATCGCCTCCAACACTCGCAAGTCCGCCATATTTTCCACCATGTGAAAGCTGGATATTTGCATAAGCTCCTGCATTGTGAATTGCTCTTGCCGCCTGTGCCATTCCCTGTTTTACACCAAATGAATCCAACTGAAGCTGTTTGTTATGAGATTTTCCTGTTGCGGAATGTACAATTGCCTCTCCATATGTAACAATTCCAGCTCCTCCAAGAGCTTTTTCTTCCAAATATGCAATCATCTCCGGTGTAAAATGCCCTTCTGTCGTAATCATACTTGGACTTGTCGGTGCTGCGATAATACGGTTTTTCGCACGTACATTTCTCATACGGATTGGTGAAAATAAATTGGAATATTTCTCTTTGCCTTTCCATTTCTTAGCGCCCATTATTTTTATTCCTCCTTGTTATATATAAATTATTAATTTTTCTTTCTTGCTCGTAACAAAATTACAACAACTGCCGCAATTGTCATACCTACTGTAGCAATCATATATACGTGAGACGTTGTTACCTCACCAAATATTATGTTTGATGCTCCATTCAATAATGTTGGTGAAATCAACTGTCCAAAGCAGTTTCCACATGTCATGCACGCAGCCGCCATCGTAGTAGATGTCGGATTTACAGCATTGGATACTTCCACCATTGCAGTCGGAATAAACATTCCCTGTGAAAAACCACAACATACCGCTCCGATCATCAGCATAATATAATTTGATGGGAACATTAAAATCAATACGCCTCCAACCGAGAAGCATAGCATTGCAACCGGTAATGTGTATTTCTTTGTTACTTTTGTGATTGCCCCAAGAATCAAACCGACAACAATCTGTGCTGCTGAGAAGATTCCAGTCAAGTTACCAGAAACAGTTGTGCTTCCTGCAAGGCTTCCGCTGATATGCATTGCGATATTCGTTGAAAATGTAATCAAGAACAACATTTCAATCACGCCTGTAAATGCAACCTTATATACTTCTGCGTTCAATTCAATTTTCTCATGTTTGCTTACCTTCGTTGTACCCGTTTCAGGTAAAAACAACGCAATCAAAATCATTGCGATAAATCCAATCACATTCAGATAATATGCATTCTGGAATCCATATTTACCAAGGATTCCACCCAATGTTGTAACAAGGACCATACCGGCGCCTACACTTGCTGCCTGAATTCCCATAACAGAGACTCTTTCATCTCCTTCAAAAAATTCCGCTACAACAGCAGTATTCAATGCGATGCATAATCCAAGTGCCAGACCATATAAAATGCGCGACACGAACAATAACATAAAATTATCTGCTAAAAATGGTAAAAATCCTGTAATTCCGGCTACCAAACCAGAAAAAATCAACATTTTCTTTTTACTGATTTTTACAACAAGTCCTCCTGATATGATTGCAACTACGATAGATAAAAATGTAGGTGCTGTCACAAGCATCTGTACCATGCTGACAGACACATCCGGATAATGTTCCTGAATCTGTCCCAATACAGGAGAAACACAAAACTGAAGTCCCTGTATAAAGGAAATACAGACAATTGTGATGATGATTTTTATTTTTTTCGATTTACTCATCCTTACTTCCTCTCTTGACATCTGATTTTCGTAATTGTTCAGCTTTTTACAATTACGATTTTGCTTATTATATTGTAGAAAACTTATCAAAGAAACAACAGCACACTTTTTCCAAATGTGTCTAGTTCGATAGAAAAAGACCAATGAGGACGGAGATTTTTGGCTTAATGCAAAAAACTCCGTCCCCACCGGTCTTCTCTTATTTACTTAACTTCTTAATCAAGAACTGCTGCAATGCGTCCACGCCGATTCCAACATAGACAACACCTGCAAGCATTGCCACACCAATCTGAATCGGAAGTGTTCCAATCTCGCTCACTTTCAGTGGGCCCATAATTGTAAGACCAATTGCCCATCCGCACAACCAGGATGGCGTAAAGATGTATTTCGAAAGATTTTCACCAATAATTACTGCGAGTCCTCCAAATACAAAAAGCGTACAATACAACTCAACATTTGGATTGAACTGTAATGTTTCCATAATCCATACTGCAAGCACTGCCCAGACATCTCCGCATAAGAAACCTGCTGCAATCTTAAATGCATCCGAGCGTTTGTTTCCATTTGCCACATATAATCCCGCACAAATAAGTGCAACCGCTCCGGTTGTTACTCCGATATACTGGCTTAACACAGCCCAGATTGGCGGCATAAATGCGATGCCAAATGCTAATGTTCCGATACGGATTCGTTTTTCTTTTCTTTCGTCCATTTATTTCTCCCAGTCAAATCCGTCCCATACTTTTTTACCAGTATAGACTTTTAATTCTTCTTCTCCATTTAATACACGGATTGCTCCTGCTGCCATTGCTTCCATCTCAAACTCTCCCGGGTATGCTGTAACCGGTGCGATAAATGAGCAAGCTTCTGTGATCTGATTTACAAGATCTTCATTGTAAACCATTCCTCCACCAAGAAGAACGCCATCTACTTCTCCGTGCAATACTGCTGCCATAGAACCAATACATTTCTCAATCTGATAAATCATTGTATTCCACAACATTTCTGCATATTTGTCACCATTCTTTGCACGAACAGTCAATTCCAGTGCGTCAGAAATTCCTGTGTGACTTACAAATCCACCTGTTTTTGTACAGAGTTTTTTCACATCTGCGATATCCAGATTATTCTCTTTCATATGATTCAAGAGATTGGCAACAGAAATACTTCCTGAGCGAGTTGGTGCCATCGGACCTTCTCCCCCAACAATATCATATCCATCTACCATTTTACCTTTACGGTGTGCAGATACGGAAATTCCTCCACCGATGTGACATACAACATAGTTGCAATCCTCGTATTTTTTATTCAACACATTTTTACTGTGACGGATTGCTGTTTCCTTTAAGTTCAATGCATGCAAGTGAATGATTCTGTTTACGCCTTTGATTCCTGTCATTCTGGCAAGATCCTGTAACTCATCTACATCAGGTGGGTTAACTACCATCGCTTTTGCACCATACTGCTCTGCAAATTCTCTTGCAAGCTGTGGTCCTAGTCCTGCCGGATGCACAACACCATTTGCACTGTTTCTTGCATGGTCAAGCAACAGATCGGTTACTTCGTATGTACCACCTTCCATTGCAAGCAGTCCGCCTCCACGTCCTACAAATACATCCACATCATCCAATTTTACTCCTGCCTCGTTTAAAAGCTGTAAAATGGTGTCGCGACGATATGGTAACTGTTCCGGAAGAGACTGGAATTTTTCCAGTTCCTGTGCATCATGAGATACATTTTTTGAGAACAGACAGTTTTCTCCTTCAAATAATGCAATCTTTGTGGAAGTAGATCCCGGATTGATTGTCAATACTTTATATTCACTCATAGTCTTTTTCCCCATTTAATACTTACGGGCGCATGTTACTGCGCCCGCATCTATTCTTTGTAGCGATTTATTGTTTTTCTATTCTATATTATTGCTTCTGTTTTTATCCGCAATAATTATTTTATCTTGCTTCCTGCTGCACGTGCAGCACTGATGATAATATTACCTTTAATCTCTGATACCGGGGCCCCTCTTGAGCAATCACAAACCACGCTGTTGAATCCCTGAAGCATCGGTCCGTATGCATTTGCATGACCAAACTGCTGAATCAGTTTTACTCCTACGTTACCAACATTTAAGTCTGGCCAGATTACAACATTTGCCTTTCCGGCAACTTTGCTTTCTCGGTTTACTTTCTTTGCTGCTACAGCCGGTGAAATTGCTGCATCGAACTGGAATTCTCCGTCAATTGCAAGATCCGGGCGAAGCTCATTTGCAATTTTTACTGCCTCTACAACTTTGTCGATCAGTTCTCCCTGACCACTTCCGAGTGTAGAGTAACTTACCATTGCACATCTTGGCTCCCAGTCAAGTAATGCTTTTACTGTATCACATGCTGAGATAGCGATACTTGCGAGCTGTTCTGCATTTGGGTTTGTGCACACTGCACTGTCTCCAACTGCAAGTAAACTTCCTTCGCTTCCTTCAAATCCAGGAATGTCACAAAGTCCGATACTTGAAATTGTGCTGATTCCCGGCTGCAGACCGATGATCATCTGTCCTGCTAAAAGAACATCACCTGTTGTATTGTCGATTCCGGCAAATGTTACCTCTGCCTCACCGACTGCCTGCATTACCATTGCATAATACAAAGGATTCTGCATACGACGACCAAGTGCTTTTTCTTTTAACAGTGTTTCAGGTTTTGCAACATAATCTGCAATCAGTTTATTTTTGTATTCTTCTTCCTGAATATCCACAATCTTGAAAACGTCTGTCTCATACCCGCGCTCTTTGCACAGTTCTGTGATTTTCTGAGCATCTCCTACAAGAATCGGAATGATATATCCTTCTTTTCCTGTCTCATAAGCTGCCTGCATCATCTTCTCGTTTTCAGCCTCCGGAAAGGCAACGCGCTGTGGATCTTCTTTTGCTTTTGCATAAATCTGATCTAATACGCTCATTTTTCTTCCTCCACGAGTAATTTTATATCGCAGCCCATATTCCATGAGCCGCAACACTTGTTTTACATTTTGTATTGTAAGAAATACATTTCAAAAACAACAGTACACTTTTCTAAAATGTGTCTTATATTTTGAAAATAATGGATTACATTTCCTCTTCAATCAGATCAACAAGGTCTGAGATTGTATTACATGCACTTGCATCAGCTAACATCAAAGCTACGTCTAATTCATTTTCGATCTCAGAAACTAAAGCTACCATCTGTACAGATGCTCCACCCAAATCATCTTTGAATGATGTGCTCTCTGAAAGTTCTGCTGCATCTTTCTTGTATGACATTGCTACCATGTTTAATACCTGTTCTAAAATTTCCTGTCTTGACATTGTTTTATTCTCCTTATTCTTCATCTAAATCAAATACTACTGTTTTTACTCCATTGTCACGCTCAACAATTGCTGCGTGGATATTCAATGGTAATTTTGCTTCTAACTCTGCTCTGTTCTTTCTGCTGACTCCACGAACAACTGCATTGAGTCTTGTTCCTTCTTCAATTTCTACTTCGCCATAACAGAATTTACCCAATTTCTTATATTCTGGTTTTGTAGAAAGTGCTGCTGGTAATACGATAGAGTGTAATTTTGCTTTTCCACTGATTTCATACCACTCTGTTTCATAATTTCCACAAGCATTGCATGCATATACAGGTGGGAATTCTACATGTCCGCACTTTGGACACTTACGTCCCAAGATTTTTCCCTCTTCAAGTCCTAAATAAAATTTCTCTACGACTTTCTCTAATTTGATAGCCATGGTACTTCCTCCTCTTTATTAGTCCATTGTACGAATTACGATAGCTGCTACGTTCTGAGCTCCGCCATATCCACGAAGCATTGCTGTCTTAGGTACTTTCTTAACCTCACGTTCTCCGCACTCATTCCACATCTGTTTGCAGGCTTCATACATATCTGCCAGACCTGATGCGGCATGTGCATGTCCAAATGATGTTCTACCACCATTTGTATTGATTGGTTTATCACCATCCCATGCTGTACGTCCGTCACAAATATATTTCCATCCTTCTCCGTATGGCAGATATCCTGCGATTTCCGCAGATACCAGATGAGAAGTAATGATAAAGTCATTTGCAAAAAAGATATCCAGATCATCTCCTGACAATCCTGTTGCTTCGTATACCTGACGAACAGCTTCTTCTGTTGCAGCAACCTCAAAGTGTGGTGTTGTTGCTTCGCAAGCAGCACTTCCAATTCCAAGTACTTCGATTGGTTTATGTTTCAGATTCTTTGCAATCTCCGGAATCTTCTCTGTTGCACATACGATACAAGCAGCAGCTCCGTCACATTTTAACTCAACTCCGCCTGCACGAAGGAAATCACCCATCTTCGGATTGTATGGAGAATTCATATATTCATCCAATGTCATACCTGCTTTTTCTGCAAGTTCTTCATATGTTGTTCTTTCAATTGCAAGTGGGTTTACAGATGCATTTCTTCTGTTGTTTACGCACATTGCATTCAAAGTATTGTTCATATCTTCTGCTGAGATACCTCTTGTACGAACATACCATTCTGCTGCATCATCATAGATCAGTTCCTGTCCTGCCATCAACTGTCTTGTATATGTACGGTCATACAACCATGCTGTTGTCTTCAGGAATTTATCCATTGTCATCTTGTCACGTTTGTATGGATGTTTTGGTGATTCTACACTATCAGCCGGGCTTGGTAAGCTATCTCCGAACTCAACAGCACCTGTAAGTACACAGTCATATTTTCCTGATGCGATTGCATTTACAGCCTGCTCGATTGCAAGGTAACCTGTACAGCATGCTTCTGAATGATGGATAGATCCTTTTCCTTTCATACCAAACCAGTTTGAGATCTGAACGTTTGGTGTTAAGTAGTTGGAACCATTGAGCGGACTTGCCTGTCCATGGAAGTAGAAATCTACATCCTGTGGATTCACTCCTGCATCTTCCATTGCTTTCAATGCTGCATATCCGAACATTTCACCTTCTGTCAGTCCGTTTGTTTCCTCATTATCTACTGTGTACATGAATGGAGTACATCCAACACCGATAATAGAAACGCTTCTCTGGTATTTTCCCAATTTCGTCTGATTCATTGTCTTCATCCTTTCTTATGAACGTTTTTTCTTCCCTGTTTCCTTATCATTTTCTTATAAAATGTGGTTGGAAGAGTGGTTTACAATTCATTTTGTTCGCATAAGAATTATTCGTTCTTTACGATTTTGACATTATTATATATAATGAAACCAGTGATTTCATCGTGTCAAAGCATGATAATTTCTCAATTTTAATTTACTTTTTTGTGCGAACGCACAATGGATTTTTTTGCAAAGGAGTATCTATGGAGTATCAGATTTTTATGTCGAAATTAAAAGAAAAAGGCTATCAACCGCAGATATTCGGTCAACCCGAAAACACCTGTGACATGATCAATGTCCGCGTATTTGACCCAATGCGTCCACACTTTGAATCTTCCAGTCTCTATTTAACTTCTACCGAATCGATGCCTTCCGCTATCGTAGATTCGGAATTTACACTGATGTGTTTCGGAGAAAAAGTGGATTTTTCTGCCTATAATGAAAGCCGATTCACCATCTTATACTTTGGTACTTCCTTCTCTCAAGCGGCTCTTTTTAACACTGCCATGGAATTATTAACTGAGATTCAACAGATTACCGCCGGAATGCATCTTCTATTAAACGCTTCCTTCTCTGGAAAAGGATTGCAATATCTGGTGGACACTGCTTCTACGATATTTGGCAATCCAATCTATGTTGTAGATCTTCAGAATAAGTATCTGGCCATCTCCGCCGGCATCGTTCCAGACAATGATTTCTTCCGTGAAGAAAGTAAATCTGGTTATATCAGTAAACGTGGAATCGCCTCCATTCGTGCAAACCATCTGGATGAAATGGTGCGAAAGTCCAATCGCCCTTATTACTATACCAATGAGCTGGTCCAGACCGGTATGTTGGTCGATGCCATCCATATCCAGAACATTGAAGTCGGACATGTCATGATGATGGAATCCGAGCACCCATTTGAAGATTATGCGCCTGATTTCTTTCATCGCTTTTGTAAATTGGTATCTCTGGAATTGCAAAAGGATCCTGCTTACACAAGAAACAAAGGAGTTATGTACTCGTACTTTCTTGTAGATTTGCTTCGCAATCCTCAATACAATATCGAAAAGATCAAAGAACGTCTGGAAGTTCTTGGCTATAATTTAAAGACTTCCTTTTACATTATCGCCATTCCACCTTCCGCACATAGTTCTTCTCATTTACAACTGGAAGTAATTCTGGAACATTTAAAACAGATTTTTGTCGGAAGTATCTATGTCATTTACGAGGACACCATTGTTTTCTTGATCAATAAAGATTTGTATCAAGGATTCAGTGAATATGAGCTGTCACAGCTCACCGACTATCTCACTGCCAATAATCTGAAAGTAGGAATCAGTAACTTTTATCAGAATCTGGAAGATACTTCCCGTTTCTACCAGCAGGCGGTCGATGCGGTCAATCTGGGACGGAAGCTCAATGATTCCAATCCACTGTGCTATTACAGTGACTATTATGTCTATAAGATGTTGGAAGTGTTCGAGAAAGAAGATACGGAAATCCGTTTCCTGATTCATCCCGGACTGATGAATCTACATTTATACGACCAAGAAAAAGGCACCGACTTTCTGAACACTCTGCAAGAATATTTGAAACATCCGGGACAGTCTTCACTGGTCGCTGAGAATCTTCATGTGCATAAGAATACGTTGCTGTATCGTATGGGGAAGATTAAGGAATTGATTGGAAGTGATCTGACACAGGGGGATGATTATATGAATATGAATCTGTCGTTGATGATTATGAAGTATCTCAATATGTTGTAAGTTGCTGTTTTGTTTATTAAATTGGATATCTAAGTGCCTCACCCAGAAATCCCCAACAACACCATATTACACACCGTCCCCAGTGCAATACTCACCAGCGTATTATGCTTCCATTTATAACTAACCGCCACCACGATCACTGCTACAAACTGTGCAATCCCGACACCTCGCACATCCTGAATTGCATCTTTCAGACAGTACACGATCAGCACTGCCATAATCGCTGATGGAAGTATTTTCCCAAGATATATCAATTTTTCCGGCATCTGTCTTCCGCCACGAAATGCTACAAACGGCAACGCGCGAAGGGCAAATGTAATCGCAGCCGAAACAAAAATTGCAATAAATATCATTTCTTTACTCACAATGTACTTCCTTTCCATCCTTTTCTCTGACAAGTAACAAGATACCGGACACAATCAAAAGTGCCACTAACATAAAACGTTGCGAACCAAATAAATATAAACTGACCAGTGCTACTGTAAGACCCAAGAGTGCAGGGATATGATTTTCACTCTTTTCCCATTGGTCAATGAAAATAATAACAAACAACGCTGTCATGCAGAAATCAATTCCTTCCAATTCAAAAGGTATCAATTGACCAAGTACACCTCCTAGAACTGTTCCGAACATCCAATAGCATCTGCTAAAGAATGCCACCCAAAACATGCTGTCCTCTTTTTTCTTTTCGTCCTGACACTCTGCTTCCAACGTCAGATTCACCGCATATGTCTCATCCGTCATCGTATGAATCATGTAAGGTAAACGTTTCCCCATCTTTTTGAATTCATCGATAAATGTCAAACTATAAAAAGTCTGTCTGCTGTTCATCAATAGTGCCGTCAATGCAATTGTAAGAATCGAAGCACCGCTGCTTAAAAATGTGATCAACACGAATTGAAACGCTCCTGTATACACAGTCAAGCTGACTAGCAGTGAATAATACCAATGAAACCCAGCCTCTTCCATCATAATTCCATATGCCATACTCACAAACACGTAGCTGCACAAAATCGGAATTGATTTTATAAATGCATGTTTCATTCTTATAAAATCACCTCTTCTAATTTTCTATAAATTGCATCTGCAAGAATTCGATGACTCTCTTTATCCATATGTTCCTGGTCTGCTTCTGAACAGCTCACATAATCCGCTGCTCTCATGAACTGTTTTCCATATTTCTGAGCGACCTTTTCATATACATGTCCCAATTCTTTTGATACTTCTACTGATTCCGGCGAAAATTCACGGTCGAACTCTTCCTGCCACACTTTATCTCCCAAGTGAATCGGAGATATTACCAACACTTTAGCTTTGGATGCAAATTGTTCGATCTGCTCCAGTAATTTTGCAATCCCTTTGCCAATCACTTCTGCAGATGCACCGAATATTGTTTTACAGTCATTAGTCCCAAGCATCAGAACAATTGCATCCGGAGTATGTGTTTCCAGTAATGTCGGAAGCAATTCCGTTCCTCGTCTTCCCAAACGAAGCGGGTCTTCAAATATTGTTGTCCTTCCGCACAATCCCTCTTCAATCACCCGAATATCACGTTCCTGCAGTTTCTCCTGCAAGAGACCTGTCCAACGTTCTTCCCATGGAAATCGTGTTCCTGTCTCTGCGTTTAATCCCCATGTGTTTGAATCACCAAAGCATAAAATCTGTTTCATCTATCCTGCACCTGCCTTTTACTCCGTATTTGGTCAACCGATAAATGTGAAAACTCATTCTATAAGAACTTCTGTAAAAACTTTCTTTTCAAGAAAAACTCCACTTATCTTTCTGATAAATGGAGTTTAACACCTTTTACCTATTAAGTCAATAGGTTTAGTATGGTTTTATTCTTTGCTCATGAAATATAATATCCTTCCCCTCTGCAAAATACATATCGTTCATGATCTTGTATCATGAAGGATTGGATACATCGCAATATCATAGCGCCCACGCCCGCTTTCTCTGTTCGAAACAATGCGATATCTATCCTTAAGTGATACAATCAACCCCAGAACAAATCTACCAAAATATCACAGTTACAAACTATTCAGAGCTTACAGCACTCGACACGGATCCTCTTTCCCTGCCTCATGCAACATACAACTCTCAATTGAATGTTTCACCATATCACTGACTGCCTGGTCTGTATAGAATGCCATATGCGGAGTCACGACAACATTCGGGAATCCTCTCAGAATATACAGATCTCGTTTGCTCAGCACGTCTGATTTTCTGTCAAAATAATACATTCCAAACTCATCTTCAATTACATCCAGACCTGCTGCTCCCACTTTAGCGGATTCCAACCCATCAATCAGTGCTTTCGTATCAATCAAGCCACCTCTAGCCGTATTAATTAACACCACGCCGTCCTGCATCTTCTGAATTGCTTCCGCATCGATCAAATGCATATTTTCCTCCGTGAGAGGCATATGGAGCGTAATCATATCACATTTCTCATAAATTTCATCTAATGATACATACTGTGCATACTTTTTCACTTCGTCATTTTCATACAAATCATATGCATAAATCTTGCAGCCGAATCCACTGATATCACGAATCACGGCACGACCGATTCGTCCGGTTCCGATTACTCCGACTGTAAAATTTGGCATCTCTTTTCCCTGAATTCCCGGCAATGAGAAATCATTAATTTCTTCACGCTGCATGATTCGTTTCATTTTACGAATAGACATCAACATCAGCATCACTGTATAGTCCGCAACACACTCCGGTGAATACGTTACGTTCCCCACACTGATGCCACATTTCTTAGCGGCTTCCAGATCAATATGGTCATAACCAATTGTTCTTGTCGAAATCATTTTCACGCCCAGTGCATGGAAACGATTCATCAATGCCTCATCGATTTTGGTTGTAATAATGCTGACATAAGGATATCCCTCTGCCAGATAAGCATTGTCCATCGTTGGAGCATCATGACAGATTCCAAGTTCTACATGATACTCTTCTGCAAATTTTTGAAAAAATTCTGCTTCATCAAATTCCCTATAGCTGTATACAAATAATTTCATTTATCCGAACCCCACTTCTTTTATCAAATTAATCCGTAATGTTTCATCGCATATGCGATTCCATCATCTTCCACTGTTTTTGTAATAAATTCTGTATATGGTTCCAATACTTCCGAATGTATTCCAAGTGCAATCGTATGCTGTGCATATTCAAACATCGGCAGATCATTACTGCTATCTCCGAATACATAGATCTGATTCATATCCAATCCCAAGCGTTTTCTCATAAATTCACACGCCGTTGCTTTGGAAAATGGTTTCTGAGCAATCTCATAAGCATTATCTCCTCTGTCTATCACTTCCATATCCTTTTCCAAAAATTTGAAAAATCGGTCTCTGTCACTCTGTTCATCTGCATATACAAACAACTTATCGTAAACAAAATCTCCATCATCAATATATTGCTCGATTCCAAGACCCTTATCTCGAAAGAACCTTCTGGAAGTCTCCAACATTTCAAATCTGGAGCGTTTTAATGGGAAATATGCATCTTCCGTGCCTTCTAGAATCCCATCCAGCTTGCATTCATACATCATATCTATGATGTCCTGTCCACGTTGCTTTTCTATATGACTTTCTAAGACAACTTCATCATTACATACCAGATAGCATCCGCACCCACACAGAAATCCATCAAAATCAAATCTTCGAAGCTGTGGCGGAATATTACAATACGTACGACCTGTATTGATATACATCTTATGTCCGTTTTTCTTTGCCTGTTCCAGTGCTTCTAAGGCACTTTCCGGAATTTCTCTTGTAATTTCAGATAATATCGTTCCATCAATGTCAAAAAATAATGCACTTTGCTTCATTTTGTTTCCTCTTTCTACTTTTTCTAACTGTTATAACTCTAAATTGAAACTTATTTTTTTACTCTATCACTTTTTCTTTAAAATGTCTAATTTTGCTTTACAAGTTTGCGCTTCCACGGCCAAACAAGGGGAAATCTTTCTCCTGCCCCAACGCTCACCACACCGATTATCTTTGATACATTTTGCCCATCCGTTCTGATTTTTCTTTTCTGTGAATATATTAAAACAAAAAACTTCTTGGATTCTTGTTTATGAAGAAAATAACAGACAAATTCACTACCTTTCGTGCGAGTAAAACTTACGCTATCTCGCTCCGTCTCTTTGCCATCCTCTTATTCTTTACTGCTTCCTTTTTTATCGGACATTTCACCGCACAAATCAAGGAACAAATCCGTCCAACCGTCATCACCTGCTCTGCCGAAGGCAACTGGGGATTGAGTTTTCAAACCGAAGGAGAACCTCCTGTTGCCAATGCTTCTATGGAAGAACTCGCCAAATTCGATGCTTATTACGCTCAGGATACCTCCGACAAAGTACTCTACTTAACATTTGATGCCGGATTTGAAAACGGAAACACACCTGCCATTTTGGCTGCTTTAAAAAAGCACCATGTTCCCGCGACTTTTTTTGTTGTTGGAACCTATATTGAATCCAATCCGGATTTAGTAAAACGTATGGAGGAGGAAGGCCACACAGTCGGCAACCATACATATCATCATCCGGATATGTCGAAACTGTCGTCTCAAACTGCATTTGAAAAGGAATTGAAAGATGTCGAGGATGCCTACAACAAAGTCACAGGCAAAGAAATGATCAAATTCTATCGCCCTCCACAGGGAAAATACAACGAAAGCAATTTACAGATGGCAAAGGATCTGGGCTATCATACTTTCTTCTGGAGTCTTGCCTATGTTGACTGGCAGGAAAATAATCAGCCGACTAAGGAGGAAGCATTTGACAAATTGCTTACCCGTGTTCATCCGGGTGCTATCGTTCTGCTTCACAGCACTTCCAAAACCAATGGGAAGATTCTCGATGAACTTCTGACAAAATGGGAAGAGATGGGGTATCAGTTTAAATCATTGCAAGAGCTTATTAAGTAATATAACTATTTAGGGACGGAATTTCATGGCACAAAAGTCACAAAATCCCGTCCCCAAACTGCTTTTATTCTTCATTGATTCGATTCGGAAATTTACGCTTCATATCTTTCAGCATAATGTAATAATACATCACAAGCAACAAACCACCTGCCAGTACCCATGCAGCCGGGCTCGCCATGCAAACTCCAAAGTAGCTGCGTTTATTTGCCGCAATCACTGCCACAACTCCACGACCAATCAACTCTGCTACCCCTGCCATCATCGGCAGCAGTCCATATCCCATACCTTGGATTCCGTTTCGATACAGGTTGACAACTGCAAGCGGGATAAAGAATACACCGATACATTTCAGATAAATGTCTACGTTATTCATAATTTCAACAACATTATCCGATACAAACAGATAGGTCATATATTTTCCGACTGTCATGATCAGCACCGCCGTAACTACCGCATAGATACTAGCCATGATTGTCGCAGATTTGAATCCTTTTCGTATCCTCTTGATCTTACCTGCACCGACATTCTGTGCACAATATGTCGCCATCGTTGTTCCAAGTGCAACATAAGCCTGTGTTACAACCTGCTCAATCTTACTTGCCGCCGTAAATGCAGCAACGATCGTGGAACCAAGCAGATTCTGTGAAGTCTGAACCATCATTGTTCCAATGGCTGTAATCGAATACTGCAATGCCATCGGCACTCCGACTGCAAACTGCATTTTCAGCAAATGTCCTTTCGGCCGCCAGTCATCGCGTTCCAGATGAAGCAATGGAACTTTTAATTTCACATATAACAGACACAACAATCCGGATACTCCTTGTGCGATTACCGTCGCATAAGCCGCCCCGGAAGCTCCAAGTCCAAATACAATAATCAAAAGTAAATCAAGAGCAATATTGAGCAGTGCCGATAGAATCAGAAAATACAACGGCACCTTACTGTTTCCGAGTGCTCTCAATATACTTGCCATCAAATTGTACAACATCTGTGCTGCAATTCCCGCACACACAATCATAATGTATGCATATGCATCCTGAAAAATGTCGGATGGAGTTTTCATAAATGTAAGCAGTGGTTTCATAAACAACAATCCTAATGTCGTCAGTATAATCGTCACTATCGTTGTCAAAACTGCTGCGCCACCTACGGTCTGCCGCATCGCCTTCATATCTCCGGCGCCAAACTTCTGCGCTGTCAACACGGTAAATCCCGCTGTCATTCCAGTTACAAATCCGTAAATCAAAAACATGATTGTTCCCGTACTTCCAACTGCAGCCAATGCCTTTGTTCCGACAAACTTTCCGACAATCACCGTATCTGCCATGTTATAAAACTGCTGGAATACATTTCCAATAAAAATCGGAAATGTAAAGTTCAGGATAATCTTTGTAGGATTCCCACTTGTCATATCTTTTTGTAATTGCTGCATTCTTCTCCCCCCTATGATAAATATGATTCTCTAATCGATTTTCATGCGTATTCCATACTAAATGCGCTTTGTACTGTCATTCTGCTCTGTTTTCCTCATTATATAAATATAATACGGAATCAACGGTATCAACGCCGCGATCCATGCCGCCGGATCCGACAGACACACTCCAAAATAGCTTGCCTTACCTGCCACGATCATAACAATCAATGTTCGTGCGATCAACTCAAACACACCACCCAGCATCGGCACAAATCCATATCCCATGCCTTGCAGTGCATTACGATAAATAAATATACTTCCAAGAAACGGATAACACCATGCAATTGCCTTAAAATATGTAAGTGCCGCTTCAATCACTTTTGTTTCCGAACGATCCACAAACAAATAGACTGCATATTTTCCAAAAACCAAGACCAGTGCCATCAATGCAAAGCCCCATATGATGACCATAACCTGCGTGCTTCGAACCCCTTTTCTGACTCGGTCCAGCTTTCCTGCACCACAGTTCTGTCCTACATAAGTTGCCATCGCTGCGCCATATGAAATAAAAATGACAGCGAGTACATTCTGTATCTTTCCACCTGCAGAAAATCCGGCAATATAAGTTGCTCCATATACATTGATTGCTGCCTGGACAATAATCGTTCCGATTGATGTGATTGAAAATTGTAACGCCATCGGAACTCCAAGCTCTAACAATTTTTTACATAGCTTTCCTGAAAATGCAAAATCCTCTTTTTTCAAATGCAGAATCGGAAATCTCTTCAATATATATACAAAACATAAAACTGCTGAAACACCTTGTGCGATCACCGTTGCATAACCGCATCCTACGACACCGGTTCCCAAACATACAACGAATACAATATCCAGAAAAATATTGAGTACACCTGAGATGATCAGAAAATACAACGGAGATTTGGAATCTCCTACCGCTCGCAGCACCGCCGCCATCGTATTATATGCCCCGGTTGCAAACAATCCACCATAAATTACCGCCATATAACTTTTGATATCTCCGATCAAATTGTCCGGAGAATTCATCAATCTCAGAAGCGGTTCATTTGCCACACTTAACCCGACTGTCATAACCGCCACAATAATCACCATCAAGTAAATCGACATTGCCAGATATCTTCGCATGGCTTTATAGTCTTTCGCGCCAAACCACTGCGATATTAAAATCGCAAATCCACTGCTCGTTCCATTTAACAATCCTGTTACAAGAAACATCAGTGACGTGGTCGAACCAATGGCCGCCAACGCATTTACCCCTACAAATCTTCCCGCAACAATCGAATCTACGATATTATAGAACTGCTGAAATAAATTTCCTAAAAAGAGCGGAATCATAAAACGTATGATCAGCTTTGTCGGACTCCCCGAAGTCATATCATTTGTCATTGTTTTGCTCATTCTCTAAACTCCCTAATATCCTTTCGTGCAAAAGAGCCCCAGGCATAACACCTGGGACTCGAACGTATTCTACGCCGAAATAATCCTCTTACTAATTCTCTTGAGATTCTACCAAAATCCTATATATAAGTAAAGAGATTTCCTCAATTAATTATAACGATTATTCCGTTAAAATATATTATTTTATTGGTACTTTTTACACCTTTCATTACTGCTCACTGTAACGCCTGTCTTCCAGATATGGAATCCACACACACCCCATTCTATCTCAAAGACTCTACCGCCGCACGTTCAATGGCAAGACCTGCTTTGTAATTCTGCATAAATGCCTCAAATCCTTCTACATCTGATGCAACCGGATCCATGCGTTCGCCTTCTTCTCCGCCAAAGACTTTCTGTGCAAGATAAGAAGTCAGGGTCTCTTCCTCTTCTTTATTCTTCATATAAGAAGCGAGCAATGCAATTCCCCATGCTCCACCTTCTCCTGCAGTCTCCATCACATATACCGGAGTGTCAATCGCAGCCGCCAGAATTCTCTGTCCGACACCTTTCGTCTTAAACAATCCACCATGTCCAAGCATCTTATCCAACTCCACATGTTCCTGCTTTGTCAAAATATCCATACCGGTCTTCAATGCACCGAGCGATGTGCACAGATGCACTCTCATAAAGTTTGCAAGATTGAATTTGCTTTCCGGTTTGCGAACGAACAATGGACGTCCTGCCTCAAATCCGGTAATATGTTCTCCTGAAAAATAGTTATACGCAAGAAGTCCGCCGCAGTCTGCGTCACCTTCCAATGCTTTGTTATACAGCGTTCCAAACAATGTATTCATATCCACTTTCACACCAAATGCTTCCACACATTCTTTCAGAAGATTCACCCATGCATTCAGGTCAGATGTACAGTTATTACAATGCACCATAGCCACCGGGTCACCGGCCGGTGTTGTTACCATATCAATCTCTTCATATGGTTTCGACAATGCTTTTTCTAATACTGCCATGGCAAATACACTGGTTCCGGCAGATACATTACCTGTTCGGACAGCAACACTGTTGGTAGCAGCCATACCTGTTCCCGCATCTCCTTCCGGCGGACAGATTGGTATGCCGGCCTGCAGATCACCTTCCGTATCCAAAAGTTTTGCTCCGGCTTCTGTCAATACACCGGCTTGCTCTCCTGCCACCAGAACTTTTGGAAGCAGCTCTTCTAATTCCCATGCAAAGCCCTTCTCTGCAACTAATTCATCGAACTGCCCCATCATCTTCACATCCCAGTTCTTTGTCTTAGAGTCAATCGGGAACATGCCCGCTGCATCCCCAATTCCAAGTGCCTTCTCTCCCGTCAATTGCCAGTGAATATAGCCGGCAAGAGTCGTAAAGAAACGGACATCTTTTACATGCTCTTCACCATTTAAAATTGCCTGATACAAATGTGCAATGCTCCAACGCTGCGGAATATGGAACCGGAACACCTTTGACAATTCTTCTGATGCCTGCTCCGTAATCGTATTTCTCCATGTGCGGAATTCTGCCAACTGATGATCCTGCTCATCAAACGCAAGATATCCATGCATCATTGCACTGAATCCCATAGCTCCGAATGTAGTAAGTGTTACACCATATTTTTCTTTTACTTCTTTTTTCAAATTCGCATAACAATCCTGCAGTCCGCTCCACACTTCCTCCAACGGATATGTCCAGACATTATTTACGAAATGATTCTCCCAATCATGACTTCCGGATGCGATTGGCTGATTGTTCTCATCAATTAACACTGCTTTGATACGTGTCGAACCAAATTCAATTCCCAATGCAGTATTTCCTTGTTTGATTGCCTCTCCTATACTTTTCATGTCCAACGTGGACCTCCTTTCGTTCTTTTACAGCAGTCTTTTCTTATCTCCTAGTATACTGCAAAACCCACCCGCAAAAAAGAAGTTTCTTATCTAATTCTGGACATTAATTGCTCTTCCCGCTTAGCGAGGTCTTTTCGAGCTTAGCGGAAGAGTACACTTCGACATTAGACGAGGTCTTTTCGAGTCAATGTTCGAAGTGTTTCCTTTCTCCCGCTTAGCGAGGTCTTTTCGAGCTTAGCGGAACTTCACCACTTCACCAAATTAAACAATTATCGTAAAAAAGTATAGTATTTTTTTCAACAATATGATAAACTGTAGAAGATATTTTAAAGAAATGAGGGAATAAAGTGAAACAACTAATTTACAAATGGAATAACATCAGTCTGATTCTTCGAATCGCAATCGGACTTGTCGTAGGTATCATCCTCGCATTGGTATGCCCGCAGGCAACTGCCATTTCTGTGCTTGGAGATTTATTCGTAGGTGCCTTGAAAGGAATCGCACCAATTCTTGTATTCGTACTCGTTGTCAGCTCTCTGGCCAACGCAAAAGGCGGCGTAAAGCACCAATTCCGTACTGTTATTTTCTTATATATGCTCAGTACATTTTTGGCCGCTGTCGTAGCAGTTTTCGTAAGTTTTGCATTTCCTGTCACATTAAAACTGACAGATGCAGTATCTGACACTGCTCCACAGAGTATTTTTGAAGTATTGAGCTCATTACTGAACAAAGTCGTTGCCAATCCGGTATCCGCTTTGACAGATGCCAACTACATCGGTATTCTTTTCTGGGCATTGTTACTCGGTATCGCATTGAAAAGACTTGCATCCGATACAACAAAGAATACTTTTGCAAATATTTCCGATGCCGTATCTCAGGTTGTAAGATGGATTATCAATCTCGCACCATTCGGTATTCTTGGACTTGTATTTTCATCCGTATCCAGCAATGGTCTCGGAATTTTCAAAGATTATGGAAAACTCTTACTTGTATTGATTGGATGTATGCTTGGTGTTGCATTGATCGTCGATCCGATCATCGCAGCCCTCTGCCTGCACCGTAATCCATATCCGCTTGTATTCCGCTGCTTTAAAGAAAGTGGTGTTACTGCATTCTTCACAAGAAGTTCTGCAGCCAACATTCCTGTCAATATGGCACTTTGTGAAAAACTCGGACTGGACAAGAACATTTATTCTGTATCCATTCCTCTCGGCGCTACGATCAATATGGACGGTGCTGCCATTACAATCACAGTTATGACACTTGCTGCTGCCCACACGCTTGGAATCTCTGTTGATATTCCAACAGCCATTTTCTTAAGTGTACTTTCAGCCGTTGCAGCCTGCGGTGCTTCCGGAGTTGCCGGTGGTTCCCTGCTTCTGATTCCGATGGCTTGTTCATTATTCGGAATCAGCAATGATATTGCAATGCAGGTCGTTGGTGTCGGATTCATTATCGGAGTTGTTCAGGATTCTCTGGAAACTGCAATCAACTCATCTGGGGATGTATTGTTTGCGGCAACTGCAGAGTTCCGCGAATGGATTAAGGAAGGAAGAGAGTTGCCGTTCTAGGTATCTGTTCAATTCACTAGAGGTGGCTTACACGTTCCTTGCGAAACTTATCATAGATGGACTTCTTGCTCAGGCTCAGGTCGTGAAAGAATAGAAATCAAGAGACGTTGGAGACTGGATGAAGGCGAAGTGAGGGAAAGACAGTAAGTACGTAATCATCGGTACCTTGTATTTTAATAAATGCCGCCCATTGGGCGGCACATTTTATTTCTTCTCTTTAGTTCGAAATCCTTCCAGTAATTCATCTGACCAT
>DAVZKO010000017.1:0-33886 GCA_052272205.1 Schaedlerella sp. | reverse complement strand
TGGTTCTTCTCCTCCTTTTGTTACCCATGCAACTTCCGGTGCGAATCCTTCGATATGATCTTTCTCTTTCTGAAGTAATGACTCCGGAATCAAAACAGGAAGGTATACATTCTGTACGCCTGTCTCTTTGAATCTCTTATCAAGATTTGCCTGAATGTTCTCCCAGATTGCATATCCATTCGGCAGATAGTTCAGACATCCTTTTACTCCTGAATAATCACATAATTTTGCTTCACGTACAACATCGGTGTACCACTGTGCAAAATCTTCATCTCTTGCTGTGATCGACTGTACTAATTTCTTCTCTTTTGCCATCGTTGTTTTCCTTTCTTTTATTTATATTATTTATTGCTAGGAACTCCGATTTTGATTACCTGATCGGAATACATTTTTGATTTTTAACAGACGATAACCTAAAAAACCACGAAACTTTTTATCGTATGCCTGATAACAAAAACGCCGGGAACTTCTCTTCCCTTCCTAATTGAAAAGGGACCGAAGCTCTCGGCGGTACCACCCTAATTAACCACGTATACTGTGATTCTCTTGACTGCCATTAACGCTGGCCTACGCTGTACTTTCATACAGAAGCTCCCAGGCAGGTTCTATATCTTCATCGCAGGAATCTCCCAGCATATGATTCCCTCTCTGTGCCGTCTCCGACATATACTAACCCTGTTCAACGCTTGTATCACATATATCGTTGCAATTTTACCCGAATTACGCAAAAATGTCAAGGCTCGAAAACTCCTGTTTGCATTCAGCCGGATTCGGTGTTACTGCTCACAGTCCCTGTGACCAGCAACGATCCGGCAACTTCGAAACTCTATATTACCCTTGAATCTGCAACAATTTCTGTTTTAATTCTACTTCCAGCTTCTGCATCTCTTCTTCCGCTGCCTTCCGTTTCTCGCGTCCTTCCTGTTGAATATGCATTACCTCGTCCAATGTAGAAATCAATGATTCATTCGTCTGTTTCAATGTCTCAATATCTACAATTCCTCTCTCAGACTCTTTTGCCGTATCCAAAGTTGCCATCTTCAACTTCTCTGCATTCTTCTTCAAGAGTTCATTCGTCATATCGGTAACCTGACGCTGTGCCGCTGCCGCCTGTGCGGAATGTTCCACGCCAAGTCCCAATACCATCTGGCTCTTCCACAGCGGAATGGTATTGACGATCGTAGACTGAATCTTCTCCACCATCAATGTATCGTTGCCCTGTACCAACCGGATCTGCGGTGCTGTCTGCATCGATATCTGACGAGTCAGCTCCAGATCATGCAGTTTCTTTTCAAAGCGATTACACATCGAATCCAGATCTTTTGCCGCCTGAGCATCTTCCGCCATTCCAGTTGCCTGCGCTTTTTGCAGCAATTGCTGAAGTTCTCCCGTTCTCACTTCATTTAACTTTTTCTTACCTGCAACAATATACATCGTCAGTTCTTTATAATAAGTAAGATTCAATTCATACATCTTATCCAACAATGCAACATCCTTCATCAGTTGTACCTGATGAGACTCCAATGCTTTGCAGATTTGATTTACATTTGTCTCGGCTTTCGCATATTTTGCTTTCATGGCTGTGATCTTATTCGAGCTCTTCTTGAATATGCCAAGAAATCCTTTCTCTTCTTCCTCATCAAACGCTTTCAATTCTTTTACAACACCAGTCAACAGATCACCAACTTCACCCAAATCTTTGGTTTTCACATTTTCCAATGCACTCTCAGAAAAATCCGCCATCTTTTTCTGCGTACCCGCGCCATACTGCAGAATCATATTGGAATTGGTAAGGTCAATCTGCTCTGCAAATTTTTCTGCCATCAGCTTTTCTTCTGCAGACAGAACACTTTCTTCCATCATTGGTTCTTCCTTTTTCTCTTCCACTAGGATTGGTTCTTGCTTCGCCTCTTCTGTCTGAAATGGGTCTAATGTTAATGTCGGTGTCGTCTCAAAATCTTTAAAATTGTTCTCCATATCCGTTACTCCTCGTTCTCTTAACTATTCAAAACCTTATTCCGGTTCTAAATCCAATTTGCAGGCTCATTTTCTATTCGTTACGATTTTTTAAGACCATCCTCTGTCAGTCCTTCCTGCGCAAGCATCGTTTTCAACACGGAAATGTCACTTGCAACATCCCACGCCGTATCCTGGAACAGCGCATCCAGAAGTTTTTCAAACGCAGCATTTAATGTATCCAGTGTTTTCTCTATCTCTTCTTTTGAAGAAATGATATTCTCACCTTGAATTGGCTGCTTATCCAGTTCTTCATAAGCTTCCAAAAGTTTGACTGTAGTTGGCAGATAATAATTCATCAAACGATGTAGATCTCCTACCGATTCCGGATTCTCTTCCACTCTGTCGAAGATCTTATCAACCAGCATCTCCATCCTGGAAATCTTGGCAGAAATCTCTGCTCCCGGAATTGCATCGTTACATTCATGAATCTTGCGAATATACGCCTCTCCTGCATCCACAACTTCCTGTACTTCCGGTGTAAGACCTTTCGCCTCACGCTTTCTTTGTTCTTCCTCTGCCACCTTCTGCTTTATCTCGTTCTCTTTTTGCTGTTCTTCTTTATGTTCCATCATATCGGTATATTGATGGTAGGCTTCATGACTTGCGATCAGACACTTTTCCTGTGCATCCAGATGTCCCTGCCGGAACCATCCTCGTCGAATCATATTTTTGATATCTTTCAAAACAAATTTTTCATTCTTGCCAATCTGTTCGGCAAGTTTGCGGATATCACAGTATTCCTTTCCATTCAATACTTGTAAATATTGTCGAAATCTTTTGATTCCTCCCAACTTTTTTGTGCCCATTACCGCAACGACAATTGTCACCGCAGATAATATTGCAAATACAATCGCCATGACACCCACGCCGACTTCTGTCGCACCGGATACGCCTACCAAAAGCGCTACAACGGCGCTTAAAAACACAAGCGCGTTAAATGCCGACAACATATATCCGCAGACACACATCACAATCGCACCGACCTTGGCTGTACCGGTACTTTTGTACAACAGCGATTGCACAGAAGGTACTACTACATTTTTTGTATCCGAATATGTTCTGTCCGACCGGTTTGTTCGGCTCTGTGCGTTCGTCTGTTGTCCCGGCTCTCCATAAAATGCTTCTCCGTAAGGTGGATTTCCATCTTCCGATCCATTGTATTTGTATCCCGATTGTCCATACTGAGGCTCTCCGTAAAATGGCTCTCCATAACGAGGTCTGCGGTTCTGCCCCATCCTCGCGCCCATATTACGCATCGTATCAGAAAACGCATCTGCTGCCCCATTCACTGTGTTGGTAATCGTCTGATTCAATCTGCTAAAATCTCCGGAATCTACTGCATCCTGTACGCTTCTTTTGATATCTTCCCCAAATCTTTCCCAATCTTGATTCTTCATTTTTCATTCTCTCCATCACTGTTCACTTCATATCAAATACACTCGCTATCGACATAAAAGTGGCTGTTTTACTTTCTCAAAAGGATTATATTCTCTTGACCTGATGATTCTTTTATATGATAATCAGTTTAGACAGAATATAACTAAAAGTCAAGAACAGGGGAAGATTTATGAAACCAGAAATTATATATGAAGATTCCGAAGTGATCGTATGCATCAAACCCGCCGGAATCGCCACTCAGAGCAAACGAATCGGCAGTCCGGATATGGTAAGTATTTTAAAAAATCATATTGCTAAAAATTCAAAAACCAAACAGCCGCCCTATCTGGCGGTCATCCACCGCTTGGACCAGCCTGTCACCGGACTTCTTGTCTTTGCCAAAACTCCTCCGGCTGCCAAAGAATTGAATCGCCAGCTTCAATCCGATGGATTTGGGAAATATTATCGCACATGGCTTGCAGGTTCTCTTCCGTCCTCTGAAGGGGACTGTGTCGATTATCTTGTAAAGGATGGGCGTACCAACACCTCGTCCGTATGTACCAAAGATACACCTCAAGCTAAAAGAGCAGAACTACACTATAAAGTAATCGAGCAGAAAAATGGCTGTACACTGGCCGAGATCACACTCAAAACCGGCCGCCATCATCAGATTCGTGTACAGATGTCTCATCTCGGATGCCCGATTGTCGGCGATTCCAAATACGGAGCCGCACCAGATTCAGCCTCTGGTTTCGATGGACTCCAGTTATTTGCATGCAGGCTTACTTTTAAACATCCCCGCACACACCAGCAGATGGAATTTCATTTACCCAGAATCTAAAAGACATGCAGCACGTCTTAAAATTCGTGCTGCATGTCTTTTTGTATGAAATCTTTCTCATAAACTCTGTTTTCTACAGGCACTGCCTTTGGCTGTTTGGATTCCAGCCCATGCAGAGCTTGTCCTCAACAGTTGCTTTCGAATACTTTCGCATCTTAGATTTCTACTGCTGTTTCCGGTTCTTCTTCCAAAGCTTGTTTATATTTTTCTAAGATTGTACTCTGAATTCTATCTCGAGTACCGGAATTAATCGGATGTGCTATATCACGATACTCTCCATCCAGTGCTTTCTTGCTTGGCATCGCAATAAATAAACCTTTCTCTCCCTCGATTACTTTGATATCATGTACTACAAACTCATCATCAAATGTAATAGATACAACTGCCTTTAATTTTCCCTCTTTTGCGACTTTACGAACGCGCACATCTGTGATCTGCATATTCCAGTCTCCTTTCTCGTCTGCAATATTCTGTTAACACCCTCAGTGTTATAAGGCATATCTTTCGTTCTTTTCGACAACTACTTTTACACCATTCTCGCCAATGTGTCGTGTGTTGGCGCGAATCGTATCCCGGCTTTCAACAATACAATTCTCAATATACGTATTATCCCCAAGATATACATCATTCAAAATGATCGAATTTTTAATCACGCAGTTATTTCCCACGTATACTTTTTTGAATATTACGGAATTCTCAATTGTACCATTGACAATACTTCCACTTCCTACAAGACTATTCTTTACCACTGCTCCAGGATTATACTTTGCTGGAGGCAAATCACTTACTCTGGAATAAATTTCTGGTAACTGCTTGAAGAAATAATCTCTGACTTCCGGTTTTAAGAAGTCCATATTTGTCTTATAATATGCATCCACTGTTGAAATATTGCTCCAGTAATTGCTAATCTTGTATCCATAAATCTTCTTCAGATTCTTGTAACGAATCAGAATATCATTTACAAAATCATGTCTCTCTTCCTCTGCACAGCGTTCGATCAAATCAATCAACAGTCGTCTTCTCATAATATAGATTCCTGTTGAAATGGTCTGAGAATGTGCAACCATCGGTTTCTCTTCAAATTCTTCGATTCTTGCAGATTCATTCATGCGTACAGTACCATAGCGGGTCGCATCTTCATGTTCACCCAGTTCTTTTACAACTACGGTAATATCTGCTTTTTTCGCGATGTGATATTCCAGTACCTTATTATAGTCCAGCCTGTACACCGCATCTCCGGATGTGATGATAACATATGGCTCATGACATTTTTTCAGGAAATCCAGGTTCTGATAGATTGCATCTGCCGTTCCTCGGTACCAATATCCATTGTCTGCTGTAATGGTTGGAGTAAATACATACAATCCTCCCTGTTTTCTTCCGAAATTCCACCATTTGGATGAATTCAGGTGTTCGTTCAAAGACCTTGCATTGTACTGTGTCAATACAGCGACCTTCTGTACTCTGGAATTGGTCATATTACTCAATGCAAAATCAATTGCACGATAACTGGTTGCGATCGGCATAGCGGCAACTGCACGTTTCTCTGTCAGCTCCTGCATCTTTCTACTGTTTCCACCTGCCAGAATAATTCCTACTGCTCTCATACTCGCTCACCTGCCTTTATTAATGTCTCTCCACTTGCAAGCACTCCATCACTGTAATCTTCTATGGATGTCACACCACTAACGGCGGTATTCTTTCCGATTTGAACATTGGACGGAATCTTAGATTTTTCACCGATCGTAGCAAGTCCGCCACTGTAAATATTCGGTTTCATCTTGTTCGGAACTTCGCTTCCGACACCGATCACTACATTGTTGCCGACTTCTGTATCTTCCGCGATAATTGCTTTCTCAATCACACAATTCTCACCGATCGTAACATCTCTCATAATAATTGAATCGCGAATCACGCTTCCTTTTCCGATCGTTACTCCGGCACCCAGCACTGAATTATGTACTTCACCATATACTTCTGTTCCATTACTGATAATGCAACGGTCTACAACCGCTTCATTGGCAATATACTGAGGCGGAATATTTGAACTGTTTGTATAAATCTTCCAGAATTCTTCGTACAGATTAAACTCCGGAATAATATCGATCAGCTCCATATTTGCTTCCCAATATGAGCTTAATGTACCGACATCTTTCCAATATCCGTTATATTCATAAGCAAAGAGCCTGTCTCCTTTTTCATGACAGTATGGAATGATATGTTTACCGAAATCGCAATTTGGCTGTTCAGACAACTTGATCAATGCGTCTCTTAATACCGGCCAGCTAAATATGTAAATTCCCATAGATGCAAGATTGCTGCTCGGATGTTCCGGTTTCTCTTCAAATTCCTGAATTCTTCCATCATCATCTGTCACTACAATACCAAAACGGCTTGCCTCTTCCATCGGAACCGGCATTGCCGCAATTGTCACATCGGCTTTGTTCGCCTTATGATAATCTAACATCACCTCATAATCCATCTTATAAATGTGATCGCCTGAAAGAATCAGCACATAATCCGGATTATAGGACTCCATATACTCTAAGTTCTGGTATATTGCATTGGCAGTACCTGTGTACCACTCACTATTTGTACTCTTTTCATATGGCGGTAAAATAGACACCCCGCCTACATTCCTATCCAAATCCCACGGTATACCAATTCCGATATGCGTATTCAGACGCAACGGCTGATACTGCGTCAACACACCCACTGTGTCTACACCTGAATTGATACAGTTACTTAACGGGAAATCAATAATACGGTACTTTCCACCAAAAGCAACCGCCGGTTTTGCTACTTTTGCTGTAAGGACCCCGAGTCGACTGCCTTGTCCACCCGCGAGGAGCATGGCAATCATTTCCTTTTTAATCATGTAGTCACCTCATTTCTAGTTAGATGCACTTATTATATCATACTTTTTATTTTGCGTGCACATTTTTTACAATTTTATAAAGAAAATTTAACTCTTTTTATTTATTTTCACCAAAAAGAACTTCTTTTAATTTTCCTCATATATAGTATAATATAGTGGATAGAGTCTTTTTATGACTCTTTTTGAAAAAATATTAAAAGAAGGTACCTAATTTATGTATAAGATTGATTTTGAAAAACCAATTCATATCCATTTCATCGGAATTGGCGGTATCAGTATGAGCGGTCTTGCAGAGATTTTACTGGAAGAAGGCTTCACTGTTTCCGGTTCGGATTCAAAAGAATCTCCGCTTACACGCCAGCTCGAAGAACACGGTGCACACATTTTCTATGGTCAGAAAGCGGAGAATATTATCGATGGTATCCAGTGTGTTGTCTACACTGCAGCAATCAATAAAGCAAACCCGGAATTGATGGAGGCAGTTGCACGCAAGATTCCAATGTTGACTCGTGCAGAACTGCTCGGTCAGTTGATGAAGAACTACGATACATCCATCGCTGTTTCCGGTACTCACGGCAAGACAACAACGACATCCATGATTTCCCATATTCTGCTGGAAGGAGATGTGGATCCGACAATTTCTGTTGGTGGCATTCTTCAGGCAATCGGCGGTAACATTCGTGTCGGCAAATCAGAGACTTTTATCACAGAAGCCTGTGAGTACACGAACAGTTTCCTGCACTTCTTCCCAACGATCGGAATCATTCTGAACATTGAGGAAGACCACCTTGATTTCTTCAAGGATTTGGAAGATATTCGTCATTCCTTCCATCAGTTCGCTGCACTTTTGCCGGAAGACGGAACTTTGATCATCAATCATGACATTCAGAATTTTGAGGAGATTTATGAAGGATTATCTTGTAATGTGATTACTTATGGTTCTTCTGCCGATGCAGACTATAGTTTCCAGAATGTCAGCTACAATGAAAAAGGATGCGTTGCCTTTGACCTCGTTGAAAAAGGCACTGTCACAGATCACATCCAGCTCTCTGTAACCGGGGACCACAATGTATCCAATGCATTAGCTGCAATCGCTACCGCTAAGCTTCTTGACATTCCGATGGCAGTAATCGAGAAAGGACTTCTTTCTTTCTCCGGAACAGACCGTCGTTTTGAATATAAGGGTACATTGGACGGAGTCACGATCGTAGATGATTATGCACATCATCCGACAGAGATCAAAGCAACTTTAAAGGCTGCCAAACATTATCCACACAACGCATTGTGGTGTGTATTCCAGCCACACACTTATACCCGTACAAAAGCATTTTTCAACGAGTTTGCGGAGGCACTTTCCCACGCAGACCACCTGGTCCTTGCTGACATCTATGCTGCCCGCGAGACAGATGACCTTGGTGTTTCTTCCAAAGCACTTGCTGAAGAAGTGAAAAAGCTCGGTACAGATGCTTACTACTTCCCAAGCTTTGCAGAGATTGAGACATTTTTGAAAGAACACTGCTCTGCCGGTGATTTATTAATCACAATGGGAGCCGGAGACGTTGTAAATATCGGAGAAGATTTGCTGAAATGATGAATACAATAAAACTATCCAATCATTTTCAAACCAACGCAACGCTCGTCTCGAATTATTTTATTGATAATTATATGGTTACCGCCAATGGTGAGTTCGTCAAAGTGTATCTCTTCCTTTTACGACATATGGAGGATGCCTCTGCCAATCTCACGATTTCCGGAATCGCTGATTGTCTGAACAATACGGAAAATGATATTCTACGTGCTTTCCGCTATTGGGAGACAAAAGGACTTCTTGCGCTGAAACATGATTCAGACGGTACTATCACAGAAGTGGAACTAATTCAGGCACCGGTAGTTTCAACTACGGCTCCGGATGACTTAATCAGTACTCCTGTCGATGCTGCCTCAGAGATGACTGTTCAGACGCCAGCTTATAACGAACCGATTCAGACCAAGCCGGACAGCACAGTTCAACCTGCTCCGATAAGCAAACCTGTCGCGGCAGCCAGAACCGGCATTTCCATCGATTCTTCGATGGTCCAAAAAGAATTGAAATCACTTTTATTTATTGCCGAACAGTATCTCGGCAAGACATTGACACATACAGATGTTGAAGCCATTACATACTTCTACAAGGATTTGGGGATGTCTGCAAGACTCATCGAATATCTCATTGAGTCTTGCGCTGAGAACGGACACAAAAGTATCCATTATATTCAAAAAGTTGCCCTTTCCTGGGCCGACGAAGGCATTACCAGTGTAGAAGAAGCACGTCACAGTTCTGCCAATTACAACAAGAGCTGTTATACTGTTTTGAATGCATTCGGCATCAAAAACCGTGGTCCGGCCGATTCAGAGTTGGTTTATATTAAAAAATGGACCAATGAGATGGGCTTTTCTCTTGATATTATTCAGGAAGCCTGTAGACGTACCATTTCTGCTACGCATCAGCCAAGTTTTGAGTACACGGATACCATTTTACAGCGCTGGCAGCAAAACAACGTCCATCATTTAAAAGATATTTCTGCATTGGATGCTGTTTTCCAAAAAGAGAAACAAGCACGAAGAACGGTATCAAAAACAAAACCGGCCACAAAGAATTTGAATAATTTTGAGCGACGTGCTTATGATATGGATTCATTAGAGGAACAATTATTAAATAGTAATTAGAAGGAGTAGTATCGTGGGACTGACGAATTCACAATACCAGACAATCATGCGTGAGTATGAACAAAAGCAATTGAGAAGCCATGACATACTCACACAGCATTATGAAGACGTATATAAGAAATTACCGGAATTCAAATCGTTAGACGAATCCATTTCCATCATGTCCGTCCAATACGGCAGACGCTTGCTGGATGGAGATGAGAGTGCGCTGGATTCGCTGAAAGAGGAGTTAAGCATTCTTAGAAGCAGCAAACAACAATTACTTGCTTCCGCCGGTTTTCCGGCCGATTATCTTGAGCCGACATACGAATGTCCGGAATGTAAAGATACCGGCTATATCGGCAACAGCAAATGCCGTTGCTTTAAGCGTGCGATCACAAAACTGCTTTATGAACAGTCGAATCTAAAGGGAATTCTGGAATCCGAAAATTTCGATACATTCCGTCTTGACTATTACTCTGACAGGCAGGTTGACCCAAAAACAGGGAAAACTTCACGAGCAATCATGGAACATGCTTATCAGACTTGTAAAAATTTTGTACAGAATTTTGGTCATACATCCGATAACATTTTCCTCTACGGAGATGTCGGTGTCGGAAAGACCTTTCTTTCCAACTGTATTGCCAGAGATTTAATTGATGCCGGATACTCTGTACTCTATTATTCGGCACCGAATTTGTTTAACATTCTGGCTCAGGGAACTTTTGACCACAATGATTACGAATCAAAACAAATGCAGTCCTATGTTTACGACTGCGATTTACTCATCGTAGATGATCTTGGAACAGAACTTGCCAATGCATTTACCGCATCACAGTTCTTTACCTGCATCAACGAAAGACTTTTAAACATGAAATCGACCGTTGTGTCAACGAACCTTTCACTGGATTCGCTGGCTGACCTTTATACTGAACGGTCCTTTTCAAGAATCACCAGTAACTATATCTTGCTGAAATTATTCGGCGACGATATTAGAATAATAAAAAAAATACGCGCAAATAGGGAGGGCAAATAATGCTGCACAGAAGCGAACGCAACTTAGAAAACATTCCGGTAGGAGCTTTGGGAATCATTCCTGTTACAGGCTGTGAAGCTCTTGGTAACAAAGTTAATGACTATCTTGTAAAATGGAGAAAAGAAAGTGCTCATCAGTACAAAGATGATGTTGCATTTACAGGATACGAGAAAGATTCATTCATTATCGATGCCAAAGTACCTCGTTTTGGTTCCGGAGAAGCAAAAGGTATCATCAATGAGTCAGTTCGTGGTAAAGACCTTTACCTGATGGTTGATGTATGTAACTACAGCTTAACTTATTCTTTGACAGGCAATGTTAATCATATGTCACCGGACGATCATTTCCAGAATCTGAAACGTGTCATCGCCGCTGTAGGTGGAAAAGGCCGTCGTATCAACGTCATTATGCCTTTCCTTTATGAAAGCCGTCAGCATAAGAGAACAGCTCGTGAGTCACTTGACTGTGCACTTGCACTTCAGGAACTGGTACGTATGGGCGTAGACAACATCATAACATTTGATGCACATGATCCTCGTGTACAGAATGCAATTCCATTGAGCGGATTTGAGACAGTTTCTCCAACATACCAGTTTATCAAAGGTCTTCTCCGTACAGTAAAAGACCTTCAGATCGACAGTGATCATATGATGGCGATCAGCCCGGATGAAGGTGGTACAAATCGTGCCGTTTATCTTGCCAACGTTCTCGGACTTGACATGGGTATGTTCTATAAGAGAAGAGATTATACAACAATCGTAAACGGACGTAATCCAATCGTTGCTCACGAATTCTTAGGTTCTTCTGTGGAAGGCAAAGATGTCATCATTATCGACGATATGATTTCTTCCGGTGACAGCATCATCGAAGTTGCTACAGAATTGAAGCGCAGAAAAGCAAAACGTATCTTTGCTGCTGCAACATTTGGTCTTTTCACAAACGGAATGGCTAAATTCGACGAAGCATATGAGAATGGAATCATCAATGGTATCCTGACAACAAACCTGATTTATCAGACACCTGAATTGTTATCAAAACCTTACTATATCAACTGTGACATGAGCAAATATATCGCTCTGATCATTGATACACTGAATCACGATGGTTCATTAAGTTCTATTCTGAGTCCGAATGAAAGAATTCAGAATGTACTTCGTAAATACAATAATGGCGAAGAGATTTAATATCTCTTTTCTATAAATTGAATGTGTAAAACACATTCCTGCGCTAAGCGCACCACGGCGCTTTGTGCCTGATATATACAAGATTGGATATCTTGTAATCTCTATAACAGCAACATGCACCTGCAAGGTGCACACAAAAAAGTCGGATACCCAAACCGGATATCCGACTTTTTTTTAAAACATCTTAACCTGTATTTGAATTACAGAAGTCCTCCGATTGAAAGGAAGAGTGGAGCAAATACAAGTGATACTACTGTCATAAGTTTGATCAGGATGTTGATAGATGGACCTGATGTATCTTTGAATGGGTCACCTACTGTATCACCAACAACTGCTGCTTTATGAGCTTCACTACCTTTTCCACCGTGATGTCCTTCTTCGATGTATTTCTTAGCATTGTCCCATGCACCACCGGCATTTGACATGAAGATAGCCATCAGAACACCTGTTACAAGAGCTCCTGCAAGAAGTCCACCAAGAGACTCAACACCAAGAACAATACCAACTAACAATGGAACGATAACTGCCATCAAACCTGGAAGAAGCATCTCATGAAGAGCTGCTGATGTAGAGATAGATACACATGATGTATAATCAGGTTTATCTTCACCCTTCATGATACCTGGTTTCTCACGGAACTGACGTCTAACTTCCTCAATCATCTTGTATGCAGCCTTAGATACAGACTCCATTGTAAATGCTGAGAAAAGGAATGTCAGCATACCACCGATAAAGATACCGATGATTACTTTGTAGCTTAACAAGTCAATTGATTCAAGCTGTACTGCCTGTGCGTAAGATACGAACAATGCAAGAGCTGTAAGAGCTGCAGATCCGATAGCGAATCCTTTACCCATAGCTGCTGTTGTGTTACCAACTGAATCAAGTTTATCTGTGATTTCACGAACGGAATCATCCAGTCCTGACATCTCTGCGATACCACCGGCATTATCTGCGATTGGACCGTAAGCGTCAACGGCTACTGTGATACCTGTTGTAGAAAGCATACCTACTGCTGCAAGAGCAATACCATACAATCCATCAACTTTGTATGAAACAAAGATTGCTACACAGATCAGAAGCAGAGGAATAGCTGTTGACTGCATACCTACTGCAAGACCACTGATGATTGTTGTAGCTGCACCTGTCTCAGACTGCTCACCGATCTTCTTAACCGGGTTGTAATCTGCAGATGTGTAATACTCTGTAACATTACCAATGATAACACCAACGATAAGACCAGCAATAACTGCGATTGCTGCTTCGAATCCGTCGAATAATACTTTACTTAATACAACAGAAGCGATTACTACGATGATAGCTGAAGCATAATCACCTTTTGTAAGTGCTTTCTGTGGGTTTGCATTCTCTCCACCCTTAACGAAGAATGTTCCGAGAATAGAAGCGATCAAACCACAAGCTGCGATTGCAAGTGGGAATAATACACCTGAAACTGTTGCTGTTACTGCTCCAAGAGTAAGTGCAGATACAAGAGAACCTACATAAGACTCGAACAAGTCAGCTCCCATACCAGCAACGTCACCTACGTTGTCACCTACGTTATCAGCGATAACTGCAGGGTTACGCGGATCATCTTCTGGAATACCAGCTTCTACTTTACCTACAAGGTCAGCTCCAACGTCTGCAGCTTTTGTATAGATACCACCACCTACACGAGCGAACAGAGCGATTGAAGAAGCTCCCAAACTGAATCCTGACAATACGTCAACATTCTTTGTTACAATATAAACAATACTTACACCAAGTGCTCCAAGACCTGCTACGCACATACCCATAACAGCTCCACCAGAGAAAGCAATTGAAAGTGCTTTATTCATTCCACTTGTTCTTGCTGCATTAGCTGTTCTTACGTTAGCTTTTGTAGCAACTGTCATACCACAGTATCCTGCGATTGTTGAGAACAGAGCTCCGATAACGAAGCATACTGCTGTCACCCAGCTGATTCCAAATCCGATTAATACGAACAATACTGCTACGAAGATAACCAGGATCTTGTACTCAGCCATCAAGAAGGCACGAGCGCCTTCAGCGATTGCGTCTGCAATCTCTTTCATTCTGTCTGTTCCGACATCTTCTTTGCTTACTTTTGCTGCAAGGTAAGCTGCGAACAACAGTGCAAGAACTGCTGCAACCGGAACAAGAAACATCATGTTTTCCATTGTTACATCCTCCCTAAAAAATAAATAATCCCTACCGACATACTCTTTTCCCATGTAGTTTATGTACGTCGCAGTGAAAAATTCACAACACCGCGAATTTTCCAGCTTTCCTCATTATACCTTTTTACGTTTTTTATTGCAAGTATTTCTTTCGAATCTTGCAAACGCTTACACAATTTATACAATTTCAACAAATTACATTTGTATAACGAGCGTTTTTTACACCTTTTCATGTGTTATCTAAAAAAATTTATGCATATCTGATGAATTTTCAATGTATAAGGAATTCATATTGCGTATAATTTTTCTTTTTTCTTGTATACATACACTCTAAATCCTTCGGCATTTTCAACAAATATTCGCCATAAAAAGAGACTTTGCGTCCATCCCTTTGATTTCTGCAAAGCCTCTTTATTCTATTCTAAGATTCTCAAATCTTATTCTTCAGAATCTTCTGCTGTTACTTCAGCTTCTTCTGTTTCTGTTACCGGTGTTTCTTCCATATCGTTCTCTTCTACTGAAAAGTCGTCATCAAAATCCAAATCTTCGTCAAAATTGATTTCATCTTCAACATTGACATCTGTGTTCAGTTTTACTTCACGATATTTCTCCATACCTGTACCAGCAGGAATATGTTTACCAATGATAACATTTTCCTTAAGACCTACCAAGTGGTCAATCTTTCCTTTGATAGCAGCTTCTGTCAAGACTTTTGTTGTCTCCTGGAATGATGCTGCTGACATGAAGGAGTCTGTTGCAAGAGATGCTTTTGTAATACCAAGCATAATCTGCTCACCTGTTGCAGGCTCTTTTCCTTCTGCTATCATCTGCTCGTTTTCATCCTCAAATTCAAGCACATTTACCATACTTCCCGGAAGGAATGGTGTATCTCCGTTCTCTTCGATACGAATCTTCTTCAGCATCTGACGAACGATAACCTCGATATGCTTATCATTGATTTCTACACCCTGCAGACGATATACACGCTGTACTTCACGAAGCAGATAATCCTGTGCGGCACGTAAACCTTTGATCTTCAGGATATCATGTGGATTCACACTACCTTCTGTCAGTTCATCACCGGCTTCAAGTACCTGTCCGTCCTGTACTTTGATACGTGATCCATAAGGAATCAAATATGCTTTTGATTCGCCTGTCTCATCGTTTGTTACAATTACTTCACGTTTTTTCTTCGTATCACTGATATTTGCAACACCTGCAAATTCTGTGATGATAGCAAGTCCCTTAGGTTTTCTTGCCTCAAAAAGCTCCTCGACACGAGGAAGACCCTGTGTGATATCGTCTCCGGCTACACCACCACTATGGAATGTACGCATAGTAAGCTGTGTACCTGGCTCACCGATTGACTGAGCTGCGATGATACCAACTGCTTCACCGACCTGAACAGCTTCTCCAGTCGCCATGTTTGCACCATAACATTTTGTACAAACACCGCTCTTACATTTACATGTAAGGATTGTACGAATCTTCACTTCTTCAAGTGGTTTACCGTTTCTGTCTACACCTTTCTTCATAACTTTCTCAGCACGAAGTGGTGTGATCATGTGGTTCTTCTTAACAATTACATTACCGTCTTTGTCTTTGATATCTTCACAAGAGAAACGTCCTGTGATACGCTCCTGCAAGCTTTCGATCTCTTCATTACCATCCATGAATGCTCTTACATACATTCCCGGAATTTCTCTTCCAGTTCCTTCAACACAGTCGCTGTCACGAATGATCAATTCCTGTGATACATCTACCAGACGTCTTGTCAGGTAACCGGAATCGGCTGTACGAAGTGCTGTATCTGACATACCTTTTCGAGCTCCATGTGCTGACATGAAGTACTCCAATACGTCCAGACCTTCACGGAAGTTTGATTTGATAGGCAACTCGATTGTACGACCTGTTGTATCGGCCATCAATCCACGCATACCGGCAAGCTGTTTGATCTGTTTGTCAGAACCACGGGCTCCGGAATCCGCCATCATGAAGATGTTGTTATATTTATCCAAACCTGTAAGCAAAGCCTCTGTCAGCTTATCATCACTGTTCTTCCATGTTTCTACAACTTCTTTGTAACGCTCTTCTTCTGTAATAAGACCACGTTTGTAGTTCTTTGTGATCTTATCTACTGTGCTCTGTGCCTCAGCGATAATCTCTGGTTTCTGTGGTGGCACTGTCATATCTGAAATAGATACGGTCATAGCAGCTCTTGTAGAATATTTGTAACCGATTGCTTTTACATCATCAAGTACTTCTGCTGTCTGAGTAGCACCATGTGTATTGATTACTTTTTCAAGAATCTGTTTTAACTGTTTCTTTCCTACGTGGAAATCAATCTCAAGTAACAGTTCATTTCCTTCTACTTCACGGTCAACAAATCCCAGATCCTGTGGAATGATCTCGTTGAATAACATACGTCCCAGAGTAGCATCGATAATACCGGATACTTCTCTTCCGTCTGCCATTGTCTTGTGTACACGTACTTTAATCTTAGAGTGCAGTGTGATATATCCATTCTCATATGCAAGGATTGCTTCATTCAAATCTTTGAAGAACATACCCTCGCCCTTAGATCCCGGTCTTTCCTGTGTCAGATAGTAGATACCAAGTACCATATCCTGTGAAGGAACGGCTACCGGACCACCATCAGATGGTTTCAACAGGTTGTTTGGTGAAAGTAACAGGAAACGGCACTCCGCCTGAGCTTCCTGAGACAGTGGTACATGGACCGCCATCTGGTCACCATCGAAATCGGCATTGAACGCTGTACATACCAATGGATGCAGCTTAATCGCTTTACCTTCTACAAGGATTGGCTCGAATGCCTGAATACCAAGTCTATGCAGTGTAGGAGCACGGTTCAACATAACCGGATGCTCTTTGATTACTTCTTCCAGAACGTCCCAAACCTCCGGCTGAAGTCTCTCTACCATTTTCTTCGCATTTTTAATATTGTGTGCTGTTCCGTTCGCTACGAGTTCTTTCATAACAAATGGTTTAAACAGCTCGATTGCCATCTCTTTTGGAAGACCGCACTGATAAATCTTAAGTTCAGGTCCTACTACGATAACGGAACGTCCAGAGTAGTCTACACGTTTACCAAGCAGGTTCTGACGGAAACGTCCTGATTTACCTTTCAGCATATCAGACAGAGATTTGAGTGCTCTGTTTCCAGGACCTGTAACCGGACGACCACGACGGCCATTGTCGATCAGCGCATCAACTGCTTCCTGAAGCATTCTCTTCTCGTTGCGCACGATGATATCCGGTGCTCCGAGTTCCAGAAGTCTCTTCAGACGGTTATTTCTATTAATAATTCTTCTATATAAATCATTCAAATCAGATGTTGCAAAACGACCACCATCCAACTGTACCATTGGACGCAGATCCGGTGGAATAACCGGAATTGCTGTCAGGATCATCCACTCAGGTCTGTTACCAGACTCACGGAATGCCTCTACAACTTCCAAACGTTTTACAATTCTTGCACGTTTCTGTCCTGAAGCGTTCTCAAGAGAAGCCTGCAGTTCTGCATATTCTTTCTCAAGGTCAATTGCTTCCAGTAATTCTTTAATGGATTCGGCACCCATACCTACACGGAATGATTTACCCCATTTTTCTTTTGCTTCCTGATACTCTGATTCAGAGAGAATCTGTTTGTACTGAAGATCAGTCTCTCCTTTATCAAGTACGATATAAGATGCAAAATACAGTACTCTCTCCAATGTTCTTGGTGAGATATCCAGAATCAATCCCATACGGCTAGGAATACCTTTGAAATACCAGATATGAGAAACCGGAGCTGCCAGTGCAATATGTCCCATACGCTCACGACGGACGGAGGCCTTTGTGACCTCAACGCCGCATCGATCGCAGACAACACCTTTATAACGGATCTTTTTGTATTTACCGCAGTGGCATTCCCAGTCCTTGCTAGGTCCGAAAATACGCTCGCAGAAAAGACCGTCTTTCTCAGGTTTCAATGTTCTATAGTTAATTGTTTCCGGCTTTGTAACTTCGCCTTTTGACCATTCTAAGATTGTTTCCGGTGAAGCCAGACCGATTTTGATTGCATCAAACGATAACTGCTGGTTTTCCTGTTCATTATTTGTTGGCATAAAGTTGGCTCCTCCTATTCTTCGTCCATAAATTCATCGAAATCAATTACTTCATTTTCATCGAAGTCTTCTGGTTCCTCTTCCTGCTCTACATTCTCCAGTTCTCCGTCTACGAATTCCTGTTCTGTATAGCCATGATCTTTATAAGACTCTTCATCACGGTATCTTCTGTCTCCTTCAATGATTGCATTGAGGTTTGTGTTACCGTAATCAACAGATTCCATCATCTTGACTTCTTCGAATTCATTCTCTCCAGTTTCACGAAGCACACGAACATCCAGTGCAAGTGACTGCAGTTCTTTGAGCAGTACCTTGAATGACTCCGGTACTCCAGGTTCAGGGATATTCTCTCCCTTGATGATTGCTTCGTATGTCTTAACACGTCCTACAACGTCATCAGATTTCACAGTCAGGATCTCCTGAAGTGTATAAGATGCACCATAAGCTTCCAGTGCCCATACCTCCATCTCTCCGAAACGCTGTCCACCGAACTGCGCTTTACCACCCAATGGCTGCTGTGTAACCAGTGAGTAAGGACCAGTTGAACGTGCGTGGATCTTATCATCAACCAAGTGATGCAGTTTCAAGTAGTGCATGTGTCCGATTGTTACCGGGCTATCGAAGTATTCTCCTGTACGACCATCTCTCAGACGAACTTTTCCGTCACGTGAAAGCGGAACGCCTTTCCAGAGTTTTCTGTGTTCTCTGTTATCTGACAGATACTGCAGAACTTCCGGAAGTAACTCTTCTCCATGCTTCTTCTCGAACTCATCCCATTCTAAGTTTACATAATCATTTGCCAGGTCAAGTGTATCCATGATATCGTTCTCGTTTGCACCATCAAATACTGGTGTAGCTACGTTGAAGCCAAGTGCTTTGGCAGCAAGACTCAAGTGAATCTCCAATACCTGTCCGATGTTCATACGCGAAGGTACACCCAATGGGTTCAATACGATATCCAGCGGACGACCATTTGGAAGATATGGCATATCTTCTACCGGAAGTACACGGGAAACGACACCCTTGTTACCATGACGACCAGCCATCTTATCTCCTACAGAAATCTTTCTCTTCTGTGCAATGTAGATTCTTACTGACTGGTTAACTCCAGGAGATAATTCATCTCCATTCTCTCTTGTAAATACTTTCGCATCCACAATAATTCCGTATTCTCCGTGAGGAACCTTCAGAGATGTATCTCTTACTTCACGTGCTTTCTCACCAAAGATAGCTCTTAACAGACGCTCTTCTGCTGTCAGCTCTGTCTCTCCCTTTGGAGTTACTTTACCGACAAGGATATCTCCCGCACGAACCTCTGCACCGATACGGATGATACCTCTCTCATCCAGATCTTTGAGTGCGTCATCACCGACACCCGGAATATCTCTTGTAATCTCTTCTGGTCCTAATTTTGTATCACGAGCTTCTGCTTCATACTCTTCAATATGAACAGATGTGTATACATCATCCTGTACCAGACGTTCACTTAAAAGAACGGCATCCTCGTAGTTGTAACCTTCCCATGTCATGAATCCGATCAATGGGTTCTTACCAAGAGCCATCTCTCCGTTCGATGTAGAAGGACCATCTGCGATAACCTGTCCTTTTTCTACTCTTTCGCCCTTGTCTACGATAGGAATCTGATTGTAACAGTTGCTCTGGTTACTTCTCAGATATTTGATCAATTTATATGTTTTCTTACTTCCATCATCATGACGGATTGTAATGTCTGTAGATGTTGAACGCTCTACAACACCAGCTTCTTCTGCAACAACACATACACCAGAGTCAACTGCAGATTTTACTTCCAATCCTGTACCTACTACCGGAGCTTCTGTAGAAAGAAGCGGTACTGCCTGACGCTGCATGTTAGAACCCATCAATGCACGGTTCGCATCGTCGTTCTGAAGGAATGGAATCAATGCTGTAGCAACAGAGAATACCATCTTCGGAGATACATCCATGTAATCGAATTTATTTCTTTCATATTCCTGTGTCTCTTCGCGGTAACGACCGGATACATTCTTATGAATGAAATGTCCTTCCTCATCCAAAGGCTCATTCGCCTGTGCAACATGGTAGTTATCTTCTTCATCTGCTGTCATATATACAACTTCATCTGTTACGATTGGATTTGTCGGATCTGTCTTATCAATCTTACGATATGGAGCCTCTACAAAACCATATTCGTTGATTCTTGCATAGCATGCAAGTGAGTTGATCAGACCGATGTTTGGTCCCTCAGGTGTCTCTACCGGACACATTCTTCCATAGTGAGAATAGTGTACATCTCGAACCTCAAATCCAGCACGATCTCTTGACAAACCACCTGGTCCCAATGCAGACAGACGTCTCTTATGTGTCAACTCTCCCAGTGGGTTGTTCTGATCCATGAACTGTGACAACTGTGAAGAACCGAAGAATTCTTTCACTGCTGCTGTAACCGGTTTGATGTTGATCAGTGACTGTGGTGATACGCCATCCTGATCCTGAGTTGTCATACGCTCACGAACAACTCTTTCCAGACGGGAAAGACCGATTCTGTACTGGTTCTGAAGAAGTTCTCCAACAGCACGAATACGACGGTTACCCAAATGGTCGATATCATCATCATTACCCATTCCGTATTCCAAATGCATATTGTAGTTGATAGAAGCCATAATATCTTCTTTTGTAATATGTTTTGGAATCAGATCGTGAATATCTCTGCGGATAAACTCTTTTAATTCATCGATATCTCCTGCAGACTCTTCAATCAATCCTGCCAATACAGGATAATATACCTGCTCTGTAACACCAACCTCTGCCGGGTCAATGTCTACAACTGCCTGTAAATCAACCATCATGTTAGAAAGAATCTTGATGTTACGTGACTCATCTTCTCCTTCTACCCAGATATATGGAGCTGCTGCGTTCTGAATATCTTTTGCAAGCTCTCTTGTGATCTTTGTTCCTTTTTCAGCAACAATCTCACCTGTGATCGGGCTTACAACATCCTCTGCCAGAACCTGTCCTGTAACACGGTTCTTCAGAGCTAATTTTTTATTGAATTTATAACGTCCTACTTTAGCAAGGTCATAACGTCTTGCATCGAAGAACATACTTGTGATCAGACTTTCTGCACTGTCTACTGCAAGCGGCTCGCCCGGACGAATCTTCTTATATAATTCTAACAGACCTTCCTGATAGTTCTCAGAAGTATCTTTACCGAAACTTGCAAGAATCTTAGGTTCTTCACCAAACAAGTCCAGAATCTCTGCGTTTGTACCAACACCAAGTGCACGAATCAATACTGTGATCGGTACTTTTCTTGTACGGTCTACACGTACATAGAAAACGTCATTGGAGTCTGTCTCGTATTCCAACCATGCTCCACGGTTTGGAATTACTGTAGATGAATATAATTCTTTTCCAAGTTTATCATGAGCGATACCATAATAGATTCCTGGGGAACGTACGAGCTGACTTACGATAACACGCTCAGCACCGTTGATTACAAATGTACCTGTCTTTGTCATCAGCGGAAGGTCTCCCATGAAAATTTCATGTTCATTGATTTCATCAGTCTCTTTGTTGTAAAGTCTTACCCTTACTTTCAGAGGTGCAGCATATGTTGCATCACGTTCTCTACACTCTTCAATTGTGTACTTCACTTCATCCTCGCAGAGTCTAAAATCAACAAATTCCAGGCTGAAATGGCCGCTATAATCAGCGATTGGTGAAATATCATCAAACACCTCTTTCAGACCAGACTCCAGAAACCACTCATAAGAGTTCTTCTGAACTTCGATAAGATTCGGCATCTCTAATACTTCTTTTTGTCTGGAATAGCTCATACGCGAACTTTTTCCGTTTGTGATGGGACGAATTCTGTTTTTCTCCATTGACGTTTCACTCCTCATATATTTTTTGGCGGGCACCAGATGCCCAGTTAATACTCCACTTTCATTGTTTGCAAAAACTAAGCTCTAATTTCCTAAAACTACAGCGCCTAGCTTTCCACAATAGCGCATTTTCTACTATAGCACATATCCCATTTGAATGTCAACATGTTTTCCAAAATTTTCTTGACATTTTTGCGTTTTTGTGGTATATAAGCGAAACAAAAAACGGCAGCTATGTCCATGAATCTCTCCCTGGACATAGCTGCCGTTCTATAACACTTCCTAATTGTATAAAAACAACAATTATTTAAGGTTAACTTCAGCACCCTCAGCTTCAAGTTTAGCTTTGATGTCTTCAGCTTCTGCTTTAGAAACAGCTTCTTTGATTACCTTTGGAGCTCCGTCTACAAGCTCTTTAGCTTCTTTCAGTCCAAGACCTGTGATCTCACGAACTGCTTTGATAACTTTAACTTTTGCTGATCCAGCAGATACAAGTTCTACGTCGAACTCATCTTTCTCTGCTGCAGCTGCTCCAGCATCTCCTGCTGCTGCAACTACAACACCTGCTGCTGCAGATACACCAAATTCTTCTTCACATGCTTTTACTAATTCATTTAACTCTAATACTGATAACTCTTTGATCGCTTCGATCATTTCAGCTGTTGTCATTTTAGCCATTTTAATATCCTCCATTATTTTCATATTATAGGTTTATAAATATCATTCTTTTCGAATCATATTGTACATGGTGTGTTCATCTCAAACCACCATGTATTGGATGTCTTACTCCTCTGTTGCTGCTTCTTCAGCTGGAGCTTCTGTAGCTGTTTCAGCTTCACCATCCTGCTCTGCAATCTGTTTGATAACACGAGCGAAGTTTGTAATAGGTGACTGCATACTTCCAAGTAATCTTGAAAGAAGTACTTCTCTTGAAGGAATCTTTGCAAGCTCTGTTAATGCTGCAACATCATATAATGTTCCTTCAACCACACCTGCTTTCAGCTCAAGTTTCTCTGCTTCTTTAGCGAAGTTGCAGATAATTCTTGCTGGAGCTGTTGCGTCATCCTTAGAAATAGCGATTGCGCTTGGTCCTTCCAAAAATTCATCCAGACCTGCAAACTCTGTTCCTTCAAACGCTCTCTTCATCATAGTGTTCTTACATACTTTGTAAATCACACCTGCTTCTCTAAGCTGTTTACGAAGCTCTGTATCCTGTGCTACTGTAAGTCCACGGTAGTCAACAAGTACGATTGACTGAGCGTCTTTAATGTCTTCAGCGATAGCTGCTACGATTGGTTGTTTTAATTCAACTTTTGCCACGTTCCGGTGCACCTCCTTGTTAGATTTGTATGACTGCTAGAAGGTTGCTTTAAGCAAATAAAAAACCTCCATGCCCAAAGACACAGAGGTTTACAAAATTCATCTTCATTCGAAATCTTGTCTTCCTCGGCAGGCGTCTTCATCCTTATGCTTTACAGCACCTGCTGTCTTCGGCAGTCAATTGCTATATTAGATTAACATTAGTTTGGAAAGATGTCAAGTATTTTTTAATATTTTTCAACATTTTTCTTTCAAGGCTTTTTCAATTATTATATTTCAAATCATTGTGAATCTACTTTTATTATGTTACACTTTTCTCGTTGCCACTCCCTATACAGGCACAGAAGGGAGGGTTGACTTATAGAAACATTTATTACTTTTACACTCTCTGTTGCGGCAAGTATAGTTGCCTACTACATTTGCAAATGGTTGGACGGAGAAGAATAAACGGCAACCAGCCTAAGGATTAAGCCACCTTTGCCAAAACGGAATAAAAGTCCCCACAAGGTTGCGACTCGTGGGGGCTTTGTTGACTTATAGAAAGTCATTTATTACTTTTGCCTATCGGCATTATAACATATGCCATAGACTATTTCAAGTATTCCCTTTTTTCATATTATCAATCCAAACGATATGTATTCTGTTTGATTCACTTCAACATTCTCTAATATCAATTTTCCCTCATGTTCTTTCACTATTCTGTTTAACTTGTACAATCCAATCCCATGATTATCCATATCATTTTTCTTCGTCGAGTATCCTTTTTTGAAAATATTTTTACAAAATTCCGGAGTAAGATGCGGTCCAGCATTTTTGATTTCGAATAACAATTTGTCATCTTGCGAACCAATCTTCGCCAATATCGTTCCTCCTTCATCCGTTGCTTCAATTGCATTATCAATCAGGATTCCCAAGCATTCAATCACCTCATATTCCGTACAGGTCGTTCTAATTACATATTGTTCAATATCTAGATGTAATTCTTTTCCCTCTTTATCTGCCTGGCGAATTTTGCTGAACAAAAAACCACTTACCAAATGCATATTCAATTTTAACAAATTCATTTCGAAATCAGGAAGCATATCATGCTCCGTTGTTTCCAACAAAGCCCCCTTTAACGATTCAAAATCTTCATATACATATGCAAGAGCATGAATACTTTGAAGTTTATTGTGATAATCATGTTGTCTGATTCGTACTTGTTCGATTAAGCCTTCTATGATTGGAAGATATTCCTCGTATACTTGCACACATTTTTGCTGTTCTTTCTGTTTAAAATAATGATAAACCTCTCCAACATTTGCAATAATAAGAATCAGCATAATTCCAACGATAATCAAATAATTTGAAATAAAATGTTCTGTTTTCAATCGTGCATACATAACTACAACAAACAGAATCAGAAAACTATCAACCGCTATCAATAAAATCAAAAAATTTCTTTTTATAACAACTTCATACACTTTGTTTAGAGGAAAATAACGATAAATCATTCCTGCAAATATCAGCACAATCAGCATCCCCACTATCGGCGCTGCTCCTTGAAATACTCCCAAAGAGGTCAAATTCCAAAAAGGCACTTGAACTATCTCTACAATTACAACCATACCATAAATCAGTACATACACTACGAACATTTGAATTAACACCAATCGCACAAGATACTCTAAACATGCGAATAAAATTATATGTGTTACTATCAAATGTATTTGCGAATGAACTCCCATATAATTAAGAACACTGCTCGCAAGTGCTGGAATAATACCTATATACCAGAAACATTTTCTATTGTTAATTTGCCGTGCCAAAAATGAGCATAAAAATATATAGAAAACCAGAAATTCCATATACGCTGTTATAAAATCCACCACACAAACATACACTTCTACAATACCCTCCATATGTTTTCAAATGATTCTTTATATTTACGTCCTATCGGTATTATCTCATTCCCAATATACAACAAACGATTACTCCTATCATATTCCGAAATGCATTTTAAATTTACAATATATTTCCGATGGCATCGAAAGAATCCGTATCTAAGTATGTTTTCAACCTGTTCCATCGTGTAGCTTATAGTTTCATAACATCCATCCTTTGTATAAATCTGCAGCCTTCTATTCATCCCCGGACAAATATAAATAATCGAACGCTCTGGAACACGAATTTCTCCACCCCAAAAATTCTGAAAAGAAAATGTTTCCGGTGCTACTAACGGAGAATGCAGCACATCATCCAGGCACTTATCAATATTTTCTTCTGTATATGGTTTTAAAATGTATCGGAAACACCCCGTATCAGACAATGCCGCCTGAATTTTTTCCGGAACAGAAGTAATATAGATAATCGGTGTATATTTATAAGGAATAATCGAGCGTATATAATTTCCAAGTTGTAGCCCACCCTCATCGCCATCCTTCTCATCCAACTTCATATCAAGCAAAAATACATCATACTTCTTTCCGACACAAAATATCTTCGCTTTTTCTAATGTTGTACAAATATCTGCAACTATATTTTCTTTTCGTCTTTCCAATATTATTTTCAATGCTTCGCACTGTTCTGCTTCATCATCTACAATTAATATGTTGTACATTATCTGTTTCCCCTTCTTTGCTTTTCAACGATCACCTTCATTATATCTTTATCTTTCCAATTCAGCAACGAAACATCTTTGTCGTTCACGCTCAATAATTAGCTGTTCATGTTTAAGTTGTCTGGAAATTGTAGTTTTATTTCTTGATTGATGATACGATTATCCCATGGAAAAGTTAAATAATTTTATTATTACACAAACAATTTCTTGGTTAACACCAAATCGTACCTTAGAACATTTATCAAAAATAAAAGTAGAATATAGCCTTCTCATCATTCTCTCTGAATTTGAGAAACTTTTAGCACTCGCCATCATATTCGCTTTAACCAATCATTTTACTGAGTTCCTACAAATTTTATTTTGTTTAACATTAACGAAACATTTTCTTGGTGGAATTCACTTGAAAACGGTATTGCAATGTTTTGGCTTAACACTAATAGTATTAAAATGTATTATTCATTTGGGCATTTGCAACAAAACTCGCAAAACAGAGTTCATGTGTCTCATTGTGGGGTGAAATCGAATTACCCGAAGAATTAAAAAAGAATCCAAATAACTAATAAACCAACTGCTATTTCAGAATTTTATTTTATATCAAACAAGGAGAGAAGTCTATGAAGAAAAAATGTTTATCCGTATATTTCGTACGAGATAATTTCAACGATATTCTTGACAACTCTATTGAGCAAATACGTAAAGAAAACATAGAATTAGAAAACACTGTTCAAGCATTAAACGATCAGCAGAACAAACCACAACCTCAAATTGCATACAATCTCGAAGCCGCCCAAGAATATGCCTCTGCTTATGCCATGGTAAATAATTACAGCTACCCTGAATATGGTGCCGATTGTACAAATTTCGCTTCACAAATATTATTTGCCGGTGGTTTTAATACAACAAGTCTATGGAATATCTGGGCAGGTCCTGGAACAATAGCTTGGCAGACTTGGGTTAATGCTGGTGCCTTTTGTACATACTAGGGAGATCATAGAGGATACATCGGAAAGACTTGCACTTCCTTAGCCGAAGTAAATAAAAATTCTAAACCCGGAGATTTTCTTGTATGGAGAAATAAAACTACACTTGAATACGAACACACGCAATTTGTTCAAACTAAAGTCAACGGATACATTTACTGCACGCAACACTCCCCTTCTTATTATCGCCAGAGATTAAGCGACCGTATTACCAATGCTGCTTTCAACAACTCCGTTGTATATCAATTAAATTTCAATTAAAAATTTTTGAAAGTAACTAGTAATTAATTTTTAAATCCAGAAAAACATTCTCAATTTTAGCTTTTCTGGATTAAATATTTTCTTATTATAAGAATGATTTTTTCATAAACTATAACCCCAAAGCATTTTAATTCATCCTTGCTTTTGGGGCTGATTCAAAAGGAGGGTTTTAATTTGAAAAATTTTTTTCTCAAACTATCCATATGCACTTTATTATGCATCATCATTATTTTCTCCCCGCCAATCATGTTCGCCCACGGGCTTCCTATCCTCGGTAAAAAATCCGAAAAATCCGAGAATAATTTCAACCATCTAGGAGACGGCAGTGATTTTACCTCACGGAAAGTTTACTACACAACCGATTTTGATCACTTTTATTTTGTCAATCTGAGATTTTGGGAAAATCTTAAAATCGAGCAATTGCAATATTATATTCCTACAGATACACCCGAAATAAAGAAAATCAATCCTTTTCTATACTCTGTTGAGCAAAATCTTAAATATTCCTATATTAATTCATTCGGCGTAAGTCGAGGGAACGATTTTTGGTATTTTGATTATTACGCAAGAGATGACAAATTATGAGACAAAAAACCGGAGATACTACACCACTCAAGTGTCATATCTCCGGTTTCTATTATTCACGAACTTTTAACAAGTTCCTTTTATAAGCAATCTTTAAAACTCGAATTAAGCAAGTTTCAATGGGTTGAGTTTTACTCCAGGTCCCATTGTAGATGTCAGTGTTACGCTCTTAAGGTACTGACCTTTAACTGCTGCTGGTTTTACTTTAATAATTGCATCGATAAGCGTCTGGAAGTTGTCCGCTAACTGTTCTTCAGTAAATGAAGCTTTACCAATCGGTACATGGATAATGTTTGTTTTGTCCAATCTGTACTCAATCTTACCAGCTTTGATATCGTTGATAGCTTTTGTTACATCCATAGTAACTGTTCCAGCTTTTGGGTTTGGCATAAGACCTTTTGGTCCAAGTACACGTCCGAGACGTCCAACAACACCCATCATGTCTGGTGTAGCAACAACTACGTCAAAATCAAGCCATCCTTCGTTCTGGATCTTTGGAATCAGTTCGTCTCCTCCAACGAAATCTGCTCCTGCTGCTTTTGCTTCCTCAGCTTTTGCATCCTTAGCGAATACAAGGATACGAACTGTTTTACCAGTTCCGTGTGGCAGAACTACTGCTCCACGAATCTGCTGATCAGCGTGACGTCCATCACATCCTGTTCTGATATGAGCTTCGATTGTTTCATCAAATTTTGCAACTGCTGCTTTCTTTACCAGAGCGATAGCTTCTGTTTTCTCGTACAGGTTTCCTCTTTCGATCTGTTTTGCAGCTTCGATATATTTCTTTCCGTGTTTCATTTCTATAATAACCTCCTTGTGGTATTGGCGGGATCGTACCCCTCCCACGATATTCAACTCTGTTACAATTTCCGCTATCTACTTATTCCCTGCTTAGACACCGTAGGAAACTTTCAATCCGGAACCAGTCCTAATTCTTTCTACCTAAAGATTAGTCCTCTACTACTACACCCATAGAACGGCATGTACCAGCGATCATGCTGATAGCTGATTCAAGAGATGCTGCGTTCAGGTCAGGTAATTTTGTCTTAGCGATTTCTTCTACCTGAGCTTTTGTAATTGTAGCAACTTTTGTTTTGTTCGGAACGCCTGAACCAGATTTGATGTTACAAGCTTTCTTGATCAAAACTGCTGCCGGTGGAGTCTTTGTAACGAAGCTGAAGCTTCTGTCATTGTAAACTGTGATAACAACAGGAATAATCAGGTCTCCCTGGTCTGCTGTTCTAGCGTTGAACTGTTTTGTAAATTCAACGATGTTTACACCGTGCTGTCCTAATGCAGGACCAACCGGTGGTGCTGGAGTTGCTTTACCAGCTGGAATCTGTAATTTAATATAACCTTCTACTTTTTTTGCCATTTTAATTACCTCCTTGTGGTATTCACGGGATTATGCATCCCTCCCACGGTTTTAATCCATCTTTTTAATTTCTGAAAAGTTAAGTTCAACCGGAGTCTCACGGCCAAACAACTCAACATTGATTGTCAGGCTCTGTTTCTGTTCATTAATTGTCTGAACAACACCTGCTGTTCCTTCCCAGGCACCACTCAAGACAGTTATCATATCACCGATCTCATAATCGCACTTGATATCTGCCTGTCCGATTCCCCAGTGTTCCATCTCTGATTCATCAAGCGGAACCGGTTTGGAGCCAGGACCAACAAATCCTGTCACACCTCTTGTATTACGAACAACATACCAGGTGTCATCATTCATAACCATATGAATCATGACATATCCAGGAAACAGCTTTCTCTGACTTACTTTCTGAACACCATTCTTCAGTTCAACGACTTCCTCCATAGGAACTCTTACTTCCAGAATCTGTTCTTCCAGTTGACGATTCTCGACCGTCTTATCAATGTTCGCTTTTACTTTATTTTCATAACCTGAATAAGTATGAACTACATACCATTTTGCTTCTGACATAAAATCACCTTTCTGCTGTAGCCGACTAGCGTACAATCCAGTCGATTCCATATTTCAATAAAGAATCAATCACTGTAATGACTGCTCCTAAGAATACGGAAACTGCAACTACTGCCGTTGTCTGTTTTACAAGTGCATCTTTGTCTGGCCAGATGATCTTGCGGAACTCAGCCTTAAGACCTTTAAACCAGCTCTTCTTCTGAGGTTTTCCTGACTTCTCACTCATGATGTCCACTCCCTCTCAACGACTATTTCGTTTCTTTGTGCAGTGTGTGTGATTTACAGAACTTACAATACTTCTTTGTTTCCATGCGGTCTGGATGAGTTTTCTTATCCTTTGTCATGTTGTAATTGCGGTTCTTGCATTCTGTACATTCCAATGTAATTCTTGTGCGCACAACTTCCACCTCGCTTTTTTAATTTTAATTCTTGTTTCTGATGGTTGCGAAGCCATCAATTTTTAGGCATAAAAAAAAGACCTACTTCCATTCGCCAGAAAACTATATCATATCTGGCTTATGGAAGTCAAGTCTTTTTCGTTATTTCTTATTTATAATTGCATGATTTGTTATTTATTTGTTACAAATACGAATTTCACTTCTCCATCCATTCCGTCTGCAATACCGGAGAAACTCTTGTATGCTTTGGATGTATCAATCATACTGTTTGCTTTATCAAGCACTGCGCTTAAGTCACCGTCAAATACACTGACCAGTTTCTGGATTCCATCTTCATTGAACTGAATCATACCACTGTTCAACTGTGTGGCTCCGTCGTCAAGCTGTTTTACCCCATCGATCAATGCTGTAGAACCACTCTGCAATGTTCCGATTCCTGTTGCGAGTGTAGTTGCTCCGGAATCAAGCTGCTGTGCTCCACTGTGCAATGTTACCGTTCCGGCTGCAAGTGTCTGTGTTCCGGCATCGACCTGTGTAGCTCCGCTTGCAAGCTGTGTTGCTCCGGCTGCTGCACTCTGCGCACCTACTGCCAATGCATTTGCTCCGGTTGCTGCACTCTGCGCTCCGGCATTCAGAGTTGTTGCTCCGTCCACTAATGCATTTGCTCCGGCTGCTGCACTCTGCGCGCCTATATTCAACTGAGTCGTTCCCGCATATAAATCTGCATTTCCTTTTGCCAATGCTTTTGCTCCATCGGAAGCACTTACAAGTCCTGCTGCAAGTCCGTTATCACCATATACGGCCTGCTGTAATGCTGTCACTCCATCTTTTAATCCAATTGTTCCCGCTACCGCATTACCATTTAATCCGGCATCCAGTTTTGTTGCCCCTGTACTTAACTGACCTAATCCTTTACTCAGAGCACTCATACCATTCTTAACACCATTGTCGCTATTTAATCCGGCATCGACCTGTGCTGCTGCCTCGTTCAATTTGGCTACGGTTCCTGCAAGCTCTGCCTGACTTGTATTCTGCACTGCCTGATTTACATTGTTTGCCTGAGTTGCTACATTCGCTGCCTCACTTGCTGCATTCTGTGCACTGTTTGCTGCTGCACTTGTACTGTCTGCATATGCCTGAGCGGTTCCTGCGTATGTTGTCATCTGCTGTGCTGCATATTCTAATGAAGATGTATCGATTGACGCATTTGCCAGAGCCTGAAGTTGTGCTGCAGTACCTTCATCCAACTCTACGCCAGAATTAAGTATTGCCTGTGCTGCCTGCTGTGCTGCTGCCAACTGACTCTGTGCCTGCTGTGCCTGTGCTGTTGTCTCCGCCGCTGCTGTAGCTGCCTGCGCCTGAAGATTTGCTGCACCATTCTGTAATTCTGCCGCACTGCCCTGCAGTCCTGCCGCCTGATTCTGAAGATTTGCAGCCTCATTTCCTACATTCTGTGCAGATTCTGCAACCGCCTGTGTACTTGCCGGATTCAACTTTGTATTTAACGCATCTAATCCTGCATGTAACTGCGCTGCTCCTGTAGCAACCTGCTGTACTCCTGCATCTAATTTTTGAGAGCTCTGTGATGCCTTCAGAAGTTCTGTATTCAATGTACTTGCACCGCTCGCCAATTCATTCACCCCTGCAACCATCGTATCAATCTGAGTCTTCAACTGTCCGACACCGGTTGCCGCACTATCCAATCCTGTTGAAAGTGCTGTTGCTCCATCCGAAGCATCTTTCGCTCCTGCATTCACCTGTGCGATTCCACCTGCCAATGTTGCATTGCCCTGTGCAAGTGCTGTTGCTCCATCCAACAGAGATGTTGTTCCATCAGCCAACTGTCCATTTCCGGCTGCAAGTGTTTTCGCTCCGCTTGCCAATTCTGTATTGCCGCTTGCCAGTGTCTTTGCTCCACTTGCCAGTGTACTTGTTCCTCTTGCCAATGTCTTGCTTCCGGATACCAGTTCTCCGGCTCCGCTCGCAAGGCTCTTTGTTCCACTTGCCAGTGTCTGGCTGCCTGTAGCCAACTGTCCGATTCCATCTGTCAATGTTCCGGAAGAAGCAAGCAATGTATCCAAACCATCTTTCAACTGTCCGCTTCCGTCTACAAGCTGATTTGCTGCATCCTGAAGCTGATTCATAGAATCTTTCAAGTCATCCAGATCACTCAGATCAGAATCTTCACCCTCATCTCCAAGGTCGTTGAACAGGCTGTTTGTTGCAACTGTAATACCCTCGATTGTATCGTAATCTGTTACATCCATCTCTACTTCAAAGTAATCCGGAATATCCAGATCGGTTGTTCCAAGGATATCTGTCATACCCGGGAATCCGTATCCGATTACGATATCACGGTCTCCGTCAGAAATAATCTTTCCATTCTTAACTGTTACATTTGTAAAATTATCCGTATCCATCAAGAGTCCGGTTGCCATCATGAACGGAACTTTTGTGCCATTATTTGTTGTATCACTTGTATTCTCATAAGTATAACGGATTACCAAATGTCCACTCTTACCTTCCAGATCATCTGCAGACACATCTTTTCCATCCAGTTTATAACTGATCTTCACTCCAACCGGAAGACTCTTTGTTGTCTTACCCTGATAGCAAATGTCTGCACCGTCTGTTTTCCATGTCAGGTTCTTTCCACTTGTTGTAAATGTCTCGTCACCTTTTACATTTTCAATATCTGTTAATTCAGATACGTCTTTCAAATCTGATACATCGGAGATGTTCTTCAACTGGTCTGATACAGTCACATCTGTAACCGATCCGCTTCCGTCAATCTTAGCATATACCGTCTCATTTTTTGTAGGTTTTGCACTGCTTGTTGACGCTGTACTTTTTGTCGTTTCTTTTTCATCTGATTTATCTGTTGTTGTAGCTTTCTGCTCTGTAGATGCTGCATTTCCCTCTGATGCAAATACATATGCAGGAGTTGTTCCGATGCTTCCTGCCACCAAAGTTGTCAGCATAACTGCTGCGATCAATGTTCTGAATTCTCTATTTTTCATTTCGATAAACCTCCTCGTTACTATACTCGTTACATTTCACCGGGAACTTGTAAGCTATACTCTCATTTTCTTTGTTGTCTTGTAAATCACTTTATCAAATACCATCAACATAGACGGAAGAATAAAGATTACAACAAACATACTGATGATTGCTCCACGTGACATCAATGTACACAGAGAAGAAATCATATCAATATCCGAATACAATCCAACTCCGAATGTTGCTGCAAAGAATCCCAATGCAGATACGATAACGGAACTGATCGATGCTCCCAATGCAATTCTTATCGCTTCTTTCTTTTCGCAACCTTTACTTCGCTCTTTCCAGTAACGTGTTGTCATCAGAATTGCATAATCAACCGTTGCTCCCAACTGAATCGTACCAATTACGATCGATGCAATAAACGGCAGCGTCGTATGTGTATAATACGGAATTCCGAGGTTGATAAAGATTGCAAATTCAATCACTGCTACAAGTATAACAGGTAATGAAATGGATTTGAATACAAACGCAATAATAATGAAGATTGCTACGATTGAAATCGCACTGACTACTTTAAAGTCTTT
>DAVZKO010000016.1:0-34041 GCA_052272205.1 Schaedlerella sp. | reverse complement strand
ACTTGCTGAATGTATCAAAGTCTACCATTTCCTCAAACAAAGGCTCAATCTTTACCTTAGAAAAATCAATCTTTTCAGGCTCTGCTTTCACTTCTTCAGCAGCCTTAGATTTTACATCATTTTTCTTATTTACATCATTCAGGGACTTCATCGTCGGGAACAACAGCACATCTCTAATTGCCTCTGCTCCTGTCAACAACATACACATTCTGTCGATACCGAATCCGATACCACCTGTTGGCGGCATACCGATCTCCAGTGCGTTCATGAAGTCCTCATCTGTTGTGTTGGCCTCATCATCACCCTGTGCAAGCAACTCTTCCTGTGCTTTGAAACGCTCTCTCTGGTCGATTGGATCGTTCAGCTCTGAGTATGCATTTGCCATCTCCCATCCGTTCATGAAGAACTCGAAACGTTCTACATATTCCGGATTCTCCGGTTTCTTCTTTGTCAACGGAGAAATCTCAACCGGGTGGTCCATAACAAATGTAGGCTGAAGCAGATGCTCCTCTACAAACTCTTCAAAGAAGAGGTTCAGGATATCCCCCTTCTTGTGTCTCTCTTCAAACTCTACATTATGCTCTTTTGCAAGTGCTCTTGCCTGCTCAAGAGTCTCAACTTCATTCCAGTCAACACCTGCATACTTCTTAACCGCATCCACCATTGTGATACGCTCGAACGGTTTACCGAGATCCATCTCGATTCCTTTATATACGATCTGTGTTGTACCGAGAACTTCCTGTGCTACAAAACGATACAGGTTCTCTGTCAGGTCCATCATGCCGTGATAATCTGTATAAGCCTGATACAGCTCCATCAGAGTAAACTCTGGATTGTGTCTTGTATCAAGACCTTCGTTACGGAATACACGTCCAATCTCATATACTTTCTCAAGTCCACCAACGATCAGTCTCTTCAAATATAACTCAAGAGAAATACGAAGTTTCAGATCTTCATTCAATGCGTTGAAATGAGTCTCAAATGGTCTCGCTGCTGCTCCACCTGCATTTGCTACAAGCATTGGAGTCTCAACTTCCATGAATCCCTCTCCGCTCAAATATTTACGGATTGCACTGAGAATCTTAGAGCGTTTGATAAATGTATCCTTTGTCTCTGTATTCATGATCAAATCCACGTATCTCTGACGGTAACGTGTATCTGTATCTGTCAGTCCATGGAACTTCTCCGGAAGTACCTGCAAGCTCTTAGAAAGAAGTGTCATCTTCTCTGCGTGAATTGATATCTCTCCTGTTCTTGTTCTGAAAGCAAATCCTTCCAATCCGAAAATATCACCGATATCAGAACGCTTGAAATCTGTATAAGAATCTACACCGATTGCATCTCTTGCAACATATACCTGAATATTACCCTGTAAATCCTGAATGTTACAGAAAGAAGCTTTACCCATAACTCTCTTGAACATCATACGTCCTGCGATTGCTACATGAATCGGGCTTGCATCCATGATGCTTCTTCTCTCTTCATAATCCTTCTTCAGAACTTCTCTTGCCTGCTCTTCATCCATACCTTCTACGTTTGGCTCCTGGCGGTCTTTTAACAGTTCTGCCTCATGTGCCTCGTAGAGTGCCTTCACTTCGAGTGAATGGTGTGTCTGATCAAACTTTGTAATCTGGAACGGATCTCTTCCGTTCTGCTGCAGCTCTGCAAGTTTCTCACGACGAACCTTTCTCAACTGGTTCAAGTCTGGTTCCTGTGTCTTTTTCTGCTGTCCTGCCATTTTTTATCTCCTTCCTACAGTGAACGGTTGATACCCAGTACTTTGTACTGGATTACACCTGCCTGTGTCTCAACGTCAACAACATCTCCGACTTCTTTACCCATCAGAGCCTGTCCTACCGGTGACTCATTAGAAATCTTTCCTTCCAGAGAGTTTGCTTCTGTAGAACCTACAATCTTGAATTCGATCTCCTCGTCAAATGTAACGTCGAATACTTTCACTGAACATCCAACGTTGATCTTATCTAAGTCTACTTCGTCCTCAACTACAACCTCTGCGTTCTTCAGAATTGCTTCCAGCTCTTCGATACGAGCTTCGATATCACGCTGCTCATCTTTGGCTGCATCGTACTCTGCGTTCTCTGAAAGGTCTCCCTGTTCTCTTGCTTCTTTGATCTTCTGAGCAACCTCTTTACGTTTTACTACTTTTAAATTCTCCAACTCTTCCTCTAATGCCTGTAATCCAGCATATGTGAGTAATCTTTTCTTTGCCTCTGCCATGATTTTCTCTCCTTTTTGGTCTCTCGTATTTCATTAAAAAATGTAACCACTTCGTTGCTGTTCGCTACCTTCATTCGCCACGCCTCAGCACTTTATTCTTTTATAGTTACACCAGAATTACCGATTTCAAATTTACCTTCTGAAATAAATATATTCTTAACACTTCTGTCTTATTCTCAAGTCTATAGTTTTTGCGAAGCGAACATCCTTGTTCGCACAGTTATGAACCTCATAACGCAACTAAAAGATGTCCCACAACTTCTATTTTACAAGCAGGGTCCATCTCTTATTTAGTCTTATTCGCAGTTATAATATTATACCCAATCAGGCCAGTACTGTCAAGATTTTTTCAAGTTCTTCATAGCTCTCGACATTATTGATTTCATCTCTCAAACGCGCTGCATTATGCAGTCCTTTCGTATACCATGCAACATGCTTTCGCATCTCACGAATTCCTGTATAATCACCTTTATATTCGATTTGAAGTCTGGCATGCCGAAGCATCATCTGGCGGATTGCTTCAATATCAGGTCGTTTCGGCATCTCACCCGTTTTTTCATAAGCGATCAACTCAGAAAATATCCATGGATTTCCCTGTGCCCCACGTGCGATCATCACTCCATCACAGCCTGTCTCCTTCTGCATTGCAATTGCTTTTTCCCCAGATGTCACATCACCGTTTCCTATAACCGGAATGTGAACTGCCTCTTTGACCTGACGGATGATATCCCAATCCGCTTTGCCTGAGTAATACTGTTCTCTTGTACGGCCATGTACCGCAACTGCAGCAGCTCCGGCCTCCTCAATAATCTTTGCAATTTCTACCGCATTGACATGCTCATCATCAAATCCTTTACGAATCTTCACTGTCACCGGCTTTTTGATTGCCTTTACAGTTGCTGAGACAAGTTCATACACCAGCTTCGGATTCTTCATCAATGCCGAACCTTCTCCATTTCTGACAATCTTTGGAACCGGACACCCCATATTGATATCAAGTATCGAAAATGGTCTCTCCTCAATTCGTTTTGCCATCTCGCTTACAATCTTTGGGTCTGAACCAAACAACTGCAAGGACACCGGCATCTCATCCGGATGAATCTGAAGTAAACTCTCTGTATTTTTATTATTATATAAAATGCCCTTCGCACTGATCATTTCCATGCACAACAACCCTGCCCCCTGTTCTTTACAGAGCAAACGAAATGGCAGGTCTGTTACACCTGCCATCGGTCCCAGTACATAGCAATTGTCCAATGTAACATCTCCAATTGTTAACTGTTTCATGTAATTCCCCTTACATATAAATACTTGTAGCTGTTCCATACAGTCCGCTCACAAATCTTGTACTATAGTCAGACTGCATTTCCAAACAATTATTCTTCGATATCATCTATATCAATATCTTCTCCAAGATACTTGACTTTATAATACAATTCCAATGATTCGAATAATTCTCTCTTTGTATTCTGTAACTCTTTAATCTTCAGAACACTTCCAATCTCATCAAATTCAAAATCGTTCTCATCATGCTCGACTTTCAACTCAAGATTGCCCTCCTCATCATAGACAACCATGAGAATTCCACCGACATCTGCTGTATACAGCACGCACATAATCTGCAGCTCCTGACGAATGGACTCAGGAAGTGCCATAAAATCTGGATTCAGATAAAATTTCTGCTCATATGCGCTGGCTGCACAAAGTACGACCTCTTCTATATTCTCCATAATATACCACCTTATACATATCCATAGACACCGCGCACAGATACTTCACCTGCATAAACGGCCTCTTCGCTTCCATCCTCCCGACGAACCAACAATTCACCGGTCTCATTAATCCCCAAAGCATGTGCCTGATAAGTCTCTTTTGCTCCCAGAATACGGACATCTTTTCCACAATTCACAAGTAATTGATTGTAATCATCCTGTAGAAAGCTCAAATCTTCCGACTGTTCAAACGTTTCATACCATGTCTCAAACTCAGACATAATCTCCGCCACAATCGGTGCCCGTTTCTGAATCTCGCCGGTTTCAATTAGAAGAGATGTCGCCTTCTCTGCTATCTCTTCCGGAAATGATTCCATATTGACATTAATACCGACACCGATCACGATGTGATTAATATAGTCAATCTCTGTGCTCATCTCCGTCAATATACCAACAATTTTCTTACCATTTAAGATAATATCGTTTGGCCACTTAATCTGCACATCTAACCCGGTGCAGGTACGCAGAGCTCTCGCCACACTGTATGCCATCACGATCGTCAACATCGGTGCTTTCACCGGCGGGAACTTTGGTCTCAGCATGATCGACATATAAATACTGCTGCCTGCCGGAGAATCCCATCCACGGCCTCTTCTTCCACGGCCTGCCGTCTGCATATCTGCCACAGCCAATGTACCATGTGGTGCACCTTCTTCACCAAACTGCTTTGCTTTCAAATTGGTCGAATCAATCTCGTCATAATAAAAGACATGCTGTCCGGCCCACTTTGTTCTTCCATCCAGCAAACTGCTCAACTCTTCCTGTGTCATCACATCCGCGCTGCCTACGATTCGATATCCACGATTCCGAACCGCCTCGACCTCATATCCTTCTTCTTTCAATTGGTTCATTACCTTCCAGATAGCAGTACGTGAGACCCCGAAGGTCTCACATAGCTGTTGTCCGGAAACATAATCTTTACTTTCTCTCAAAAGCTTTAAGATTTCTGTTTTCATTTATTTTACTTCTCCAAGTGTTGCTACCATAACTGCTTTGATCGTGTGCATACGGTTCTCAGCCTCGTCAAATACTTTTGACTGCTCAGACTCGAACACTTCATCTGTCACTTCCATATCTGTGAATCCGAAGCGTTCTCCCATCTCTTTACCGATTGTTGTGTTCAAATCATGAAATGCCGGTAAGCAGTGTAAGAAGATTGCCTGCTCTCCTGCATTGGCCATAATCTCTTTTGTTACTTTATATGGTGCGAGTTCTTTGATACGAGACTCCCATACATCATCCGGCTCACCCATAGATACCCATACATCTGTATAGATAACGTCTGCGCCCTTTGTTCCTTCCATTGCATCCTCTGTCAATGTTACGCTTCCGCCTGACTCTGCTGCATATCCACGGCATGTCTCAACCAATTCTGCATTTGGAAAATAATTTGCTGTTGTACATGCAACAAAGTGCATACCAAGTTTCGAGCATGCGATCATCAGAGAATTACCCATGTTATATCTTGCATCACCAAGGTATACCAGTTTACGTCCTTTTAAATCACCGAAATGCTCACGGATTGTCAGCATATCTGCCAACATCTGTGTTGGGTGATACTGGTTTGTCAGCCCGTTCCATACCGGAACTCCTGCATACTCAGCCAATGTCTCTACGATTTCCTGATCAAATCCACGATATTCGATTCCATCATACATTCTTCCAAGTACACGTGCTGTATCTTTGATCGTCTCTTTCTTACCGATCTGAGAGCCTGTAGGTCCAAGATAAGTAGAACCCATTCCCATATCAGATGCTGCTACTTCAAATGCACATCTTGTTCTTGTGCTGTCTTTTTCAAAAATCAGTGCAACATTTTTACCTTTATAGTGGTCTACCGGAATTCCTTTTTTCTTTTTCTCTTTCAACTCTGCTGATAAATCAAGCAGGTATGTAATCTCCTCCGGAGTAAAGTCCTTTAATGTCAAAAAATTTCTTCCCTTTAAATCCATGTCTTTCTTCTCTCCTATTCCCACATATACGTGTATATCTTGGTAAATATATATGGCAGAACTATGATTCATGTGTAAATTCACACGTTTTGCCCTGCATCTATTTACTACAATACCATATTCCAGTAATAAATCCAACATTATTTTCGTCGCTGTCTTGCTGCTTCAAACATCAAAATGGAGGCTGCAACTGCTGCATTCAAGGATTCTGCCTGTCCCAACATAGGAATCCGTATCCATATGTCCGCACAATCTGCCACTTCTTGTCTCAGTCCATTTCCTTCATTTCCAATCAGATAAGCTGTGCCATTGAGATAGCATTCCTCATCATACGCATTCTTCCCATCCAAATGAGCCGCATAAACCTGAATCTGATGTGCCTTCAATTCTTCTATTGTATCTGTCAACTTCTCCACATACACAAATGGCATACGGAAAATTGCACCCATCGTAGAGCGGATTACTTTCGGATTGTAAATATCCACGCTGTCTTTACTAAGAATAATCCCTGTAACTCCAGCTGCCTCTGCCGTTCTGAAAATGGTTCCAAGATTTCCCGGATCCTGAAGATTATCTAACACAAGCAACATTTCTTTTTTTTCTGTACCTTTTTTTAAAATATCTGTCAATGTGTATTTATTCTGCCATACAATTGCCAATACCCCTTGAGGTGTTTTTGTATCTGAAATATATGAAAACACCGTCGGAGTTACAAACTCCGGCTTCACATTTCCCGGCAGTTCTGCTTTATGCTTTTTATAAAACTCTTCTGTTACATAGAGTGCTTTTAGCTTATCCTCAGGTATTTCCCTTACCATACGGATTCCTTCTACAATAAATACACCCTCTGTATTTCTTGCTCTGCTTTTCTTTTGAAGCTGTACAATCTCCTTAATTCTCTGGTTACTTGTACTTGTGATCATTCGTCTGTTAATCCTTTCTTTACTTTAGCTTAAACTTCTCTAAATCAGAATTTTTCCCAATAATAAATAACATATCATCCGGTTGCAATGGTTTTGACGGATCTAATGCCATATCCATCTTGTCTTCCTTCAAAATTCCAATTACATTAATCCCATATTTTTCACGAACCCGCAGCTCTGCCAGGCTCTTTCCTTCCCATTGTTTCGGAATCAGCTTCTCTGTCAGACTATAATCCGAAGATAACTCAATCCAATCAATAAACTCTGTCGATATCAGTTTTTTTGCTACACGTTCACCCATATCGATTTCTGGATACACGATCGAGTCAGCACCGATTTTTTCAAGGATTTTACCCTGCAGTTCGTCCATTGCTTTTACCAATACATAAGGGATTCCCATTTCTTTTGAAAGCATGGTCGCCATGATCGCAGCTTCAAGATTTTCTGAAATCGCAATCACAGCTCCGTCCAGATTGCGGGCTCCTATCGTTTTCATAAATTCTGGCTCTATTACGTCTCCGCACATCGCATATGAAACCGAATCTGCAATATCTTGTATCTTCTCATAACAATTATCAACTGCGATTACATCGCATCCAAAACTCTGCAAGGTCAATGCTACACTTTTCCCAAAGCTTCCAAGACCGAACACAGCAAATTGTTTTCCCATCTTCTATCTCCTATCCTATCATAATCTGTTTTTCCGGTAATTCACGATACTGTTCTGCATTTTTCCCTTTTCCTGCAAAAATCATTGCCATCGTGACCGGTCCGATTCTTCCAATGTACATCATCACCATCAGTACATACTGACTTGCTCTGCTCAAGCTAGGTGTCAAATCTGCCGATAAACCAACAGTAGCAATTGCTGACGTTGTTTCATATACAATCCTCAAAAAATTCACCTGTGGATCTAAAATCGTGATGACAATTGTTCCCGACATCCAAAACACAAGTGTCAGAAATAAGATTGTCACTGCAGATTTTACTTGTGAGAGCGGAATTTTTCTTCCATAACACTCTATATCACGATTTCCTCTTATTACACTTAAGCAAGTCAATAACAGTAGCGCAACTGTTGTTGTTTTTACGCCTCCTGCCGTTCCCCCGGAAGAACCTCCGATCATCATCAGCAGGCATCCGATTGCCTTTGAAGCAGCTGTCAGCCCCGATTGAGAAACGGTCGCAAATCCTGCTGTTCGTGTTGAGACAGATTGAAATAATGATGCCTGTACCTTCTGCCAGAATGACAATTTTCCCATTGTCACAGGATTATGATATTCCAATAAAAGAAATGCAAGCATTCCAAATAAAAGCAACCCCGCCGTCATTGTAAGTACAATCTTGCTTTGCAAAGACAGTCTGTGAAAGAAATTTCGCCTCACATCTTTTATACTTCGCACTTGTTTTATATTATTCAAAATATCATACCACACTACAAATCCAAGTCCTCCGCTTACAACGAGAAATATCGTCGTAAAATTAATAATCGGACTTGTGACCATATGCATATAACTGGAGTCCCCAAGTATATCAATACCTGCGTTACAAAATGCTGATACAGCGTGGAATATCGCATATGCAATTCCTTTTAACACTCCATATTTGGGGACGAAGTAAAAACTATAGGCAAGTGCACCAATCCCTTCAACGAAAAATGTACCTTTTATAATCCGGATAATATATTGTACCATTCCACTCAGCGTATCCAACCCATAGCTTTCCTGGATCATAACTCGTCTTCTCAGAGAAATCCTTTGTCCTGCAAGGATCATAAATGCAACAGCGCATACAATAATTCCAAGTCCTCCAATTTGAATTAGAAATAGTAGTATTACCTTTCCCACCACAGTAAATTGTACTGCCGGGGTAACTGTAACAAGACCTGTCACACAGACTGCTGTAACAGATGTAAATAATGCATCTGTAAATTCTATTGGTGTTGTTACGGAAAACGGCATCCATAGAAGTACCGCACCAATCAGAACTACAAGCAAGAATCCCAGCCCGATTACCCTCACTGTATTAAAGCTTCCTTCTTGCAAACGCTCTTTTATTGTTTTCTTACTCATATTTTTATACCTTGAATCTATATCCGACTCCCCAGATTGTTTCAATATACTGTGGGTGCGATGTATCGTATTCGATCTTCTCTCGGATCTTCTTTATATGCACTGTTACAGTTGCAATATCTCCTACTGACTCCATGTCCCAGATCTCACGGAAAAGTTCTTCCTTCGAATAAACATGATTCGGATGACCTGCCAGAAATGTCAGCAGATCAAATTCCTTTGTTGTAAATGATTTTTCTTCCCCATTGACCCATACACGTCGGGCTGTCGTATCAATCTTCAGACCTCGGATCTCAATCACTTCATTCTCTTCCACACTGCTTCCGATCAAACGCTCATATCGTGCAAGATGAGCCTTCACACGTGCAACCAGCTCACTTGGACTAAATGGCTTTGTCATATAATCATCCGCACCGAGTCCCAGTCCTCGAATCTTGTCAATGTCATCTTTCTTCGCCGATACCATAATAATCGGTGTATTCTTATTGTTTCGAACCTGTTTACAGATCTCAAATCCATCGACACCCGGAAGCATCAAGTCTAAAATGATAAGGTCAAACTCCTCATCCAACGCCCTATGCAACCCCGTCTCTCCGTCATTGGCAACTTCCACTTCAAAATTGCTCAATTCCAAATAGTCTCGTTCTAATTCTGCAATACTTTCTTCATCTTCTACAATTAAAATTCTTTTATTCATTCAACCGGTACCTCCTGATATTTTCTTACAACAAAATACATTGTCGTTCCTACGCCTTCTTCACTGGATGCCCAAATCTTGCCGCCGTGTTCCTCCACGATCTTCTTTACAATTGCAAGCCCGATTCCACTTCCACCTTTGGACGAATTTCTCGAAGCATCCGCACGATAAAACCGCTCAAAAATATACGGCAAATCTTTTGTCGCAATTCCCTTTCCGTTGTCACTCAATTCAACCTGAACAAAATCCCCCACATCCAGAATCTTCATCATAATCTCTGCCTGTGGCTTGTCTGTATATTTTAAAGAGTTGGATATGATATTGTTGATCACCCTTCTCATCTGTTCCGGATCTACGATGATTTTAAAGTCCTCTTCCATATAATTACGGAATTCAAACTTCGCTCCTTTTGATTCCAGTTCAATCGCAAGATCCTCCGCACAATCTTTAAAATACTGTTTGGCAGAAATCGTTGTGAAATCATACGGAATACGATTGGTGTCAATCTTAGAATATAATGTCAGCTCATTAATCAGCAAATCCATCTCATTTGCTTTATTGTATATGGTTTTGATATATCTGTCCATCTTTTCCGGAGTGTCTGCAACACCATCCATAATTCCTTCCACATACCCTTTAATCGCTGTGATCGGTGTTTTTAAATCATGTGAAATGTTACTGATAAGCTCTTTATTTTCACGATCATACTCCACTTTTTCTTCCGCATTTGCCTTCAAGCGCAGGCGCATCTCTTCAAAATCTCTACAAACCTGTCCAATCTCGTCATCATTTTCCGGTTTGATTTCAAAATCAAGATTTCCTTCCTTGATATTCCGCGTCGCTTCCTGTAATTTTGCCAACGGTACAGAAACCGTCTTATAAATCCAATAGATCAATATCGCAGTGGTAATGCATACAATCAACAAATACATCTGCTGAATCTCTCCTGCCCGGTTCGGCGCTATCATATACATACCTGCCATCGTAGCCAAAGTCGGAAAAATCATAACCAGAACAAATGCGACTATCAGTTTTGTCTTTAACTTCATAAATCCGTCCTCTTTTCATTTTCTCTATTGGGATTATAACATAAATTTTTCTGTTTTCTGCCGATTCATGGAAATTCAAATCTAAATTTTCTGTGAAGTGCCACCAATATTTTCTTTCAAATGCAAAAGATGCGGTTTACAGAATTCTCATCTGTCACCGCATCTTTCTATACAATCCTTGAATTGTGGATAATCTTATAAATATTTCTTCAAATCTTCTACCTTATCCAATCTCTCCCATGGCAGGTTCAAATCATTTCTTCCAAAATGTCCGTATGCTGCTGTCTGTTTGTAGATTGGACGGCGCAAGTCTAACATCTTGATGATTCCTGCCGGACGAAGGTCAAAGTTCTCGCGAACGATCTCTACCAGCTTCTCATCGGATACTTTGCCTGTGCCGAATGTGTCTACCATGATGGAGGTAGGCTGAGCAACACCGATTGCATAGGAAAGCTGAATCTCACACTTCTTAGCAAGTCCTGCTGCAACAATGTTCTTCGCTGCATAACGAGCTGCATAAGCTGCTGAACGGTCAACCTTTGTGCAGTCTTTTCCTGAGAATGCTCCACCGCCGTGGCGAGCCATTCCACCATAAGTATCAACGATGATCTTACGTCCTGTCAGACCACTGTCTCCGTGAGGTCCACCGATTACAAAACGTCCTGTTGGGTTAATGAAGAATTTTGTCTCATCATCGACCATATCTGCCGGAAGAATCACGTCAAATACATATTTCTTAATATCTTCATGAATCTGTTCCTGTGTTACTTCCGGATCATGCTGTGTTGACAATACAACTGCTTCCAGACGTTTTGGCACTCCATTCTCATCATACTCTACTGTAACCTGAGTTTTTCCATCCGGTCTTAAGTAAGGAAGTGTTCCATCTTTTCTTACTTTTGTAAGCTGAAGAGCCAGTTTGTGTGCCATTGCGATTGGGTATGGCATATACTCTTCTGTCTCATCTGAAGCATAACCGAACATCATTCCCTGGTCTCCGGCACCGATTGCTTCAATCTCATCATCAGACATTTTATTTTCTTTTGCTTCCAGTGCTTTATCTACTCCGAGAGCAATATCTGCTGACTGCTCGTCCAATGTTGTGATAACACCACAAGTCTCTGCGTCAAATCCATATTTTCCTCTTGTATATCCAATCTCACGGATTGTATCGCGAACGATTTTCTGAATATCAACGTAAGCATTTGTTGTAATCTCGCCCATAACCATAACAAGTCCGGTTGTTGTACATGTCTCACATGCCACACGGCTCATTGGGTCTTTCTCAAGCAATGCATCCAAAATTGCATCTGAAATCTGGTCACACATTTTGTCCGGATGTCCTTCTGTAACGGACTCGGATGTAAATAATAATTTTTCCATGTTCTTCTCCTTTTCTTCCGCACTTTCTCCCGGTTTTCATAGATTGTTTTGTTATATTGTAGCATCATCGACACTAGGCTCGATAAGACCTCACCAAGTGTCGAGGTGAGTATTCATACTAAGTTCGAGAATACCTCGCTAAGTGTTCACCTACAGAGCCTGCCACTGGCAGCTTTCTCCAGATACTATGACAACAACGAAAACAGTCCGCACAATGTACGGACTGTTTCTATTTCATAACAATCCCCTTATTGTTCGATTACTCGCTCAGGTTGGCACCTTCCTGTTTAGAGGGGTTGCCGCAGCTTCTTCGATCCTTTGTATCTCCACTGCTCTGAATAAGAGAAAGTTTATATTATTTAATTTTTACTACCTATCAGACTATACAACTCATTGTTGCTTCTGTCAATAGCGTTTATAAAACTTTTATATACTGATAAACAGCACTCATTAAATCCACTTATATCCCGTTTTACCTATTAGCTTACCTTCAAAGTGAATTTCTGAATCTCTTTTTCGCTGGATACACGCTCAATGATTCCACCCAGACTTCTGAGTTTTTCTTCAAAACGCTCATATCCTCTCTGTATATATACAATGTCATCCACAATTGTAATACCATCTGTAGCAAGACCGGCAATACAAAGTGCTGCTCCCGCACGAAGATCCGGTGCACTCACTCTTGCTCCTGAGAACTTCTCTACACCTTCGATCGTTGCTGAATTGCCTTCCACTTTGATGTTCGCTCCCATTCTTGCAAGCTCATCCAAATATTTGAAACGATTTTCAAATATACTCTCTGTAATCGTACTTGTTCCGGATGCCAGTGCCAGAACCACACCAATCTGTGGCTGCATATCTGTCGGATATCCCGGATATGGCAAAGTCTTAACCTGTGTACTCTTAAGTCTGCCTTTCGCAACAACACGAACCGCATCATCCAGCTCTTCTACTTCACATCCAATATCAATCAGTTTCGAAATTGTAGCATCCAAATGTTTCGGAATAACATTTGTTACTGTCACATCGCCTTTCGTAGCTGCTGCCGCGAACATGAATGTACCTGCTTCAATCTGATCTGGAATAATCGAATACTCTGTCTTATGAAGCGTCTTTACTCCACGAATCTTAATTACATCTGTTCCCGCTCCACGGATATTGGCACCCATGCTGTTCAAGAAGTTTGCCACATCAACTACGTGCGGCTCTTTCGCCACATTCTCCATAATTGTCATGCCTTCTGCCATCGCCGCTGTCATCATAACATTGATTGTAGCTCCGACAGAAACCACATCAAAATACAGATGTGTTCCCTTCAATTCATCCGCATCGGCAACAATCTTGCCGTGTTCAATATCGACATCTGCTCCAAGTGCCCGAAAGCCTTTCAGATGCTGGTCAATCGGTCTGCTTCCGATGTTACATCCACCCGGAAGGGCAACCTCTGCCTTTTTATATTTTCCAAGCATCGCTCCTAATAAATAGTATGATGCACGAATCTTCTTAATATAATCATAATCAATATTAAAGTCTGTAATCGTACCACCATTAATCTTTACTGTATGGCGGTCGATACGTTCTACCATTGCTCCGATTCCTTCGATTGCTTCCAGCATCACGTTGATATCGTTCACGTCCGGAAGGTTGTCAATCAATACAGTCTCATCTGTCATAATTGCTGCTGCCAGTATAGCCAGTGCAGCATTCTTTGCTCCGCCAATCTCTACTTCGCCGACCAACGGATTACCACCCTTAATAATATATTGCTCCATTTTGCACCTCTATTATCCGATATTTATATCGTATCTTTCTAATTCCCCATTCTCGGTTGCACAAATCATTTCTTAAGCTTATTTTTTCAGTCATATTCTGCGTTTCTATATCTGTTCTTCCCGATAAATATGTTTATTTTTTATCAATAAGCATACAAACGCTAGAATAGTATAGCACAAAAAACAATTTTGTAAAAGATTTTTTTATTTTCGTAATACTATTGCAAAATTTACATTACTAATTTTCTTTTTTAGAGAGTTCCTCTAATACTTTTTCAATCGTATCCCCTATCTCACAGCCATCTTCATTCACGATGATATCTGCATATTTCTCAAATAAAACTGCCCTCTCATCGTACAGATTCTTCAATGTCTGTCCTTCTCGCAGCACGACCCCGCGCTTTTTCGGATTACGGATTCTTTGTTTTATTGTTTGATAAGATGCCTGTAAATATACGACTGTTCCGATTTCTTTATAATGCTGCATCGCCTCATCGCAATACACAACGCTTCCCCCCGGAGAAATCACCGAATCCTCTACATTCACATCTCGATTGACCTGATTCTCTATCTTTAAGAATCCATCATCTCCAACTTCCGCAATAATCTCTCGGAGCAATTTCTTCTCCTGCTCCTGAATCAGCAAATCTGTATCGATGAATTTTTTACCCAATCTTTTGGCAACCACGACACCTACCGTACTCTTCCCCACAGCAGGCATACCGATAAAGATAATGTTATTTTTTTTCATATGTATCTCCGATTCATTGTCTGTTTTCACGCTACTTATACTCGCCGCTTACGATGAATATGCTTCGCACACTTTCGCTCGCTAATACTCATTATATCATATTTTTTATCATTAGTAAAATATATGGCGTATACGGCTCAATAAAATTTTCGTTTTCTCTTTCTGTCATCGCTTCTGCGTTTAAACAGCTCCTGATACAACATTACCTCGATTAGATTTTTCAGCCAATCCTGCGGTTCTAACTTTTCCTGACTGACAACCTTGTCAAAGATACGGTTTCGCATCAATCGAAGAGAAAGCCGATCCGGATATTCATCATATATCATACTGCATGGATATTCATTGCGATCGCACTCCTCTTCTACATAAGGCAGTACTTTCTTTGCAGTATCCGGATACAGACTTTTCATATATTCATAATCGCGGCGTTCTATTCGCTCATCATCATATGCAAGCGGCATAGGATAAGCCATATAATACGGCAGTTTCGGATTCATGGTCACCACTCCTGGTTCTGAACTTATATCATTACTGTATGCCATGTTCTGTAAAATGGTTCCGTGGTCTATTAGAGCACTTTCCTAATATATAAAAATGCGGTTGGGAGGTAACATTTTACTGCCTTCCAGCCGCATCTGATACAATCATCATTTTATTTTTTCGAATATCCATGTGCTTCTTCCAGCATCATGTCTTTTACTTTCATCAGACGAATCTGTGTACTTCTCTCATTTTCGTCCAGTTTCATTGTAATATATTTGATATTCTTCTCTGTTTCCGGAATGATAACATGTTCCAGAGCATTAACACGACGTCTTGTTTTCTCAATCTCCGCTGCCATCAACTGACATGCTTTTTCACATTCTGCCAGTCGTATCATATCCGGCAGAATATCTGCCAGAGATTTGACCGCACCATCCAAATCACTGGATGTAAATGCAAATCCATAGGAATAGATATCATTCTCGTCTGCTGTTCTTGTTTTATATTCAAATTTCGGAATTTCTACACTCATGACATTCTCTTCATCCGGGATCAAATTGATTTCCTGTTTCGGTGCCATCAGTGCTGTGTGAAGTTCCGCCTCCGACATTCCAGCCTTGGCAATAACAAAATTCTTATTCGCTGATAAAATGCCGGCTTCGACCCGCTTTCGAACTTCCATGTTCTCTCTGACAAGATCCAGATACTGGCGCATCAATTCATCACGTTTATCTTTCAATAATTTGTGACCTCGCACTGCTGTAATCCGTTTCTTTTTCAAACGTGTCAGTTCCATACGGGTTGGATTTACCTGTGTGGATGCCAAGCGTCCTCACCTACCTTTCCTTTGCTGCTCCTCAGAGTCTTTTCGGTCTTTGTCACCGACTTACTTTCCGTAATACTCGTCGAGATACTTATCATCAATACGTTTCAACTCTGTTCTTGGGAGCATGGAAAGCAGTTTCCATCCGATTTCCAATGTTTCTTCTATGCTTCGGTCTGTATTATAACCTTGTGATACATATTCTTTTTCAAATGCATCTGCAAACTTCGCATACAATAAATCGATGTCTGTCAGTGCCGCTTCACCAAGAATTACCATCAATTCTTTCGCATCTTTACCACGCGCATATGCCGCAAACAACTGGTTCATTGTATTGGCGTGGTCTGCACGTGTCTTACCTTCTCCGATACCTTTGTCTTTCAGACGTGACAGCGACGGCAACACATCGATTGGAGGTGTAACACCTTTACGATACAGATCACGGCTTAAGATAATCTGACCCTCTGTGATATATCCTGTCAGGTCAGGGATTGGATGTGTCTTATCATCCTCCGGCATCGTCAGGATCGGTATCATCGTGATACTACCTTTTTTACCATTCTGACGTCCTGCTCTTTCATACAAAGAAGCAAGGTCTGTGTACATATATCCCGGATATCCTCTACGTCCCGGAACCTCTTTACGTGCTGCGGATACTTCTCGAAGAGCATCTGCATAGTTTGTAATATCTGTCAGAATTACAAGCACGTGCATATCCTTCTCAAATGCAAGGTATTCTGCTGCTGTCAATGCAACTCGAGGTGTAGAAATACGCTCGATCGCAGGGTCATTTGCAAGGTTTACGAACAATACAGTACGGTCAATTGCACCGGTCTCTTTAAAACTTTCAATAAAGAAGTTCGACTCCTCGAAAGTGATACCCATTGCAGCAAATACAACGGCGAATTTATCATCTTTTCCACGGACCTTTGCCTGTCTCGCAATCTGTGCTGCAAGGTTTGCATGTGGCAGACCTGATGCAGAGAAGATTGGCAGTTTCTGTCCACGAACCAATGTATTCAGTCCGTCAATCGCAGATACCCCGGTCTGAATGAACTCTTCCGGATAACTTCTGGCTGCCGGGTTCATTGGCAGACCATTGATATCCATACGTGCTTCCGGCAGAATCTCCGGGCCGTCATCGATCGGACGTCCCATACCATCAAAGACACGTCCCAGCATATCTTCCGATACACCAAGTTCCATGCTTCGTCCGAGGAAACGCACTTTACTGTTTGACAAGTTGATTCCGGTTGCACTATCGAACAACTGAACAAGTGCATCTGTTCCATTAATCTCCAATACTTTACAACGTCTTACCTCTCCGCTTGCCAGCTCGATTTCTCCCAGTTCATCATAGGATACATTTTCTACATCGCGTACCAGCATCAGTGGTCCGGCTACTTCTTGTATGGTTCTATACTCTTTTGGCATTTAGAAGTCCTCCTTTCCCAATGCGTTCGCAATCTCAACATTTAATTCTTCTGTTACTTTTTTGAATTCTTCTTCAATCTTATCTTCTTCTACATATTTGAATCGACCAATCTGCTCACGAACCGGCATATTGATCAAATCCTGAAGTTTGGCGCCTTTTCCCATTGCCTCTACAGAATGGTCATAGAAAGCCAGTACCAGGTTCATCATCATATACTGCTTCTTCAAAGAGGTATATGTGTCAACTTCATGGAATGAGTTCTGATGCAGGAAATCTTCTCGAATGGAGCGCGCTGCTTCCATCTTCAGACGGTCGCTTGCTGACAGCGCATCCATACCAACCATCTTAACGATTTCTTCCAACTCTGCCTCTTCCTGAAGCAATGTCATCATTTCCTGACGTTTTGCCATCCAATCCGGCTCTACTTTCTCATTAAACCATCCTTCCATATTATCAAGATACAGAGAATAGCTGTTCAGCCAGTTGATAGCCGGGAAATGTCTCTTATAAGCAAGGGCTGAATCCAGTCCCCAGAATACTTTTACAATTCGAAGGGTAGCCTGTGATACCGGCTCAGAGATATCTCCACCCGGAGGAGATACGGCACCGATTACAGACAGTGCTCCTTCTCTCTCATCTTTACCTAATGAAATCACATGTCCTGCTCTCTCATAGAACTGTGCAAGACGGCTTCCCAGATAAGCCGGGTATCCTTCTTCACCAGGCATCTCTTCCAGACGTCCTGACATTTCTCGAAGTGCCTCTGCCCAACGAGATGTAGAATCTGCCATTAACGCTACCGAATATCCCATATCACGGAAATACTCTGCAATTGTAATACCTGTATAAATAGATGCCTCACGAGCAGCAACCGGCATATCTGATGTATTGGCAATCAGAACGGTTCTCTGCATCAATGACTGTCCTGTCTTCGGGTCCTTCAATTCAGGGAACTCGTTCAGAACGTCTGTCATCTCATTACCACGCTCTCCACATCCGATATATACTACGATATCTGCCTCTGCCCATTTTGCAAGCTGATGCTGAATTACTGTTTTACCACTTCCGAATGGTCCCGGTACTGCTGCAACTCCACCTTTTGCGATTGGGAAAAATGTATCAATTACACGCTGACCTGTTACAAGCGGCATATCCGGAGATAATTTTTTCTTATATGGACGTCCTTTACGAACCGGCCATTTCTGCATCAGAGTCAATTCTTTCTCTCCCTCTGCAGTCTCAACAATTGCTACTGTCTCCTCAACTGTGAATTCACCGGCTTTGATTTCTTTGATCGTACCTTTGATTCCGTAAGGAACCATGATCTTCTGCTGTACAACGATTGTCTCCTGTACTGTTCCGATCACATCTCCTGCCTCTACTTCATCTCCGACTTTCGCTGTAGGAACGAACTCCCATTTCAGATTTCTCTTCAAAGATGGTACTTCCACACCACGTTTCAGGTTATTTCCTGAAACTTTCATAATATCGTCCAGTGGACGCTGAATACCATCATAAATGCTGGTAATCAGTCCAGGTCCCAATTCTACCGACATTGGTACTTCCATAGATTCTACCGGCTCTCCAGGTCCCAATCCAGATGTCTCCTCATATACCTGAATGGATGCCTCGTCCCCATGCATCTCTATAATTTCGCCAATCAGTCTTTGTTCACTAACACGAACCACGTCAAACATGTTCGCATCTCGCATTCCCGAAGCAATAACAAGCGGTCCTGCGACTTTCTTTATTACGCCTGTACTCATTTGACGAACTACCTCGCTTTCTATCTATCATTTACTGTAATACATTCCAATCAAGATTACGCTTTCCATCTATTACGATTCCTGCGAAAATAAAATATCGCTTCCGACAGCCTGTTCTACTGTCTTCTTTACACCTTCTATTCCGGCACCTGTATTGCCCGATACCCCCGGAATCTGTATAATAGCTGGAAATGTCCGTTCCTGATACTCTTCTATCACATCTGTCAACTGTGCTGCAACTGCCTCTGTAATATAGATAATCCCATATTTCCCATCCGCAAGCTGGCGCAGTTTCTCTTTTGCTTCTTCCCGGTTCTTGACAGGACAGATGCTAAGACCGAGTGTTGCAAATCCATATATGCTGTCATAATCACCAATTACTGCAATCTTATACATACATCTCCCTTATCCTTTCCCGAATCATCTCATCCGGAAATCCATTTTGCTTTCCGGTCAGAATCATCCGCACCGTTTTGATCTCATTCTGTCTGGCAAGCAGATATGCTACCAGAGGACCTGCAGAAAATGCATTATATTTCTGCGGTTTAATCGTCTCAATCATACGATTATCACACCATCTCTCAAATGCCGATGGTGATTCTTCCAGTGCCTCAGCACCTTCCGAATAAATTGTGCCTGCCAGATATTCCCTGAGAGCATCTGCCCCGGCCAATGCTTCCTTTGCAAGCTGCTCTACATTCAAACTTTCGCAAGGAGCCATTGCTCGTTGCATAAATTCTAATGTTTTTCCTGTCTTTTGACACCTTACTGCTATTTTGATATCCGCAAGTGCCACTGTAGATTCTGCATAGACTTTTATAATCTCGTCTTTTGCCTGACGTCCTGCCTCTGCAACAGCTTCCAGTGCCGCACGATCTACGATCACATCACAGAGCTGACCATCTCTTGTCTGCAACAATGTTTCATATGCTTCTTTTGCAGTCGCTTCCATATTGCCCGGAAGACGTTCAAACGCTTTATTCTCTACAATGGAAAGCATTTCCTTTCCATCAATCTCACAATCATCGTAGAAAATCTTTTCGTTGCGTACCTCGGTACACACCTCTTTAATCGCTGCCTTTAAATTATGATACAGTTTCGGATAAGACATCACATCAAACACAGACATATCCGGAGCCACCTCACGAATCACCTGCCACGTCTTTTCTTCTTCGCAATTCAAAATTGCTTCCACATCATCTTCCGTATCTGCATTGCCCCATCCTTTTTCGCTGAGAATCCCAAGACACTGAACTTCATCTTTGCAGGCAAGGATTTGGTCAATCACAGAATCTGTCAGCAGTGATGCCTCCAACGCACGTATTCTGGCAACTGCATAGGTATATTCTAAATCATTCACATTCAATCCTCCCGGCTGCTTTATTTTATACAAACATTAGTTTCTGTACCAAGTCAGCCCATTCATCCCGTTTGGATTCAAACATCGCCTGTATCGTGCAATTTTCTTCAATTCCACCATACACAAGGACAAAACCGCCATCGATTTGTTTTGCTTCATCCGCAAATATCAATGTACCGCCTTTTGAAGCTGCAATCTTCTGTGCTTCTTCTTCAAAAGACTTCGGTACTCTTTTTTTATCCTTTTCCGAGAAATAGATAACGCCTTCACCGGACTGCACATAGCTCTTGAGCAAATTTGTAAGCATATTAAAATATTCTGCTTCCGGAAGCTCCACTACTGTTTCGTACGCCTTCTGAAGCACTTCGGCAATCACTTCCTGTTTTGCCTTCAATACCGCTTTCTTTCTCTGCATGTCACAGGAAGATGCAATACGTTCCCGATAGTTCTTTACTGCCGCTTCGGATTTGTGATTCATCTTCTGCTTGGCTTCTTCTATCTCTGCTTTTGCTTTCGCATTCATCTCTTCTGCTTGTGCATTGGCTTGTGCAATCTTCTCTTCTGCCAGGCGGTTTGCATCTTCCAGGATCTGACTTTTCATCTTGTCTAATCCACTCATTTTCTTTACCTCGCTCTATCTCAATTCAACTTTCTCCGTCTTCGCGGAGTTCTTCACGATTTATACCGGAATTGCACTTACTGCAAGGATAGAAATCAAAAGTGCAAGAATCGCATATGTCTCAACCATTGCAGGGAAAAGCATTGCTTTACCAAACTGATCTGGTTTTTTCGCTACGATCCCGATTGCTGCGGCTGCTGTTTTACCCTGAGATTTTCCTGAAATCAATCCAACAATACCGATTGGAAGACATGCAGCCAAAATCAACAAACCTGTTGTAACGGATACTTCTTTGATTCCGCCACCAAGCAATCCGACTTTTGAGAGTGTGATAAATCCAACCAACAGTCCATAAATACCCTGTGTACCTGGAAGCAACTGCATGATCAATACTTTCGCAAATTTGCTTGGGTCCTCTGATACAACGCCTGACGCTGCCTGACCTGCTACTCCAACACCTAACGCAGATCCTGCTCCTGCCAACAATACAGCTAATGCTGCTCCGAGAAGTGCATATACAATACCTAACTTATCCATAATCTTTTATTCCTCCTTAACATCTGCATACTTCGTATTTTCTCTAAACGGATGGAACGCTCTTCCACCACCTTCATAGAATTTTCCAAAGAATTCTACATACTGTAAACGATTTGTGTGAACATACGCACCAAGTAAGTTAATCGCAATATTGAACACATGTCCGATTATAAATACGATCACAAACAGGATTACACCAAATACGCTCTTACCTCCCATACTTCCCATCTGGTTAACAACCTGTGCGATAACACCTGTTGCAAGTCCCAGCGCCAGAAGTCTGGAATAAGATAACACATCACTTAACCATCCTGTCACATTGTACAAATCGTATGCGCCCAATGCGATACGCAGTCCAAAATTCTTATTCGCACGACCTGACATCAACACGATTCCAACCGCTCCAAGAATGGATGCCCATTTTGCAATTGCATTGACAATCGGTGGAAATGTAATCTGTACCTGTGCTATGGATGCAAAAATATCTGTCGGAATCAACAAAAGAATCAATCCGATCAAAAATACATACCACAATACCACATCACAGAAGAAATCCAAATATTTCTTATCTCTTATACACATGTATCCTTTGATTCCCAATCCTGTGAACAGATGAATCAATCCAAATACCATAGAATAAATCAGTAGTCTCATCGGATTATCCAGCGGGACAAACCACACTGCCTTGATTCCTACTTCATGTCCAAAGAAGGTTCTCGATACAACGTTGATAACATCTCCGAAATATCCGCCAAACATTACTCCCCAGAATAATGTTGACAATCCACACCAGAAAAACAACTGGATAGATTTTTTCATACTTTCTGACATACGCGGGAATTTCAAAATAAGAACTCCGCATGCAATTGAAACAATCGCTCCGTATGCCGCATCCGATAACATCAGTCCAAATAAGAATACATAGAATACCGACATGATCGTTGTCGGGTCTATCTCTCCTTTTTTCGGAAGTCCAAAGGATTCCAATACCCCTTCCGCACTTGCCGAGAACTTATTGTTCTGTAAGAGTACCGGTGCCTCTTCTTCCTCTTTGAGTTCTTCCACATCGATTACACAATCGAACTTACTTTCCAGAACTTTCTTTACTCTTTCCACATCTCTTTGCGGAACATATCCACTTAATACGAATGTATTTTCCGACTGTGGAATCTCTCCCAACACTTCGTATTTTTCTGCACGCACGCTGTAGTAATCTGCCAACAGATAAATCTTGTCACGATTCTCAGCCAATCCGATTACTTCATTTTCAATCTCTGAAATGCGTTTTTCCTTTTCCTGGATTTCTTTTTTCAGTGTCTCGACCTCGCCTGCCGGTGTCTTTGCACTACTCTGTGCAATTCTTGAAAATCCCCGGCTTCGAAGTGCCTCTTCAATCATCTGTGTTTCCTGCTTCAGGCAGACAACTGCGATACAAGTCATATCCTGCCCGGACGAAATCACATGAATATCTGCAGATTCTGCTTCCGGTGCCGTCTCCGCCAAGACTTCATAAATCCCCTGAATATCAATCTGACTCGGAATACTTCCTAATATAACGGAAGTTCTCTTTGTCCCCTGTGCATTCATCGGGATATTCAGATTCATCCATGGTCCCAGACTTTCGATTCGATTCTCAAGTTTTAGAATCTCTGCTTTGTTTTCTGCTCTTTCTTTATCCAGCATCTGAATCCGGCTTACTATCTTCAGCAGTTCTTCTCTCGTCTCGATAATCTCTTCCTGCTTTTTTGAATCGATTAACTTCTTTCCTTCGAGAGAAGATAACATGGACGTCTTCAGCGGAGCATATTCATTCAATATCTCCAATGCTTTATCGGCAGAATTGGCAGCTTTCTCGAAACTACTTCTGGCACTTGCAGTGTCCATCCGGCGGAAATCTTCGTCTTCATCCAGTACATGATTGATTTCCATCACTCCCATGCTCTGAATCTTTTCCAGAATCGCTTTTCGGTTCTTCTTTAACGCGCAGATACTCATTCGCTGCATCTGCAATACCGCCATAACACAATCCCTCCTTTTTCCTGCGGATCCACTTCATCCGCTTCTTATTTTCCCGCAACACGCAGCTTACGATACCAGTTGTGATATTACGAGGCTGACCGCTTCCTCTTCCTTTCTGGAAGCCAGCTCTTTTAACGCCGCAACTTCTTTTTCAATCTCTGACAGCGCCTCAACTTGTACCCGCTCTCCTTCTTTCTTCGCATCGGACATGGCCTCTTGCATTTCCCGTTCCATTGCAGCTAATTGTTCTTCTTTCCATTGTTTCGCCTGCTTTGTTGCTTCATCCACGATCTGATTACTTTTGACTTCCGCTTCCCTTGCAATTGTATCTGCTTTTGCTTCTGTCTCCCGGATTGCCTGAATGGTTTCTTCTACCATACTCTAGTCACCGCCTTTCCTAAGGTACATACTCCTATCTTATCACAAGCATTGTCTAAAATCTATAAATCTTTTAGATATTTTCCAACTTTTTTGTTGATATATTATTTATTTTTTGTCTATAAATGACACAACTCGCAAATATATGCACAATTATTCTTACTTATTTTTTCTAGTTTTTAGGCATTTTATCCACCTTTCATTGTATTTCCAGCATTTTACTACATATCTTCTCCACTTTGCGTCAATATTCTCCTCTATTTTTCCTGTTTTTTCCCACTTCCTTTATTTTTTGTATTTTGTATAGAAATCTAAAAATTTTTTAGATTTTTCCTGACATAATTAATTATAGAAAAGGTAACAACAAAAGAACTCTCAGGTAAATGTTTATCATTTACTTGAGAGTTCTCTTCTCTTTATTTATTCCATTCTAATCGGTGAAGATGTCCTTCCCGATTCATCCCCGCAAACTGATTTTGTCTCAACGCTTCATAAAGCATAATCGCAACAGAATTGCCCAGGTTCAGTGAACGAATATCTCCTACCATTGGAATTCTTACACAGTTCTCCTGATTCTCCACCAGAATCTCTTCCGGAATACCGGCACTTTCTTTTCCGAACATAATGTAGCAGTCTTCTTCGTATGTCACATCAGTATATGTTTTCTCAGCTTTCGTTGTCGCCATATAGATTTTTGCACCCGGATTCTTATCTAAGAAATCCTGATAATCAATGTATGTTGTCACATCCAGATCTTTCCAGTAATCCATACCGGCACGACGAAGTGCTTTTTCATCCAGACGGAACCCCAAAGGTTCGATCAGATGAAGTCTTGTGTTGGTTGCCACACAAGTTCTTCCGATATTCCCGGTATTTGCCGGAATTTCAGGCTCTAATAATACAATATTTAACATCACCTATTCTCCATTATCGTTTTCTATCTAAACAAGCATAAACGTTCTCTCTGTGTTCACACGCAAAGAATTTATGCTCTTTTTTGTTCCACACGCAGTTTTTCGATAAAATGCTCCAGTCTTCCCAACGCGATCTTCAAATCTTCCAATGAATACGCATAAGAGATTCTCAAGAAACCTTCTCCACAATCTCCGAATGCAGTTCCCGGAACAACCGCTACCTTTTCTTCATATAACAGACGTGTTGCAAATTCTTCCGATGTCATCTTGAACTCTTTGATACTTGGAAATACATAAAACGCACCGAATGGTTCAAAACATTCCAATCCCATACGCTTGAACTCATGCATAAGGAATCGTCTTCTCTGATTGTATGCTTTGCGCATCTCTTCAACTTCGTCACCACAATGACGCAGTCCTTCAACAGCAGCATACTGGCTGTTTGTCGGAGCACACATGATTGCAAACTGATGTAATTTAATCATCTGTTTCAAAATCACTTCCGGTCCGCAACAATATCCAAGACGCCATCCTGTCATCGCATATCCCTTTGAAAATCCATTGATCACAATCGTTCTTTCTCTCATGCCCGGCAGGCTTGCGATTGAAACATGTGCTCCTTTATAGCTCAGTTCCGAATAAATCTCATCTGAAATCACATATAAATCATGTTCTTTTACAAACTCTGCGATTGGCTCCAGATCTTCTCTTGTCATAATGGAACCGGTCGGATTGTTCGGAAACGGCATGATCAATATCTTTGATTTTTCTGTCACTTTATCTTTCAAATCATCCACAGTCAATTTGAATTCATTTTCCGCTTTCAACTCTACCGTCACCGGAACACCATCCGCCATGATCGTACACGGCAGATAAGACACATAACAAGGCTGTGGAAGCAATACTTCGTCACCCGGGTCGAGCATACAGCGAAGCCCCAAATCAATTGCCTCACTTCCACCCACTGTAACCAATGTTTCCTTTTTCGGGTCATAACTTACGTGGATTGTGCGATCCAGATATTTACAGATCTCTGTACGCAGTTCCATTAATCCGGCATTGGAAGTATAGAATGTTCTTCCTCTTTCCAGCGAAAAAATACCTTCTTCTCTAATTCGCCACGGCGTATCAAAATCCGGTTCTCCTACACCGAGCGAAATGACATCTTCCATCTCATTCGCTACATCAAAGAATCTACGAATTCCTGATGGCTGTACTCCTACAATCTTCTTTGATAACGGATTTCTCATTATGGTGTCACCACCATTCTGTCAGACCCTTTCTTAGGCAGCATGATCGTACCATGGTCTTTGTATTTTTTCAAAATAAAATGTGTTGCTGTTCCGATAACCGGCTCAATCGGTGAAAGCTTCTCAGATACAAACAATGAAACTTCTCTCAATGTTTTACCTTCCAATGTAACCAGTAAATCGTATGCACCTGAAATCAAGTATACTGCATTGACTTCCGGGTAGTTGTAAATGCGCTCTGCAATACGATCGAATCCCTGATTTCTCTGTGGTGTAACACGCACTTCAATCAACGCCGTCACCTTCTCCACACCGGTCTTATCCCAGTTGATCATTGTATGGTATCCGCAAATGATTTTTTCTTTTTCCATCTCAGCTACTTCATTTGCGATCTCAGCCTCTTCCATTCCCATGAGCACAGCAAGTTCTCCGAGGTCAATTCGGCTGTTCTTTTCCAAATTTCGTAAAATCTCATTTCTTAATTTCTGTTTTTCGTCCATGATTCTAAACCTTCCTGTTCTTTTATCATTCTCTCGAGATGATGCTTTCCTTACATCAGCTCTTTTCCAATTCCTGTTTTCTCCACAACATCAGTTCATCCGGTGTTGGTCTGTCCAGGTATCTGATTTCACTTCCGCTTGTGAGCACTCTCGCATTCTCTGCGGTAGTACTCCCAAGCCTAACGGCTCGTGCGCCGCTCTTTTCAATCACTTCAATCAGTTTCTCTCCCTGATCTGTAAAGAAAAGAAGACTTCCCGTTGATGTCATCTTATATGGATTCAAATGATAAAATTCACATATCTCTACCGTTTCCTGACGAATTTGTATAGCATGCATATCTATTTGCAATCCAACTTTGGCCGCTTCCGCAGTATTCCAGAGCGTTGCAAAGATTCCGCCGCTTCCGATCTGTTGTGCCAGTGGTTCGGATATTCCTTCCTGATTTGCCCAATCTCTGACTGCACGCAGCAAATCGACCTGCACCATCTGTTCTTCCAACGCTTTTGTCTGTCGTAGAAAAGCCGGCACAAATCGTTCACGTAATTCTTTTTCACGTTCATCCAAAATTCGCAGTGTTCCTTCCAGCCCCACAAATCCACACATAACAATATCCTGATCCGGTTTTACATTTTCAATCTTGTGAATCGCCGATTTCTCTGCAACCCCCATCACCTCCACACGCACAACCATCTGTGTCACTGCCGGGTTGACTTCAACCTGAACATTGGAAATCTCCATCTCCAGTCCGGCACATCCTTCTTCGATTCCTTTGACAAGATACTTTACTTTTTGTTCTCCTGTCTTTTCCGATATAAGGATAAAAATCTGTGCACTCATCGGTTCCGCCCCACGACTCGCCAGTTGATTCACTGCTGTCTCCAGTGCATAGACTCCCAATCTCTTAGAATCACCGGAAACCGTTGCTGCCGTTTGCACAACAGCCTGGCCATCTCCCATGTCAAATGCACTGCAACATTCTGCTGCCGATACTTCTAACAAACTTTCTTCACGTTTTTTATATAATTGTTTCATTACTGCACGATTCCATGCAGTCTGTGATAGATTACCTACTTTCATGTTACTCCTTAATTTGCTGCCTTTTCACTATTTTCTCGATTATTCTCCATATATAACCGCCTGAATCGCAGCATTGATCGTCGACAAATCCTGTGACTGAATAGCCTGATTGATTTTTGCAGTCGCTTCCGGATCATCCGAAGAGGTTCCCACAGAATACGTCTCCGGTGATGACGCATAATCACTATAATTTACAATGTCACGGCTGACTTCTTCTCCGTTCTCAGTCACTACTTTCCATAACTGCGCCGAAACTTTTGCGTGCGCCGCACTTACATAATTGATATATCCAATCGGGTCATCCGATGCCACATAGCTTGTTCCCTCCGCCTGCTCACTCGAAGTCGTCTCACTAACATATGTGATCGTTCTGTTCGGGTCTCTCGTTTCTTTTCCATATATATTAATGGTTACACTACCGCCCTGCAGAACCGATTCAATATAAATCGGATATTCCAGATTATTTTTAAATACCAGATCCATTACATCATCCGCTATTGCCGCATCCATCGAAGGTTCCGCATAGGACACCAGCATAGAATGCGGATGTCTTTCTACAATCTCAAGTTCTGCATAAAGCAAAGCTCCATATAATGTAGTCGATACCTGACAGATTCCGCCACCCATCGTCTGTACTACCGTATTACCGGCAAAGGATGCTGCTTCTGCATATCCATTCTCTTCGGTATACGGCCGCATTGCTTCATCTGCAGACTGTTCTTCACCCGGTTGTAAAAGAATGCCATTCAAATGATTCGCTCCGCTCTCTACGTTTTGAGCTCGCCCGCTCTCATCGGCATCATAATATGTTGTACAGCTTCCAAGCAAATCTGTTATGTCATCCAGTTCGTCCGATGTAACCTCCGGCGCTTTTATATCTACCTTTGCCTGTACACTTCCGCCTTTTCCATCCCGGTCCTTATTTAAATATGTTTTAAGATTCTGTATGGTCTTTTTTGTGTTCAGAACTTCTCCGTCTTTTTCTTTCACAACCTGAACATTGCCGGAACCATCCTGTGTTACCGATGCATTCTCCGGTTGTTGAAGGACAGCTTGTGCGGATTCATTCAATGCCTTTTTCGCCGTATCGTTCTCTACTGTATACTGTATCGGAAAATCATATGCCAGTTTTCCGCGCTTTGCCTTTTTCATAATCTTGTATGCGCTGGCAGCATTTCCACTTTTTCCATATTCTGCCGCCTGTTTCACTGTATCTTCCAGATTCTCCGCCTGCACACCCAGTTCACTCATACCAACTTCAAACTGTCTGTTATCATCCAGCGAAAATGTAATAGCCTCACTGTTCTCCTGATTTACCACAATCTCTACTGTCTGAAGTGCTTCTTCCTCTGTCAATCCTGACACATCAATTCCACCGATTGTAACGCCCTGTAATATCTTTCCGTCATCATGTTTTTTGATATAGCTTTTCAAGATAACCTGAATCAGTCCCATCACAATCAACGCCAGTATCAGAACCATTCCAAGTATACGTATATTTCTTTCTTGTCTCCGATTTCTTCTGCGTCTTTTCTTTTTCTTCTGCTGCATCTCATTCCCTCTTAATCGTGTCTGGTCATACTTTACATGCAACTGTTTGGCACTCCACAGTTACTTTTACATCAAGTATGGAATTATCATTGTTGCAACCATCGTTAAAATAATTACAAGAATAACGATTGAAACTATCTTCTTTACTTTTTTATCATAAAAATTCATCTGTTCATTCACTCCTTTTTGAATCTCTTTCATCGGGTTTTGAATTGGTTTTATTCTATACTTTTTACAGCGTTTTTGCAAGAACCGATGTTTCCCTTACTTACGCATCCCATCTCACCTCATAGGTTGTCGCCTGATTGGTCAGTGGATTGCGATTCTGATAATCAAACAAAATCAGCTTTCCATTAAGATATTCCAGATGTGTCATCTTACGCATCTGCCGTTTATCATATTTTTCATAACCTTGTAAATACGCATGTGTTTCCGCTTCTTTATCATAAAACTCCATTGCCGTTTCTTTACTTACCAGAGATTCTCCGGCAAAAACAGGACGATTTTTCATATTTTCACGCAAGTATAAATCCATGATCAAAGTCTGCCGAAACATCCCTTCTGTCAAGGACATATTTTCTTTCGCCAGCGCCACTTCTTTTATAAATGCAAACAGAATTTCATAACGGGCAACACGGTTGTGATTGATTCCATAATATCCATTCACTTCATAATATCTGCTCATCTCTTCGAACATTACAAATGCATCCTCAAATGCCTGCTCCAATAACTCCATTGTATATTCAAACTGTCTGCTGTTATAATATACTTCCACCATCTCCTCGAGCCCTTTCAGGCGAATCACATCGGAATATGGAAGCCATTTTGTCGACAGCACTTCATACGGCGGTCTGTTTTGATACAGTAACTGATAATCCTGCGTCTTTTCCTCCATATAAGAGCCTTTTAAGACTTTCAGGAATCCGAGCTGTAATTGTTCCGGTTTCAAAGCATATACATCACAGAATGATTTGTGGAAACTGTCATAATCTTCATATGGAAGTCCCGCGATCAGATCCAGATGTTGATGGATATTTTTCCCGGCATGTACCCGGTTCACCACTTCTGTTACCTGTGAAAATTTCATTGTACGATGAATTTCCCGAATCGTCTGTTCGTTTGTCGACTGGACTCCGATTTCCAACTGAATCAATCCCGGCCGCATGGTACTGATTAATTCCAATTCTTCTTGATTCAACAGATCTGCAGCCACTTCAAAATGGAAATTCGTCTTCCCCTTATCATGCTCTTTGATATAAGACCAGATTGCCATCGAATGATCATGTTTACAGTTAAATGTACGATCCACAAACTTCACCTGCGGAATCTCATGGTCAATAAAGAACTGTAACTCTTTCTTTACTAACTCCAAATCTCGGAAGCGAAGACATTTATCTATAGAAGACAAGCAGTAACTACAAGAAAATGGACATCCTCTGCTGGACTCATAATAAATGATTTTATTCTTAAATACATCAAGATTCTCATAGACAAACGGAACTTTACTCAAATCCATCACCGCTCGGTCTCCTGTCTCGATGATTTCTTCTCCGTTTCGGAAAGTTATCCCCACAATCTCCTTCAGATACTGGACTTTTTCACAATTTCCCAAAGTTTTCCCCTGTGACTGATGGTAAAAGTCCATCAACTCCAGAAATGTCTCTTCCCCTTCTCCTCGCATAATACCGCACACCTGTGGAAATTGTTCCAACACATGCACTGCATGATAAGAGACCTCCGGACCTCCAAGCCAGATATCCGTCTTTGGCATAATCTTTCCCAGCTCTACAATAAGATGCTCCACATATTCAATATTCCATAAATAACAAGAAAAGCAAAGCACATCCGGACTTTTTTTATACAAATCCATCAAAATCTGATCGAGAGGTTGATTAATCGTATATTCCGCGATTGCCATCTCCGATTCATATTGCTTTCTTTCTCCTGCCGTATACGCTCTCAGGCTGTATACCGCCAAATTAGAATGAATATATTTTGCATTGATTGCAGTTAATAAAACGTTCATGATCTGCCCCTTTTTCTTCTCTATCACGATTAGCCCTCGTGTTCTGACACTTTTTTCATTTCATTATAAACTCTTGACTGGGCATTTGCAATTTAAAAAGGTGGGAATCTGCTTCCCACCTTTCACTGTATGTTGCTGGTCACAGTACCTATGAACAGCAACCTCTCATTTTTGTTCTCACTTCACTTTTACATAAGAGCCTGTAATCGGTATGCCTTGTTCATCAGTCCCTCCAACTCCACTAAAGAACCACAGATAAGCCTGATCGATCTGATCTTCATCCACAATATAGATCAATATATATTCCAATTCCTCCCCTGCTGCAAGCGGATACCATAATGCGTGTTTTGCTCTTTGTATGCCATCCGTATAATACATCTTATCAAAATATACCGGAAAACTGCTGCCATTGGATGAAAGCCACTGTAATTTGTAATCTTCATTTGCTGACATATACGGAAATACTGTCTGTGTAAATGTTCCGTCTCCATTTGAAATCAAAGTCGCCAAATCCGGTGCCATTGCCACATCATCTGACAGACTCGCTTCATTGTGCTCATCCATATAATTCTTCGCTTTCATATGCACGATTACATATTTTGAATGAACTGTTTCTGTTTTTTCCGTCTCCCCATTCGGTCCCATAACATATCTGTCATGTTCTTTCAATGTTCCATCTTCATTTATCCATGGCTTCATCTCATTATCATAATCAATAAAGTTTTCCTGTGGGTATTCATCCAATGATATGCTATCTTTTATTTCAACCGAATTCACACGAAATCGAATATCATCTATCTCATCTTTGATTTCCTCATCTTTTGTTAATGGATTTGCAATCTCATCGCCTATTGCATAGATATCTCCCTTGTATACCGAATTTGCTCCCGTCCCTTCATTTCCGAGCTGTTCCATCGCGTCCTTTGCTTCTTTAATCTCCTCATCCGTTGCATACGGAACCACCTCATCCAACACCGTAACCTTCAGTCCTTCGGCAACTTTCAATACTTCCTCATATGGCAGATCACTTCTGCTCCATACTTGTATCGCATATCCTTCCTCTTCATTATAGAGGTAAATGTTCTTGATTGTATTATCACTGTCGATATAAAAATCTTCACTGACATATACATCCACCTGCTGATCCCCCAGACTCATCTCTTTTTGCTGCTCACTTCTTTTATAGTGTAAAAATTCATCTGTCTGACCTAATCGTTCCATCTTATCCAACTCTGCCGCATTCATTGGTATAATACTGATTCCACCGCCGGTTTCTTCATTGTGCCACTTTCCATAATATGCCGAATCTTTTTCTCCGCATACATATCCATCCGGCATATAAGCCGGTTCAACCTGAATTGCATGTGCTTCTTTTGTACGATCTACCTGAAATGTATACTGAATGGACTCTCCTTTCTCCGATTTGAGCACTGCCATATATTTGTTTGCTGCAAATCCTACCATCCCAAGTCCTGCTGTGATAGCCAGCGCTGCTGCCGCAATCTTCCATGTGCATCTTCTGCCCTTTCGTCTTCCAGCCTTTTCCTGCTCAATTCCAAGATATGTATAGGTGTCTTGGATGCGCTGATTTATTGTGTCCGGAATCTCTATCTCCTGTTTCAGAATCTGTTCCTTCTCCTGTTCTGAATACACTCTTTTTACATCCTGATCATGATTTGTAAACTTCTTATCTGCCATACCTTTCATCTCCTTCCTTCTGCCAACTCCAATGTATATGCTTTCTTAACTTCCTTTCTTCCTCTAGACAGCCTTGTTTTGACTGTATTCTCTTCCATATCCAATATCTCTGCGATCTCTCTCACTTTAAATCCTTCCGCATAATACAGTATCAAAATAGTCCGGTACTTTTCATCCAACTGATTCATCAGTTCCTCAAATTCATATCCCGCTGTATTCATCCCTTTGTCTCCCTGTTCCGGAATCTCTGCAAAAGAACATTCTCTCTGCCCCTTGCGGATTATATCATTACAATTATTTATCAAAATCCGGATCATCCATGTTTTAAAATACTTTCGTTCTTTCAGACTGCCGATTTTTTCATAACATGTAATGATTGTGTCCTGGATTGCATCTGCTATATCCTCATCCGAATTCAAATAACTTCTTGCAACTTTATATAAATCCCCTTTTATCCATTCAATCAACTGCACAAATGCACAGTCATCCTTCTTTTGTGCACGCTTTACAAGATGTTCCACTAACATCTCCCCTTTCTTTTGACGGAAAATCGATTTTCACTTCTTTACTTATTAGACGGTTTTCCCACTCGTTTCGTTTCACATTTTCACAAATTCCGTTTTACTTTCTTGTAATAGTTCCGACCAAAGGCTGAACCGTAACGAACTGCTACAATTCTTTCAATATTCTTCTCCTGCATCTTGACATTTTGTCTAAAACCATGTAAACTTAAGACTCGTGCAGCCGGGGTGTTAGCGGTACCTTGTACCTGCAATCCGCTATAGCAGGGGTGATATTACGCAGAGGGTGCTGATTTGCAAAGCTGCCCTTGGAAAGTGGCGTTGAAAATCCGGGTCTCACACGACGGGAATCTGTGAACCGTGTCAGGTCGGGAACGAAGCAGCACTAAGCAGAACCTCCCGGGTGCCGTAAGGTAGCCTGGTCTGAGTTAACTGTTAAGGTAACGTCCGGGAGAAAGTGTTCGAAGCGCAATG
>DAVZKO010000015.1:0-34512 GCA_052272205.1 Schaedlerella sp. | reverse complement strand
ATCAATGATAATAATTGGTGCTTTTCCATAATGACTCGCTAACATTTTGGATTGTCCCCCTCCCGATACGGCACCGTCGCCGACGGAACTACCGTAGAAGCCGGTTCTGTATGTACATCCTGGTCATCAAAGAATATATGTGCTCCGAATGCTGCCAGCACTTCTGTTTTGCTGACACCGCCAAGGAAGAATGCCTCATCAATCCCTACATCCCAGTTGCGAAGTGTTTTGATTGCGCGCTCATGTGCCGGTGCATTTCTTGATGTGACAAGTGCTGTTCTGATTGGCTGAACCTCACTGTCTGCAAACATCTTTTGTACACGAGACAAAGTTGTAAGAAAGTTCGCAAATGGTCCTCTCGGCAACGGATTATTCGCATTTGCTTTTTCATGCTCGGCAAATGCCTGCATTCCGCTTTTTTGATATATCTTTTCGGATTCTGCTGAGAAAAGCACAGCATCTCCATCGAATGCAATTCGAATCTGATTGATCTTTCGTTTCGAATCGGCATGTGCAGCACCAGTCAATATTCGTCCTGCTGCTATACCACTGTCAATTGCAGCCTGAACATCCTGTGCGTTGGCCGACAAAAACAAATCTGTTTTAAATGCTTTTAAATATGGTGCAATCTCAGCGCCGCTTGTCAGTGCCGCTCTTGTAATATCCAGCCCATAGTTCTCTATCGAATTAAATATTCGAAGACTTGTATTCGCATTATTACGCGACATAATAATCACTTCAACCAGTCTGTCTTGTCTTTCGTTATTCAAATTCAAGAAGGCTTTTACCAATTGAAATGCAGCTCCTTTTTGTAGAATCTCAGTCTCATGCTCAATCTGATATGCCTCATATGCCGCAACGCCTTGTTCTTCAAATATCTTGTTTTCTTGTTCCAGATTGAATAAAGCTCTTGAACTGATACCAATCACTAAAGGTTTTGATAAATCATATGACATCTTCCTACCTCCTTGTCCTGAAATTAATAATAACATGAAAATACATCTTTACCAATCAATCTATCGTAATAATTTTCTAAAAAATTCATACGATACTAAATGGTTGAAAAAGCAACAAATGAAGGAAACTCTGATGCAGAATTTCACTTACATTTGTTGCCTTTTTATTTAATCTTTAAACTCCACTGCATGCTTCCGCTTCCAAATCGGAAATAAATTGCGCTGGCACACATAATTTTCCCGTTCTTTAATTGCAACCGCATGAAAGAATGTCTTCCACATATCCGTATATTCGTCTTCGTAATCCTCAGTTTTTCGAAGTGTCTCAAATTCTTCATCTGTCAGATACCTAAGATAATTGGTTCCGTCTTTTGGATGTACACAGGCAGTCTTCCTGTTATCATCAACAATCATCCAATGTTCTGACGGCATACGATCTGCAAAATGTCGTCCCACCAACATGATCACATCACTTTTAGGCTCCAGATGGCTCACATAGACACGACGATCCAATGACTGAAATCTCGCGAATTCATTAAAATGATGGCTTTCATTACTTACTTTTCGACGCAGTTCCAATATTCGCATCACATGTGGATTCGAATACTGCTTAAGTACTTCACTGCCACCGGCGAACCCAACACGAAGGAAATTATAGACTGCCTGCAGCGCATCCTCTTCCGCCGAAAGCGTTGCATAATATACATCCAGATATGCCTCCTCGGAAATACTTCTTCGAATGGAACGAATCACCTTTTCTGCTTTCAAAGCATCCGCATCCACATGAATGTATTCATCCAGTATTGTCTGTTGAAACACCGGTTCTTTTTTCAATTGTATCTGGTCATGACCGACTTGCAAGGCATCTGACCAGGCATCATAGATACAGGTCATAATATCTTCCAAGCGGTCTCTGCAAGTATATATCTTCATCTCTCACCCAATCCCAAAGTCTGCCAGCGACATCTGTGTAAATGTCTCATTTGCATGTTCTGTCTTCCATATATCTTTCTTATCCGTATTGATCAATTGTCTCGTAATATACCCTTCCTCAATCGGCATATGGTATAGCTGTTTGCCGCCACAGGTAATAAAATACTGTGCCCGTTTCAACACGACACCCATTTTTTTCAAACTCATATAATCCAATCGGCCATATCGTCTTGCATAGGTGATGCGGCTGGCTGATTTTGGTCCGATTCCCGGCACCCTAAGCAGTCTTGCATAACTTGCTGTCTCCACTTCCACTGGAAACTGTTCGAGATGACACAATGCCCAGTCACACTTTGGATCCACCAATTCGTTAAAATTTGATTTTTCCTCAGACAACAGTTCCCCGGCTTGAAATCCATAAAATCGTAAAAGCCAATCCGCCTGATATAATCGATGCTCACGCAAAAGCGGTGCCGGAGTTCCAAGTTCCGGAAGTACTGCGTCTTCATTTAACGGAATATATGCAGAATAGAACACTCGCTTCAAATCAAATCCCTGATACAACTGCTGTGTTGTCTGTAACAAGGTATAATCACTCTCTCCGGTTGCACCGATGATCATCTGTGTACTCTGTCCTGCCGGAGCAAACGAGCGTTTCAGTTTCGACATATCGCGTGGTGCTAACTGATACGCGTTGCTCAACGTCAACAGATCATCCAGAGTTCCTGTGTCTTTTTTAGAATGAAACAATCCCTCCTGAGGATTCCAACTCCTCATCTGCGAATACGCCCCCTGTATCTTTTCTTTTGTTGTTCTGCCGTTTTCCAGCTTTGCAGCTTCCATCTTTCCTTCCAGGCTTTGCATAAATTGTCTCTTCGATTCTTCCGAAAAAATTCCCTGATTCAAAAGCTGATTTCCACGGCTCCGATCCATATACGCCGACTTTCCAATTGCCATTCGATGCGCTGCAATTGTATTCTGCACCTTTCCCATTGGGTTCAAGATTGTCTGCATTGTCTTATTCGGTGCCAGTGTACGCAGTCCCTCTTCGGTCGGAAGCTCCAGGTTCACACTGATTCGGTCTGCCAGATATCCCGCCGCTGCGAGCAGTTCATCCGATGCCCCCGGAATCGTCTTCACATGGATATATCCATTAAAATGATACTTTGTTCGAAGAAGCAACAACGTCTCACACATCTTCTCCATCGTATACGTCGGATTCTTCAATACTCCGGAACTCAAGAAGAGTCCTTCTATATAATTTCGCTTATAAAATTCTACTGTCAGCTCACATATTTCTTCCGGGGTGAATGTCGCACGTTTGACATCATTACTCCTACGATTGATACAATATTTACAATCATATGCACAATGATTTGTCATCAAAATCTTCAACAGAGAAATACATCTTCCATCCGCCGCAAAACTATGACAGATACCGCACGCCTCCGTATTGCCGAGTTCTCCTTTCTTTCCCCGACGGCTGGAACCACTTGAAGTACATGCTACATCGTATTTTGCTGCATCAGCAAGAATCTGTAGTTTCTCCTGTGTTGTATAATCGCTGTTTCTTATTTCTGTATTCATAATCCCATTATACAAACATTTGTTCTCCATTACAAGTCTTTTTCGAACATTTGTTCTTATTATTTACTAGTCACACAATAATTCTTTCAACTCCTCTACCGTAATCCCCGGTTTCTCTTCCATCAACCGCACTGCCTCTGCCGTCACTTCCGCCGCCGAATAAGATGTTCCTTCCCCTGTACGAGTATTTCCGCTTAATGTCTTGATCTTCACATTTTCCCCGATTGCATAGGTGTCCACCCATTCTCCCCTCTGGGAAAATGCTGCGATGTCGGTTCCATCTGCATTCAGAGCTCCCACCGCCAGGACACTCTCGTAAGCCGCCGGATAATATCTCACCGCACCATTTTCTGCATAATCATTTCCTGCGGATGCGATAACCAGAACATCCTGCTCCCAGGCATACTCCACCGCCTGTCTCACGGACTCCTTGTCGAGAATAAGTCCAGCACTCAAATTGATAATCTCACACCGGTAAATATCTACCGCATCCCGAATCATCTCTGCCAAGGTATCATTTTCCACCTGTTTAATTTTTCCACCCTCATACACATTACTTACTAAGGGCACAAGTTGTACATCAGGTACACCATTTAAGATAATCGATGCGACTGCTGTTCCATGTCCATATGTGTCTTCTGTAGATTGTTCTGGGTTCACATAATTCTTCCCCTCTGCGATATGTTCCTCAGGAATAGCTTTGGTCGAAATACCGGTATCGATTACTGCCACCCGGACCGATGTATCCGTTTTCTTCTTTTCGCATCCGGACACAAATGATACAACGCTTACTGCAACCAGCATGATATATAAAATCCACCATTTTCTATCGTTTTTCTTATTCATTTATACTACTCTTTCTTATGCCAACAGGACACCACGTAAATGGTGCCCTGCCGCTTTTTCCTTTGAAATTTTACTTTTCTTTTTTGGCTTTTGTCTACAGATTAATTACCAAGCACATCTTTGACTGTACCGGTTACTGGTTTTACATTTTTAATTGCATTATTTACATCCGGAGTCACCTCAAAGTCTTGTGTCAATGTTCCGGTAAAGGTAAGGACATTGGTTCCTACACCTGCCACATAAGTAACATTTGTCATCGGAATTTCATTCAATGAAAGGGTCACTCCTGATGCAGAACCGATTACTTCATCATAAACAATGGTAATTGTAATCTGTTCCCCGGCTTTGTACTGTCCAAGTGCAAGGTTATTCACACCTCTTTGTTGAGGAGCTCTGCTATCAAGTACCTTATAGTGTAAGTTTGTAGTTCCAAGATACCAGGAATTCTTTCCTGCCCCCTCCGCTGCTGCTTCCAACTGGATACCATCATTCATACCAATTCGTGCATAAGACGGGGAACCCCATGTAATCATGTCATTTGTATTATATCCACTGTCTTTACCACCCTTGAATTCTGCGATTCCCTGCCATTTTCCGTTAAACGGGAAAGCTACCTTGCACCAGTTTTTTCCATCTGTATCAATTTTATATTCGCAAATATATCTGCCACTGTACAGTCTTATCCAGAAATAACCATCATCTTTTTCTTTCATATCCATGTCCATGTAAAAGCCTGCATTGGTTGCTGTCTGCTGAATATAAGCAATCTGATTCTGATTCATTCCCTGCTCACTTAACACTTGTATCAATGATTTGAAATAATATCTATAGTTATATCTCTTTTTGTCAATCTTTGGATCGCCTGTACGCCAGGTATAACTATACCATTTATTATAGAAGTTCTTCACTTCATAATCACTCATGGCCTCAATGGTTCTTGTCTGTCTTATTGTCTTTCCCAATACGCCGTGACAAGTACCTACTGTATCCACAATCTTATAGAGCTCAATGTTGTAATAACGTCCTGTTCCGCCTGTCTGGAATGCAGCTACAACATCATCTGCCGTATTTGCACCCCATTCCTCAATTGTGAATGTTTTTTCCATATCATTTGGTCCGAATGTCAAATATACATCTTCGCCTCCGGCATGTTTAAAATGGTACTTATCTTTTGCAATGTTAATATCAACAGTAGAGCCATAAGCTGTTCCATTTACCGTGCGATAATAAATATGCTGTGGATTTGTGGTTGGCACCGTTCCTTCCGGTAATGTTCGGGTTACTTTATAAGTCAGATTATATCCTTTCGATCCATCCTTCAGCGTAACCTCTTCTGCACCGACATACTTCAGATTAAATGTACCTCCATATCCCCATTTTGCCTTCAAATGAAAATCTTTTTGCGTTCCTTTTACAATCTCGGATACCTGCGTATCACCATCGTACCATCCAAGGAACTGGTATCCTTCTTTTGCAACCGGTGCTTCCAGCTTCACATCATCATTTTCAATGCTATAACTTTCCGGATTGACGTGGCTTTCACCGCCCACTCCAAGGTCGTATGTAATTGTAAATACATTTAAATCCCATACTGCATACAATGTGACGTTGCCTTCACCCGCAAGATTCTTCACATTCTGTCCATCCATATAAGTCACTTCTCCATCTCTTTCCAAAGACCATCCGGCAAATGTATATCCTGGTTTCTTGAAGTTTCTCATCTCGGATAATAACGTAAGGTTCGCAGGTTCATCGTACATCATAAGCTCCGTTTCTACCGGAACCGTATCTCCCAGACAACTGTCAAATGTAACCGTATACGGATTTGGATTCCATTTTGCATAGAATCTCCAGTCATGCAGGGCATTGAGTATAATGGTTCCGCTCACTCTCTTGGTAAATGAAGAATCACTGTACCAACCGTCGAATGTGTAACCCATCTTTCCAATTGGATCATGGAGCGTAAACATATTGTTCACGATATTAAATTCGGTCGGGTTATCCGGTGCATTTTCCGCACCATCCATATTTTCATACAGAATCTGGTATGCCTTCGGCATCCATACTGCATACAGGTGAACCTCGTCATTGTCAACTGCTGCCAAGCCGCTTACTACTTGCTGCTCTGCATAAGCCACTTCTCCGCCCGGTACAACCGACCATCCGCTAAAGGTATATCCTTCTCGTACATATCGGTTACCATCGAGAGCTTTCACCTCCGAATAAGAGAAATTCTGAACCTTACTTCTGTCTTCTTCATCGTTCGAATGGAATATAACTTTATAATGATTCTCACTCCATTTTGCATAAAGTATGATATTACCGGTACTCTTTGCCGGAATTGCAATGACCGCATCATCACTACAATCTTCTTTTTCATGCCATCCTTCGAAACGATATCCCGCTTTTTCTGCCGCAGCTAATGTCAGCAATCCTGCCTCAATATTGTACTCTGCCGGATTGGTGTTAACTGCTCCATCTGCACCATAATAATCAATCCTGTAATTAATCGGTATAAATCGTGCATAAATCGTATGATTCTGTGTTGCTGTTACGATTGTTTCTGCTGTAATCTCCGTACCGCCTTCATTTTCAGAATACCATCCGGCAAATGTATATCCTTCTTTTGTCAGCTCCGGAAGTACATCATAAACGGAACCATAAGTCACGGTTTTTGTTAAAAGCTCGCCATCACCTGTTACACTTCCGCCGTTTGGCTCCATCGTAAGCTGATAACTTTGCACACTCCAGATTGCTTTGTATGCAAGATTTTTGGCCGGCATACGAAGCTCTACCTTTCCATCCCATGTACAAGAATGTCCGTCTTTTACCGGTACCGGTGCCACAATCGGTGCATCATAGAAAATGCTTCCTTTTGTATAGCCTTCCGGTGCAGTACCACCATCCAAATCCCAGGTAAGTGTATACTGATTCCTTGTATAATAGTAATCAACTACATTTTCACTTTCGTTCGTATTGATCACAATCTGTTTTGCCTGCTCTTTTGCTGTAAATCCTTCATATTCCTTTAATTCCGGTACTACCACGCTGTCCATTGTAGCCGTACTGTGAATGGATTCTTTCAATGTATAATTGTCGGAGCCATCCACATTTTGCTGATAATAATTTACCGTATATCCATACTGACCTGCTGCCCATCTCGCCTGTAGAGTCATATCTTCTGCCGGCATCGTATGTCCGGTAAATTTCTCTTCACCAACATACCATCCCTCAAATCCATATCCTTCTCTTACCGGAATCGGCAGTTGAAGTTCGGATTCAAATTTACCACTGATGACAGCTTCTGCTCCCTCCGGAAGTGCTCCGCCATCTACATCCAGCATCATCGTCACACTCTTACGTCTGTATTCATAACGTACACAAGTGCTTCCATCTGCGGCAATTGTTACTGTTTGAACTTCCGGTGCGGCAAATCCTTCATAATTCTTTAATTCTGGTGCCACCTGACTGTCAGATGTACCTGTCAGCTCATCCATCTCAGCCAATACGAAGCTCTCATCCAGCGCTTCTTTGTAATGCTCGACTTTATAACAAGTATCCGTATTTGCTTCCCATTTTGCATAGAAAATCTTATCTCCGACAGAACCTTTTGTGATCTGTTTGATTGGTTCTCCTTCCAATGCCTCGTTGTCATACCATCCCTTGAATGCATATCCCACTCTTACCGGATCCATCAATGTGATGGTTTCTGTCTCAACATTGTAACTTGCCGGGTTTGTATTGGTCAGACCTTCTGCTCCATTGTAAATGATATTGTAATTCTTAATCTTCCATACAGCATATAATGTAACGACTGCTTCATTTTCGGATGCCAGATTGATCACCTCTGCGGCATCTGTATATTCCGCTTCTGTCCCTTTGCGTGTTGTCCATCCGATGAAATCATACCCATCCAAAACAAATGCATTGCCACTCAAGGTCTGTCCCTGATCGTAAATAAACTGCATCTGGGTCATCTCACCTGCTGCCGCATCCTGATTCTTATCAAACTTCACAGTATACGTATTCGGCTGCCACAATGCCGTATAAGTCACATCACCGGTACCCATCTTGCTGTCCGGTTCTACAACATTTACTCCGTCAATTGTCCATCCGGCAAATGTATAACCGGTCCTCTGCATCTTCTCAGGACTGTGAACGCGATCGCCATAATAAGATTCCTGACTGGATGAAGCCTCTCCATCTCCGGTATCATAACCATAAGAGAAACTTACTTTGTACTTCTCTCGTTTGTAGTTGATCTTGATAATGGTTTTTCCGCTTCCTTCTACAACTGCGGTTTCCTTTGCAAGTCCACCTACTGTAAGATTTTCAAATACAACTCCATTTTCTTCCACAAATTTCTGTTCTGCCGTCATCTCTCCGTCTATCGGAAGATTTCTCAATGTGTCTGCTGAGATTTCATCTCCTGTGAAGCCCATACCCTCATACAGATGTTTTAATTTATATTTTCCGTCAATATCCTGCACATAATATTCTACACGATAAGCAGTGTCCGGATTCTTGGTCCACTGTGCTGTATAGACGATATCTTCTGTTCCCATGTTGGAGACCACTTCGCTGTCCCATCCGGTAAATGTATAGCCTTTTGCCGCCATCATCGGAGCAATGATCGTTCCACCGTATTTTAAATGAAATGTAACTTTCTCTCCACCAACTTCACCCGGGTCAAAGGTAACCGTATGCTCCTGCAAAGTGTAATAGTAACGTAATACCGAACTTCCGTCTGCATTGATCTTGATTTCCTGCTCTGTCGGTGCCTGATATCCGACATACTCTTTTAACTCCGGTGTTACTGTACTTGCTGTTGTTCCGGTCAAGTCTTCTGCTTCAACCAATTCGTATTCACCGGAACGCAACTGCTCCGTGTAGTATTCTACCCGATACGGCGTATCGGTTTTCTCTACCCATTTTGCGTAGATATTCGTATCTGCTGCCGGCATCTGCTCCGGAAATTCATAAACTTCTGTCAATGCTTCATCACAATACCAGCCCGCAAAATCATATCCAGGTCTTACCGGATCCGCCGGTCTGTCCACTTTTGCTTCAAATTTTGCATTGATAATATTGATATACGTTCCGCCATTTGTATACGGAACAATAACATATCCGTCTCGCAGATTATCCCAGTAAAGTGAGATGGTTCTTTGGATCGGTCTGGATGAGAATGCCAGTGGATAACGAATCCATGTAATGATCATCTCACCCTCAAGTTTCTTATCCCCTTTATCCGGATTAACACTGACTGTGTTCGTCTTTGGATCATATGTAAACTTATCATTTGTCATGCGAATATCAAAGTTCTTACGATTCGTCATGCTCTCCGCTTTGCTTGCATCATGATCATCATTGTAGATAGCCTGTTTTTCCTGTCCGTCTTTCAGATCCAGATAATCCATGCAAAATACACTGTCCGGAAGCATTGCATCCCGTACATGTTGCTTTAATTTAATATCCGGCATCTCTTCCTGACTTGTCGCAAAGTCCAGTACATTATCCTGTCTGCCGGCTGTCCACAACGACCATTCATTATCATATAATCTTAATTCTGTTGAGAAGGTATCTTTCAATGCCTGTGCTTTTAGTCCGACTTCCAGATATGCTCCCACATCGATCAGCATCGCACCATTGTACTGCTGGTCACGTCCGTTGCTGGCCGTATACTTCAATTCATAGTAGAAGTATCCCCACAGCTTACTGTACGCACCGGCTTCCGATCGAAATCCCACCGATGCCAGATCTGTTGAAAACAGTCCGATCTTAAATTCAAATTCCAGTCCTGCTTTTATCTCCAATCGGCCCATCGTATAGAAATCAAACTGGTATGTCTCTTCCAACAATGTAACCGTATCGTTATAAACTGCTCCTGCAAATACATCGATGGTGTAGGTGTATCGTTTTCCGGTCATATATTCAAAATCGAATCCGACAGAAATGCAGGCATTCATTTTTACAACAAAATCAATCTCTGTATTGATCGCAATGATCGGGAACGGAGGTGGAACCTGTTGTTCATTATCTACAATGTTCTGTTCGATTAAACGAACCCAGTCCGAATCGCCTTTCATCATCTCGCTATACTGTTTGATCAGATTACTCTTACCATCTTCCGATTCTTCGTCTTCTCCGTTTTCTTTACTGCTGTCGATCAACTCTTTGATCTGTCCCGCAATCTCTACACCTTCATCAAATCTTGGATTCCCACTCTCGTCATTTGACTGTGTCATCATCGTCGCATTGACTTCCACACCGGTGTAGTTTAAAACATCCACATTGGCTGTCACGCGATATTCTGCAATGTAAGGGAAGATTCCCCATACTTTCCAGACAGCCTTACTGCTCACACCAAGGTCGATTCCGACTTCTTCTGCAAATGTTCCACTGATATTGATCACAAGCTGGTTATCTGAACCTTGTTTTCCAATCGTAACCTTCGCCTGTACTTCCAACTGTACGCTAAGACCTTTGTCTTTTGCCGCTGTTCCATTTGCTCCGCCTAATTTACTTGGGTGTGTGCTGATCGTCGCTTTTGGATATCCTTTCTCCATCTCGCACTGAGCAGAAACGTTGGACGCCATAAGCTGTAATTCTTCCGGCGAAACCGGTGTTCCATCTTCCAATGTCACTTTATAATCTTCCAGATTGAGATTATCACTTAATTTTGTAAAGTTCTCTGTTGCAAGTGCAAGAGAACCCAGATACTGCGCCGCTTCTTCCGCGAATCCACTGTCCACTGCCTGCTGTTCGATCTGCGCTTCCAAAGTAGACGTATCCACACCTTCGAGCATATCTTCACCGGTCATCGTCTCTTCTGCGTAGATATCCATAGCCTGCTGTACTTCTTCCCATTCCACAGGCTGATAGCCGATGGTAGTCACACCGCCTTCTTTCGCTTTTACTGATGTGATTTTTCCGTATCCGTCAAGCTGCGCCGCATCACTGCCACTTTCCTCGCCGAATGTTCCGCTGTAAAACATCAGAAAGTCTCCAACATCCACGGTTGTCTGACTATCCAAATCAATATTGGCATAAACATCAGCAGAATAATCCAGATACTGATTGTCAACGGTAATAGTATCGGCTGCTTCATCCAAATCCACACCGCTTGGGATTGGCAGCATATCCGGCTCGAAAATAACGTCTTCCGGCTGTGCATTGGTATAGCTGTATCGATTTCCATTTCTTGCGGTAAGTTCTACGTATGCGATCTCACCATTTTCTTCTTTTGGTGTATCTAAGGTACGTTTATCCGGTCTTAATCCCGCATAGATACACACGGTATCACCAATTTGAAGTTCCCCTTTTGTATAATCAAATTCACCCTGGGTCATATTGGCAGGTCCGAGTGTTCCGTCTTTATCTGCCTGATAAAGTGCAATGCTTAAAGTTTCTACACTCTTGTCTCCCGCTGTGATGTTGCTTACATCTTCTGCCGGAATATAGACAATCCCTTCCTTTAAAGAAGTATTCATCACCTGTTTTTTGGTTGTTGTAAAATTATATTCCCTTACTGTCTTTGGCTGGTCTTTGAAGCTTAGTCTGGAATCACTTAACGTAATACGATAGGTAGAACCTTCTGCAAATCCATCAACTGCTTCCATATTACCATCTTCTGTGACCGGATTCTTACCGGAGATTACAAAAGTTCCATTCTCTCCTGTAACTTCTATCACATCCGTCTGTTTTGGGTCTGTCAGGTTCGATGCGATAATCCCCGCCTTTACAGTATCTAAATCCAATTTTTTATTTTTCGCTTTTACAGTAAGCTGAAAATCTGTCTCGACACCGGTTTCACTTGCAAATGTCACCTGCTCGATTTGATTGATCGGTGCCTCTGCTGCATATTCTGCATACAAACTGACATCGCTGTCAATCTTATCCTCTCCGGATGCCAGCTTTTCTCTGTCTTCATCGTAATACCAGCTCACAAAAATATAATTGTCGCGATATGGTGTCGGAAATGAACTGATTTTTGTTCCCTTGTTCACTTTGCGCGCTTCTAATTTGGTTCCGCCCTCTGTATAAAAAGTAACCGTATATTGTTTTTCCTTAGAGTCTTCTTGCTTGTTATCATTTCCCGTGATCTTATCAACAATTTTATCCCAGAAATTCTTTTTTGAGCTGTTTCCATTATTTGTCGTTTTGGATGTATTCACACTTGAAGAACTGACTTTTTTACTATTTGTTGCATTCCCACTGTTTGTTGTCTTATCCTTGGACTGCTCTTCGCTCTTCTTATCCGAATCTTTCTGCGTACTTTGATTCAACTGCTCACCCGTATTCTTGTTTCCCGACGATGTTTCATCTGCCTCTATCTGTTGTTCTGCGGTTGTATCTGCATTCGCCTGCATCTGTTTTTCGTTTTTCTCCGCAAAAAATATTGCTGTAGACACTGATAACACAGTCAACACAACAATTAGTATGATCGTTCCTTTCCTTTCATTCCAAAACTTCTTCCACATATGCCTTCCCCCTGTATCTCTTGTTATATTTCTGTTATGCTTTGTTCAAATGGCACATAATTTTTGATTCTCTTATTTTATATAGTACAAAATCCGACCTTTCTTGCGTAAATACCTGCACGAATTACAGTTTTTTCGACACGAATGACAAGCCCTTTCTATAGCATTTTTTTCCGTTTCAAGTTATAATTGATTCACACGAATACGAGGGGGATAAATCTTATGAAAATCGCAGTTTGCGACGACGATAAACAAGAACGACTTCAGATTATAGCATATCTGGAATCCTATTTTTCCATGAAAAAGATGGATTTCAATTACAAAGAATTCTCCAGCAGTTCGGAGCTTGCTTCCACCGCATATAACGAGCACTTCGACCTCTATCTGTTGGATGTCATCATGCCAGTATTAAATGGGATTGAGCTTGCAAAAGAAATCCGAACCTTTGACAAGGCGGCCGATCTCATTTTCCTCACATCCTCACCGGAATTTGCTGTTGAAAGCTACACGGTCAAAGCATCCAATTATCTCGTTAAACCAATACAAAAGGAATCCTTTTTTCGGGCTCTGGATGATATTTTAGAAAAACGCATGGAAGAATCCGGCAGATCGATCATCGTGAAAAACTCTTTCGGTGTACATAAAATTTACTTATCCGGCTTGATTTATGTAGAAGCATTGAACCGAAAAGTAATCTACTATCTGAGAAACGGGGAACAAATCGCAAGTGCCGAGCGATTCTCATCCGTATGTGATTCACTGATGCAGAATTCAGAATTTATACTTCCTCACCGTTCTTTTCTCGTCAATATGAATTATATTCGTTCGATCACCGCTGCGGATATGCATCTGCAAAATGGCAAAACAATTCCGCTGGCACAAAGAAGGGTGTCAGAAATCAAAAAGCATTATCTCGCATTTCAGATGGAGGAGGTTACACTATGAGTCTTGCGAATCTTTGCAGTTTCATCAATTATGGTCTGGTTCTTTTCTTCGGAATCGTTGCATCTTTATATCTTGCAGATTTTCCGTTTGAAGAGCACAAGCGATTCTATGTCTTGACGATATGCGGGTTTGGAATCATCCAACTTCTATTCTATCTTTTGATGGGCAAAGTAACGCTGTATCAATGTTATCCTCTTCTGATTCATTTGCCGTTGATTCTACTGATTCGATTTGGATTGCACCGTAATTTCTATCTGTCCATGATTGCCGTATTATCTGCTTATTTACTATGTACACCGAGAAAATGGCTCGGCACTCTTGTCGCATCATTTTTTGATTACAATCCTGTCATATCAGATATTGCTACAAGTCTGATTACCATTCCACTTTTATTGTTTGTCATAAAAGTGATCGCGCCTTATGTTATCAAGCTAAAACATGAAAATAAGACGACGCAGTTCTTATTTTTCCTGTTGCCACTTTTTTACTATATTTTAGAGTACATTTTCACGGTTTATACTGATTTACTCTATACCGGTGGTCCGGTTATCATTGATTTTCTTGACAGCTTTCTTGTCTTGCTTTATTTTATTCTTTCAATGCTTACCATCGAATACGCAAGTCAGAGAAGCAAAGCAGAACGCGAAAACCTGCTCCTCACAACGGTTTCTTCGCAGGCAAAAAAAGAGATCGCCCAGCTTTCTGATTCCAAAAAGCAAGCCGCGATCTATCGTCATGACCTCAAACATCATATGAACTTTATTCAGAATTGTATTCAGGAGGAGAAAACGCAGGAAGCACTCGCTTATATCAATGAGATCTGTACTACATTGCAACACATCACGGTCAAGACTTACTGCGGGGATGAATCCATCAATCTGATTCTCTCCTCCTATGTTGAAAAAGCACAGACCCACGACATTCAGACCACGATATCGGTAACCGCAAATGATTTTTCCAGGTTTCAGATCACCGACCTGTGCAGTTTACTTTCCAATGCCCTGGAAAATGCAATTCATGCCTGTTCACAGATTCCTTACCCGGAAGGCCGTTATATCAGACTGAAGTTATATGAAAAAAACAACCAGTTGTGTATCAACCTTTCAAACAGCTACGAAGAGCAGCCCCTTTTTGAAAATGATATTCCGATCACACACAAGGCCGGTCATGGTTTTGGCGTACAAAGCATTATCTCTGTTGTAGAAAAATATTCCGGAATCTATGGCTTCTTTGCAGAAAATGGAGAGTTTCGGTTTCAGGTAACTTTTTAGCCCGAAACCGAAACTCTCCACTTTTTAATAACCGAAAACGCCATCTAAGAACTCCTGCTTTTAGGTTCTATTTTCCCTTGTTAATTTACTGTCATAAAATAATTCAGACTGATTTCGTTTGACGCCACATCCGCAAGGTTAACACAACTATTACCCATTCTGTCAATCAAATGCAGGATATTTGTAAACGGCGCTGTCATACTTGCCTTACATTTTCCTTTATTCACTCGCTGAAGATGTGCTTTTCTCATCTTGATATCCAAATCCATAATCTTGTCTTTCCGCTTAATTAATTTCGACACAGGAACTGACGCATCCCCCTGCAAAGCTTTCATGGAATCTCCAAACATTTTCTCCAGAGTTCTCAGGCTTTTCTGTAACTCTTCCATTGCTTCCGGTGTGTATTTATAATGATTGTCCTCTTTTTCCTGAATGCATTTGCCGATTTCCACACTCAGTGTGCCCACACGTTCCACATCACTCAAAATATACATCAGACTGGCGGTCTGAGATGCCTGCTGCTCCGTCATCGTACCGGAAGAAAATAACATTGCAAGATATTCTGTTGTTTTATCTGTCAGCGATTTGATGCAGCTACCTTTTCCAATCAACGATTCCAATTGGCTGATGTCTTCCGTTTTGACCATTGAAATCGTATCACCTACAACTTCTTTTACGATATCACTGATATGTAAAATCTCTTTTGCCACCAACTGCAAAGCTGCTGTCGGCTGGCTTGTCATCTTATCATCCAGGTATAACGGCTGTGCCGGATCCACTGCAGCAGCCTTGCCATCCGGGATCAACGTCATAACAATCTTGACCATGACATTGATCAGACAGACCCAGATCAATGTCATTGTAATATTAAATACGGTATGTGCATTTGCAATTTGTCTGGAAATCACTTCAATCTCCGGTCCTTTCGGAGAAATATGCTGAATCAATGCTGCAAATGGTTTGACAAACCAGATAAACAGTAAACATCCGGACACATTGAAAATACAGTGTGCTACTGCCGTTCGCTTCGCATCTTTGTTCTGTCCAATCGAAGCAAGAAGTGCTGTAATGGTCGTACCGATGTTATCTCCGAGAAGAATCGGAATCGCTCCCGTTAATCCCAATATACTTGTCACACCATCCGGTCCTGCCTGCGATGAAAAATTCTGCAACACCGCGATTGTCGCACTACTACTCTGTACCACCAATGTCATCAATGTACCGACTGCCACACCAAGTACCGGCATGTGAGATACTCTGCCAATCAGATTCGTAAATACCGGACTCGAAGCCAATGGTTTCATGACATCTCCCATTGTCTCAATACCAAGAAACAACAATCCAAACGCAAATATCGTCTGTCCGATACTTTTTACTTTTTCTGATTTTGCCACAAATGAAATCAGAAAACCGATAAAGATAATAATATAAATATAATCTGTAATCTTAAATGCAATAATCTGTGCTGTCATTGTCGTACCGATATTGGCACCGAAAATAATAGAAATTGCCTGCGGCAAACTCATCAGTCCCGCACTTACAAATCCGATTGCCATGACGGTTGTCGCACTACTGCTCTGCAATACTGCTGTTGTAATTGCCCCGGCTAACACACCCAAAATCGGATTCCTTGTCAAAAGAGCCAGAATGCTCTTCATCTTCTCGCCTGCTGCTTTCTGCAGACATTCACTCATCATATTCATACCATAGATGAAGATGGCAAGTCCACCTACCAGACCGAATACTATCTGTAACTTCTCATTCATACCAATTCCTCACATCATTTTAAATTAAATTTCTTGTTTCATGCGAGTTAATTGTATGTAATGCGTATGCAAGATAAATCAAGTTTGTGTTAAATCTATGTTAAATCGTAAAACTTCATCTCATCACGACTGCGGAACTCATGCTTCTCATAATATCCGATCAGTTTTTCACCATCTCTCAATGCAACCATATATACATCCTTATCCTGCTTCTCATTATAAAATGTATGTACAAGATTATGCTCTGCAGACGCTGCAAACCAATCTACCACCTCTTTCATCCGCTTCTGCGATTCCGGGTTATGGCAGTTCATAATATTTCTTCCAACTAATTTCTCCCCGCCTCGTTTTTCATAATTCTTAATTGCAGCCGGGTTCATATATATGATTTCATGCTCTAAGTTGCAAATCACAACTGCACATCTATCCTGATCTATGATACTTTTAAAAAATGTGGAATAATTATCCATGTAGACCTCCTAATTACAATTCAAAATAAACGGATTATAAAACCGCCCCCACTTAATCGTCACGCCCAAGCTCACCGCCAACAACACAACCCCAAGTCCCATCGCCAGAAAATCTGCTTTGGCGAACGGTCGTCTTGTATACCAGGTTCTTTTTGGATGTTTACCGAATCCACGTAATTCCATTGCATTTGAAATCGTGTCGATTCGATTCAGGCTAGTCAAAATCAACGGCAGTAAAATACTAACCGAATTTTTAAGTCTTGCAAAAAAGTGTTCATTTTTACCAAGTTCCACACCTCTTGCCTGCTGTGCCTGACTGATACTATGATAATCCCTCTGAATATCCGGAATATAACGCAGAGCAATGGCAACCGAATATCCCACTTTATAGGAAATACCGATGCTATTTAAGCTTGCCGCGAATTCACTCGGATTGGTTGCTGAAATAAAGAGTATCGCAACCGGCAATGCCACAAAATATTTCAAAGAAATATTCAACATATAAAACAACTGCTCTGCAGTCAGATCGTATCGCCAGAACAGATGACACAACACATGACGGGTTCCATACAAGGTAGTTCCCTGATTCGGGTCGAACAAAAAGATAAACAGATTGTTCAACACCAGAAATATGAGCATGAATATCATCATAAATCGTACTTCTTTGAGTTTGATCTTACTCAGACGAAACGCCACAATACTGACTGCAAACAGTCCAAGCAGCACCCACGTATTGTAAGTAATCATGCTTGCAAATGTAAACAACAAAAAGAAGGCAAGTTTTGTCGTTCCGGTCAGTCGATGTATGACACTTTTACGTGGCAGATAATTCAATACTGTTTTAGCGGCCATCCTTTCGCACCTCCCTGTCTTCCTCAATAAAGCGTTCTACAAATTCTTCCGGCGGAGTAATCCCACATCGGTTGGCTAATGTAAATAAACTGGTTTCCTTCAGTGCAGCTTTCTCAATCAGTTTGGAATCACAGAGCACCTCCGCCGCACTGGAATCCGCAATCATTCTTCCATCTGCAAATACCAATGCTCTCGGCGTATATTCCAACATCAAATGCATGTCATGGGTAATCATAACAATCGTCACCCCCTGCTCATTTAATGTCCGCAAGAATTCCATAATCTCTGTATAGTGTCTGAAATCCTGTCCTGCCGTTGGTTCATCCAAAATAATCAACTCTGGATTCTGCACCAGTACACTTGCAATCGTCACACGTTTCTTTTGTCCGAAACTCAAAGCCGAGATCGGCCAGTTACGGAATGGGTACAGCCCACAGATTTTCAAAGTTGCCTCTACTTTTTCTTTGATTTCTTCCTGACTTAACCCTTGATTTTGCAGACTCAATGCCACTTCCTCAAAGATCATCGTCTTGGATATCATCTGATTCGGATTCTGCATCACATAGCCGATATATCTCGCACGATGACGGATATTCTCCTGAAACAGATCCTTCCCCTTGAACAGAATCTCTCCGGAATCCGGTGTTTCAAATCCGCACACCAATTTGGAAAATGTCGATTTGCCGGCTCCATTTTTACCGACGATACTCACCATCTCACCTTTTGCGATTGACAGACTGACATCACTTAATGTCTTCTGCCCTTTCGTATATCCAAAGTTCAGATGCTTCACTTCCAATAAAGTCTCTTTCTCCACATCATTTTCCGATAACAGACGTGACTCGAACCATTGATTCAGCTTCTCTGTGTCTGCTTCATTTAACACAACCGAATCTACATGTGCCGGCCTCTTCTCTTTCGTAATCTCAATTCCGGCATAACGCATTGCTGTCACATACAATGGCTCACGAATCCCATTATCCACAAGTAAGTTGGTCGAAAGCAATTCGTTTGGATGTAAGTCCGCCAGAATCTGACCTTCATTCATCAAGATAATACGATCCACATCGCGCCACAACACATCTTCCAGACGATGTTCGATAATCAGCACAGTCGTATCGGTCTTCTGCTGAATCTCATCGATCAATTCAATCGTCTGTTTGCCCGTTGCCGGGTCCAGACTTGCCAGTGGCTCATCAAAAAGCAATATCTTCACCTGATCTACCATAACACCTGCCAGACTGACTCTCTGCTTTTGTCCGCCGGATAACTCATGCGGTGCATAGTCCAGATGATTCTCGATTCCGACCAGTTCTGCTACATGCCGGGTAATCTCATGCATCTCATCCTGTGGGGTACAGCTATTCTCCAGTGCGAAAGCAATGTCCTCACCCACTGTCAGTCCGATAAACTGTCCGTCCGGATCCTGAAGAACCGTTCCAACATGTGCAGATAACTCAAAGATACTGCTCTTTGCAGCATCCACTCCGTCCACGATAAGCGAACCTGTGCACTCTCCCGGATTGGAATGTGGATTCAGTCCGTTCACACAGCCTGCCAATGTACTTTTTCCACATCCGGAAGGACCGGCAATAAGCACCCGTTCGCCGGGATATATGTCAAGATTAATATCCGTCAGTGTCGGTCTCTTCTGAGCGCGATACTGAAAAGAATAATTTTTAAAAGAAATAATAGGAGAATTCTCTTTTGTCATCAATAAACCTCTTTCTTATCGTTATTCATAAATCATAGGAGATTCCTTCTCAATCTCCTATTGCATAAATAGAGCTGCCATTTCTCATGGTAACTATTCTACCACAAGAAATGACAGCCGAAAGACTTTTTCATCAAATTTTTAATAAAACCTGATTCTATCTTTTCTCAGACTTTATTCCAAATCCAGAGAACCTTTCTTTGCAATCGTCTTCGTATAAGCGAGAATCAAAAGTCCGCCTACGACAACACCTGTGATCGTATTGGATACTGCTGCAAATGCTCCCTGTGTAAATACTTTATTTACCGGTTCTGCATAAATCAAAATGTCAAGTACCGGAGCAACAACAACCCATCCTACTACATGTGCGACAACATTTGCCAAAGCAAAAACTGTCATCTTGCCTTTTCCAAAATCTCCGTCTTCTACTTTTAATTTCTTAGCGAAAATTCCGATTACCACGCCGACAAATGCAGATGTGATCACCCAGCTCCACCATGGACTTCCGCCCCATGACAAGTCAATCAGTGTATGACCGATGAATCCGATCAGACCACCTGCAACCGGTCCGTACATTGCAGCCAGCAAAGCCAATACTGCGTACTGAAGGCTGATGTTTGTATTCGGAACCGGGCTTGGAATTGCCACAAAACGTCCAAGTACAAAGAACAATGCTGCACCGATACCGACAGCGACTACTGTTTTAATACTACTGTTACTTTTCATTTGTATCTCCTCCTCTGTATTTCTCTCATTTTGGCTGCAATTCATGAACATCTCTGCTATCCTTCGCCGATATATTCTGTCACCGCCGCCTTTCCTTGACACAATATCAAAGACATTTCATAGTATACGATTTTTATGTCATTTTTTCAAGCTACAAAATCCCCAAAGAGTTCCCTCTAAGAGTTGACAAATACTGTCAAAACATTTACGATAAAAATTAGCAATGCCATGAATAGGCTATTGCTTTTATTTTGGGGATTTTTCTTTATTTTCACGATAAAATAATTCGAATTTTTCAATTTTCAGGTTTGTTAATGGGGGCGTAATTATGAAAAAAAAGAAAGGGTTCTTTTCTCATACAGTTGAGATGACCAGCGGTTCTTTGTGGAAAAATATCATACTGTTCAGTCTTCCACTGATGTTTTCTCAGATTTTGGAAGTTCTGTTTAATTTAAGTGACGTAGCGATCGTCGGTAGGTTTGCCAGTTATCAGGCGCTTGGTTCTGTCGGTTCTACCACGCTTCTCGTCACACTGTTTACCGGATTTCTGATTGGTATGGGTGCCGGAGTCAATGTCCGGACCGCCCACGAACTTGGAGCCGGCAATCAGGAGAACATTACGAAGACGATTCATTCTTCTTTGTTAGTATGTCTGACGGTCGGGCTTGTTATCTGTACCATCTGTATGCTTTTTTCAGAAAATATTCTGCATCTTTTGAATACAAAAGACGAACTGATGGACGGAGCTGTTTTATATATGAAAATATATTCCGTCGGTATGCCTGCCATGGCAATTTATAACTTTGGTAACGGTGTATTGAGTGCCCGCGGTGACACAACAAAGCCATTGATCTATCTGTCTATTGCAGGTGTGTTAAATGTACTTCTAAATCTCATTTTTGTCATCCGCTTTCACATGGCAGCGGAAGGAGTTGCTCTGGCGAGTGCAATCGCACAGTACGTCTCCGCTACACTCATCATCATTGATTTGTTACGCCGTAATGATGCATGTAAACTACATCCAACCAAGCTTCGTTTTAATAAGCAGGCCAGCCTTTCGGTTCTGATGCTCGGTATTCCGGCAGGTATCCAGAATGCCATCTTTGCTCTGGCCAATCTATTCGTACAAGCTGGTTTGAACTCCTTCGATGCAGTCGTTGTTTCCGGTAATACTGCTGCTATGAATGCAGACACATTGATTTTTAATATTATGTATGCTTTTTATATTGCCGGTTCAAGTTTTATCAGTCAGAACTATGGTGCCAAAAATAAAAAACGCATGCTGAAAAGTTATTTCATCAGTGTCTTTTACGCATTTGCCGCAGGAGCTATATTCGGCATCTTTTTACTGATATTCGGCCGACAGTTTTTATCTTTATTTGCTACGAATCCGGATGTGATTGATGCCGGTCTGCAGCGAGTCAAGATTATGTGGTTTGCATATTGTATGAGTGCATTTATGGACGGTTCTATCGCTGCCTCACGTGGTATCGGCAAAACCGTCGTTCCTACGATTCTTGTAATCTTAGGTTCCTGCGTCTTCCGTGTGATCTGGGTCTATACAATATTCGCTCATTTCCACACAATACCTTCTTTATACTTATTGTACTTCTTCTCATGGGTACTGACTTCGATTGTAGAGATTACCTACTTTGCAATCAGTTTCCGCAAAGTAAAAGTATGATAAGCCCCATACCCAAAAGCCACGCAAAAGATTCATCGGACCTTTTGTCCTATGTTTTACAACGCAAGAAACGGCAGGCCATAACCCACAAAGTTATGATCTGCCGTTTCTTTTTCTTCATCTGAATTGACGATTATTCTTCCTCGTCTTTTGATGCCAGATACTTCTCTGTCAGTTCCACCGCATCTGCAATACACTGCGGACAACTGCACAGAACTTTTCCTGTCTCGACACCTTTTAGCTCTCTGCAAATGTATGAACCATTCTTCTCTTTGAATTCCTGAACGAATTCTCGAATCTTCTTGTAAGTGTCCCCCTTTGTTGCCTTTCCGTTATCCAGATTGCCGACACTGTTATCAAGACCGATGATCATCGCCATCCCGGACAATGCCCCACACATCTCCATCGTTCCCATACCAAGACCGAATCCTTCTGCAATGCGGAACATCGTCTCCTCATCAATTCCGTATTCTTTGCAAAATGAACAGGCAACCGCCTGTGCACAGTTATAACCTTTATTGTGTAATTCTTCTGCATGTTCTACTTTTGTACTCATGATTGAATCCTCCTGTTCTCTTCCGTTATAAACGAATATCGTAACTATCATTATAAGATTCTTTTTCCAACATAACAAGTCAAAAAACACTGGAAGAGAATTTTTTCAAATTCTATCTCCAGTGTTTCTGCTTTACCCTATTATAATATATGGAATGAAGATTATCTCGCCAACATCATACGATCATTTGCGAATTCTCCACCGCTGACTTCTTCGAATTTCTTCAACAAATCTGCGACTTGCAGTTTCTTCTTCTCCTCACCTGATACATCGTAGATTACTTTACCTTCATGCATCATGATCAGACGATTGCCGTGTGTGATGGCATCTTTCATATTATGTGTAACCATCATTGCTGTCAGCTTGTGTTCATTGATAATCTGGTCTGACAATGCAAGTACCTTCGCTGCAGTTTTCGGATCCAGTGCTGCTGTATGCTCATCGAGAAGCAAAAGCTTCGGTTTCTTCAGCGAAGCCATCAGAAGTGTGATTGCCTGTCTCTGTCCACCGGACAGGAGTCCTACTTTACTGCTAAGTCTGTCTTCCAGACCAAGATCTAATTCTTTCAGTGCTTCTTTGAACTCTTCACGCTCTTTCTTCGTGATACCCCAGCCAAGGCCTCTTTTCTGTCCACGTCTCGCTGCGATTGCCATATTTTCCTCGATAGACATCGTCGCTGCAGTTCCCGTCATCGGATCCTGAAATACTCGACCTAAAAACTTTGCTCTTTTATGTTCTGAAAGCTTGGTAATGTCAACACCATCAATAATAATCTTGCCTTCATCAATCCCCCAGACACCTGCAATCGCATTCAATGTTGTGGATTTACCGGCTCCATTTCCTCCGATAATCGTAACAAAATCTCCCGGATTCAAATTCAGATTCACGCCATTTAACGCAACTTTCTCATTGATCGTACCTGCATTAAATGTCTTATGTACGTTTTGGATTTCCAACATATAACTCATTATGCAGTCCTCCGTTTCTTGAAATATTTTCCTTTCATATAAGGAACTGCTAAGAAACATGCAACTACAACGGCTGAGAACAGCTTCATGTAATCAGATGGCATCTTCAGCCACAATACAAATGCAATTACAATATAGTAAATGATTGCACCAACGAATACAGCTCCTAATGTAAGTGCAAAGGCAATCTTCTTACCTGCACAGAATTTACCGAAAATAACTTCGCTGATAATCACTGCCGCAAGACCGATTACGATTGCTCCACGTCCCATGTTGACATCCGCTGCACCTTGATACTGTGCATAGATTCCACCGCAAAGTCCGACAAGTCCGTTGGAAATCATAAGTGCCAGCACTTTATTGAATCCGGTATTGATTCCCTGTGCACTTGCCATCTGTGGATTACATCCTGTCGCACGGATTGATGCGCCCAGCTCGGTTCCAAAGAACCAGTAAATAATTGCGATCAATACAACTGCAGAGAGAATCAATTTGACGAAGAATACGCCGCTTCCCTCTCCGGTTACATATCGAAGCGATGCAACCAATTTGTACTGAAGCACATTGATTGCCTGATTGGACTTGCCCATGATTCCAAGGTTGACCGAATACAATCCAATCTGTGTCAAAATACTTGCCAGAATTCCCGGAATTCCAAATACCGTATGTAAAATTCCTGTCACGAATCCTGCTGCCATTCCTGCCAGAAATGCGAATATCAGTGCAAGTGCCGGGCTCATGCCTCCACGGATCAGCATAACCGCAACTGCCCCGCCGGTTGCAAGTGAACCGTCTACTGTAAGGTCCGCAAAATCCAGAATACGGAATGTGATATATACTCCAAGTGCCATGATTCCCCAAATAATTCCCTGTGCTACGTTACCCGGAAGTGCACGTACCAGAGTCATCGGGTCTAAGGCTGCAAAATAAGCTCCCATAATTTATTCCTCGATTGCTTCGTAGTCATCCGGAACTTCGATTCCAAGTTCCTCACAGATTGTAGCATTGTACATCTTTGTTACATTTGGTGCAGTCTCGATATCCATTGTAGCGATATCAGCACCATTTACCAAAATGTCGTATGCCATCTCACCTGCTTTGTATCCGATATCATAGTAGCTGATCGATAATGTTGCGATACCACATCCTGAGCAGATTCCCTGTTCACCTGCGATTACAGGAACTTTGGCCGGAAGACAGATATTGTTGATAATCTCTGTGTTTGCTGCCATTGTGTTATCTGTTGGGATATAAAGTGCATCACACTCAGATACTGCGGAAGTTACAACAGACTGAATCTCGTTGGAATCTGCTGCTGTGTATTCTTTGTATTCAATTCCGTCTTCTTTCAGTGCTGCTGCAAATAAATCTGCCTGGTATGCTGAGTTCGGCTCTGCTGAACAATACAAGATACCAACTTTCTTTACATCCGGAACCAACTCTACAAGCATATCTTCCTGTTTGTCGATTGGAGCCAGATCACTTGTACCGGAAATGTTCATTCCTGTTGCTCCACTCCAGTCTGAGATATCCAGTGCTGTTGCATAATCTGTGATGGATGTTCCAAGAATCGGAATATCGCTTGTTGCTGCTGCTGCACACTGAAGTGCTGTTGTCGCATTCGCCAGAATCAAATCTACGTTATCAGCAACGAAGTTATTTGTAATCGTTGCACAGTTTGCCTGCTCGCCCTGTCCGTTCTGCAAATCAAATTTTACATTATCTTTTCCGAACTTCTCTTCACATGCATCCTCAAATCCCTGTGTAGCCTGGTCAAGAGCTTCATGCTCCAACTGCTGGCAGATACCGATCTTATATACCTTACCGGAATCAGACGAACCATCTGCGCTCTTCGAATCGGAAGAAGAACTTCCTCCACATGCTGCCAGTGACAAAGTCATCGTTGCGGCCAACATTACCGCTGCTAATTTTTTTGCTTTCATAATACCCATTCCTCCTATATTGTTTTGTAACTGTTGCTTTAAAGTACTACGCTTTAAATCGTTACGCTTTAACGTGATAAAATGTAAGTCATGTTAATTATTATAGTCTTGTTTTACATAATAGTCAAGAGCCAATTAGGCAGGCTGTCCGATAATATCGAACAGCCTGCCTAATTGGCTCTCATTGCTGCTTTTCTTTAATTTTTCGAATTGCTTCTCGTATAGCTTCTTCTTCCTCTTCCTTCGCTATCTTTTTAGCCATATGGACAGTTCCAACCAAATTGCTAATTAGAATAAGTGCAAGTGGAATTAATATGATTGGAATGAATATCAGTGGGTTCGCAACCAGACGCGAAATTTTTCCTATAACTATTGAAGAAGCAACTACCTTCCCTATCAGATATTCACTTTCGACATTATATGCATCCGTTACATTGTTATTGTCACCTTTGGTAACGAATACTCGTCCTTGCTCTTCTTCTAGGATTTCCACCACACGATGTGTGTTTACCGCTCCATCGAGTACGGGATCCTGCGAATAAAATGAAATTACATCATTTACCTTTATTGTTTCAGGATCAACTTTTTTTACAACAATCAACGTATCAACATCATACGTTGGTTTCATGCTTCCTGTAGTTACCCGTAGTGCAGTATAGCCAAACACCGAAGGTGCTTCTCCTGATTTTGTAAAAATTACTGTACACAACACAAAAACTGCTGCAATAATGATCAATACTGAAAAAACATTAATAATGCCAAAAACTATCTTTTTTATCATTTATCTTCTCCGTCATTTTTTGTATTCTTACGCTCCTTACGTTCCTGAAGTGCTTTAACAATATAATGTGACAGACTGTTAGCTTCTGCTTTTTCTTTTGCTTTCTGTGCTGCTTTCACCTGTTTTTCAGTCACTTTCTTAATTGACTCGATTTCTTTTTCTGCGGCTTTCTTAACCTCTGCTGCCTTTTTCCGCTCTGCTGCAATTTCCTCGACCGCTTTTCTCTGCTCTGCCGCAACTTCCTCTGCTACTTTTTTCTGTGCTTCTGCAATCTTTTCTTCTGCAATTTTCTGGACTTTTGCGAGCTGTTCCTGGACTTCTTCCTTTATTGCAGACACTCTTGCATCTGACTCTCTCTGAATTGCTGCAACTTCCCCATCTGCTTTTCTCTGCGCTTCTGCAATTTTCTTCGCCGCCTCACGCTGTGCATCTGCAACTTCCTCTGCTGCTTTTCGCTGCTCTTCCGCAACATCTTCAGCCGCCTTTTTCCGCTCTGCCGCAATTTCCTCGGCCACCTCACGCTGTATCGTCTCAACGATCATTCTGGCTTCTGTCTGTGCCTGCTCTACAGCCTCTTGTGACTCAGCCCGTGCCTGTTTTTCATCCGCAAGCTGCTTCTCGTAAGCCGCAATTTCTTCTGAATGCTGTTGCTCTAATTCTGCCTGCTGTTCTTCTAGTTGTGCTCTGATCTGATCTAAATATTCCAATTGCTGATTCAATGACTCCATCTGAAATTGAAGTTCCGAAACAGAATTTTCCAATTCTTCTCTCTTCGCAGTCTCTTCTTTTAGTTTTTCCTCTGCATCGAGCTGTGCCTGGGTCACTTCTTCTACAAATACTCTGCGTATCTCTACATCCGGAATATTGCAATCTTCTACAAATTCTTCTTTGATTTCTTTTACAAACTTTGGTTTTACAGGCTCACGTTTCTTTGTTTCAATCTCACTCATCTTACGCGGATCAGATACAAGAAGACTCTTGAACACTGTATAATTTGTAATCATGTTGATATACATCTGTAACAAATATTCTTCATCGAACTGTAATGTAGAATCCTGCTCTTCAATGGTATATCCGACTTCATCATAGCCTTCGATGAACTGCCATAATTTGTAACAAGTACGATAATCCGGATCTTTCATCATCAAGTTTGTTCTCTGGATCGGACTATGTACTTTGGAACAGCCATTCATGATATCGCAAAATGAACTGGTGCGTAAAACTCTGGACATTCTGCGCACACGGTCGATCCGCTTGAATATGTCCATGTTGTCATTGTCATTTTCCACAAGACTCTGACGGTTTTTTATCGTCATCTCAACCTTATACGAAATCTCTTCATATGCATCGTCAACCTTACTTTCCATGCTCATTACATTGCAAGTCTCATCTCCTGTCGACCAGAAGATTACATCTGTTCGTTTGTCTACAAACGCAAACAAACGCTGGATCAGGTGATACACGAAACGATTCTCATATAAGTCATAGCTTTCTTCTGTTGTTACATTTAAAATTTTTGTCGGCATAATGTCGCCGGCTTCATTTGTCGTAATATACTGTGTATTCTGGCTTAAATGCCGAACACTATCTGCCGTAATTTTCTTTGCAAGTGCAACCGGCACGACTTCCTCTGAAGTTGTAATAAAACGGCGTGGCTTGTCCACAATATTGAAAATGGCTTCGATTCCTTCTTCTACTACTGTAAGCCAGCGCTCATCTACAACCTTATGCAATATTCGGTTTTTCTGTTCCAGAGTATTGTCCCCGGCCTGTATCATTTCAAACAGGTATTGGAAATATTTATCCTCCTCCAGAGCATACCCTACGCCTTCTGTGTATTTCGAATATAATTCATTAATCGTATCCGCCATCTTCATCCATTTCCTTACTCTTCAATATAATTAATACAAGTTCTGAATGCGTCTTAAGTATTCTTTACTATCCGGCATTCCGTCTTCACCAAATGTCTTATCTATATAACTGATCAGACCTGTAATCTCATCTCTTACAAAGCTGACATTCATACTTTCAAATTTCTTGAGCACTTTTCGTGCGATAATGTAATCCATACCGCCCAGTTCTGTACCGCCACACGCAACATAAACCGGAATAAAGTCATATAACTGCTTCATAATACGGTTTCCAAAGGCAAGCTTAAATCTTGTGATCAAATAACTATCCAGCTTCTGCATCTTCTCCATCAGTTCATCACTGATTGGATAATCCTCTTTTGCTTTCTGGAACATATATTCCAGATGTTCTGCAGTAACATCACACGCCGGATACATCTCACATTCAAATGCATCGGCTCTTTCATTCAACTCAATCGGCATTGCACGGTCATATACTTTATCCGTAATTGTAAATGTCGAATCATCATTATTGGCAGTACCGATAAACCACGTAGAATCTGCCACATGGATTTTACCGTTATCCATTTTATAAGGATCACCCTTCCATGCTGTCGGTACAATATCCAAAATCCATTCATCCTTGCTCGGCATTTCCAGAACAGATAACATTTCCGCAAAATAATACTCAATACGTGCAAGGTTCATCTCATCTAACACGATCAATGTCGGTGTCTGATTGTAGTTTGCTTCATACAAAGCCCTCAAAAACTCTGTCTCGTTAAATTTCTTTGAAAATTCATTAAAATATCCTAACAATTCGGAACGGTCACGAAATGACGGCTGCACGGATATAATGGTTGCCGGGTTATCCATATAACGGCTAAATGAATATGGAAGACTTGTTTTACCGGTACCGGAAATACCTTCCAAAATCAACAGCTTACTTGCTGCCATACCAGCCACAAATCTTCTGACGATCTCCGGTGTATAATAAAGCCCCATCTGGCTTGCCGCAAACATACGATACCCTTCTGTAAATTCCTGGAGCGAAATCTCGTTGTCATACTGTGGAGGCTGAAAATCCTTATATTTTACATCCACAAGCGAAAGCTTCGGGAAACGATGTGCTACATTTGTATCTTCCTTTCCCTCTATCACTGCACGCACAAGAGGTGCCTTGTTTGGATCCGTATTTCCAACCATTGCCTCCATCGCTCTTCCGGATGGAATTTCATTTCCGGTAACATTCTCCAGACTCGGAATCGTATCCTCCGTCAGTGCAGAGGCACCCATATATGGAATACGCTTCACACCACCCATCGCATTTACCTTCAATGCCAGAATATTATTCTTCTCTTCCATCAAATCTAACACCTGTTTGTTCAGTCTTCCAATCTCCCGGTACAATGTTGCATTGTTTGTACTGTCTGCTTTTAACTGGTGATGCAAAATTATACGACGAATCAGAAGTATAATGATCACTACCGGAATCGCCAACAATAAAAGCATCAAAAGTACTGATAAAATCTTAGCGAGAATATTCAATGTTGGAAAATAGGTTTTAAATATCAGGAAATATTGAACCCATCCTGTTATAAACAATCTGATAAAGGCTGCAACCCAGGTTACAAGGTTGTATACAACCTGAGATAACACCTCATACGCAAACTTTAAAAATGCACTCACGGTTCTTTATTCCTCCCCGTTCTTATCTTCATCCTGCTTTGCTTTCTTAAGCTCTTTTTCTGCTTTTGCGCGAATCGCTTCTGCTTCTTCTTTAAGTCTCTTCGCCTCTTCAAGCGCTGCCTGTGCCTCATCTTTGTCCTTCGCAGCCTGCTTCGCATCTGCTTTATTTAATCCTGCTTTTGCAAGTTCTTCCGCATTCTCTACCGCAATTGCTTTTTTCAGACGAATACTGATCATAATCAGGTTATATACCTGATAAATAAAGAACAGAAGCATCGGTAACACGATTACGATTAAGAATCCCATACTGCTTGAAAGGAAATTCATAACTTTACCAAGGTTAGAAATGTGTCCGACATATTTACCTACAATATCTCCATCTGAAATCACATGCTGGTCTGCAACACCATTGTTATTATCACCAATCGTGGTGTAGCTTCTGACTCCGTTGACCTCATCAATCTTCTGGATACGGTGAGTATTGAGTGCATACTGATTATCAATAATTGTGTGAAATGTGATGATATCTCCTTCTTTTAACTTTGAAGTATCACATTTTTTTATGAAAATCAAATCGCCTTTGCAAAATGTTGGTTTCATAGAATCCGACTCAACAGTCATCGGTGTATATCCAAGAATTCTTGATACACTCTGGTCATCCTTTGTCGCCATTGTTGTAAATGCATACAGTGCGGCGAGCAAAATGATTGCCCACAGAATCACACTAATCACAATTGTACCTATTCGTTTTAATGTCTTCATACTTGTTTCTCCCTTGTATTTTAAGTTTCTGTAGTTTCACCTGTAAATCGCATCCGAATTGCGTAGTCTGCGGTTTTCAGACTGTCTGTACATGCAGGGTCTGTACCTTCCATCCATATATGGACAAGAACCGACTTATCGGTATTCTTCTTTAATGAGAACATTGCGTTGTTACTGTTAATTCTTGTGCTCCCCATAGAAGGAAGTCCAAACGTGGTCGCTGTAGCAGAAGTGGAAAGCGTATCTCCCATACCCTGATCATAAATCCAGGTCTGTCCATCCGCTGTAAAAGAAATCCTCATCGCTTCCGGAAGTTCTGCATTACTTGAACTGATATTCGTCCCATCCCCTGCGCCATCACTGCTGTCTGCACTGTTCAGATGAACGATCATATCTTTATCTGCCATAAAATGTAACGTAAATGTCAAATATGCACCCTTTGTATCCGGTACTTCCGTTCCATTCTCATATGTAAATATATTCTGATCTGCTGTCGTGACCGGCTCCAGCGGAGTCACCTGCATATCAAACCCTTTCTCACTTTGCATCCTCTGTGCGATTGATTCAAATGAAAGTTTCTTCACATATTGGTCAAAATAATCATGTGCATCCAGATCCATCCTCAGATCCACACCTGACTCAATATCCAGACTCATCGACTTGACCTTTGTCTTATCTGCAATGGAAAACCAGGCAACTGTCGCTGCCGTGATTGCTGCAAGAGCCAAAAGCACCAGCAAAATAGATGTGTATAACCGGTTTCTGACTGCCCGGTTTTCTTCTTTTTTTGTCCTACTCATCAATTGCCCTCCTTCTGGTCAAGCACACCATAGAATGCAAGATGAAGATTTGCTTCATTAAACTGAACACTCTCCGAACAATCCGGATCACAGCCTTCCAGATAAAAATATATATCTACTGTATAGATTTTTCCAAATTCCATACTAAGCAATGCCTTCTTGGGCAAAGTCATCTGATTGTTTGTAAAACTGATCGTATACTCGCTGACCAAAACTGACGGGTCAGTCATGGCAAACACGCCATTTTCATTATAACCCAGAACCTGGTTCTTGCCTAGTAATTTTCCATTTACTTCTGTATTATATATCTGAGCATTTTCCGGATTTTCTGACTTGCTTAGTCGTAAAATGATCGGATTCGAAGTGTCTCCACCAAAAATCAGACCAAGTCTGGATGCATTTAGCAAATATCCATCTGCCGCATCTCCCAAAAGCCCGTCACTTTGATCCAGATACAGATTCAACCTGCTGCCCTCCTGCCAGCCTTCTCCTTCTGCTCGCAAATACACCCGGCCATGATAATAATTGGCCTCATCATCCACCTTTTTAAAAGCAGAAGCCTTACCATCTTTGGTAAGTGGTGCATATACGAAGCTGTTCAGATCAGTCGTGGAAACCGGCAACAGAAATTCTGAATTTGTCTGATTGATCTGAGTGATTTGTGCTGTCTCTACACTCTTAAAACTACTTCCACCACTGCTGCTGATCTGCAACTCCAACGTCTCATCCCCGGTTCTGGCTGTAGCAGTATTCGTCTGCACAGCACGATTTTGGGTAAACCATGCAAGTGTCGCAAATGTAAATGCCAATACTGCAAATAATGTGGTCACTGCCAAAAACCAGGTTCGGAAGCTTTTTTTCATCCTGCCTCACCTTCTTTTTCTCATCCTCTTTTTCTATCCATACTTGTTGGTTCTTCCAACAAGATTATTCCACTTCCACACCTGCAAATGCAAGCTGGATATCTGATGTTTTACTCTGCACCTCATTGATGCACTGTTCATCGCATCCTTCCAGATAAAGCCAGTACTCCACCGATGCCACTTCATCCTTCTCAAGCCTTATCAGTCTGGTCGTCCCCGCCTTAAAATCATTGTCACCATTTCCTGCATTTGCCATATAATCAGAAAGAGCGGTAGACGGATCACTTACATACTCCGGCAATCCATTTTCATTTACCGCAGACACGACTTGTGCACTTCCCGGAATCGTCTTTTGCGACTGTGCGCTTCCGGTAGCTCCCAGTTCATCTAACTTGAAAATGTATGTCTTCGTACCCTCTTTTGCTGTGATCTTCACGCCAAATCTCATTGCTGCAAGAGCCTGTGCATCTGTTCCAAGCTTTAACTGCTCTTTATTAAAATATACATCACATGGTGCATTCAGACACTGTAAATAGACTGTTCCATGTAATGTCTGTGCATCCACAACGTCATCCGCATTACGATAAAATACCGCTATTCCCTCTTTATCCTGTGCGATTGCTTTATAAAAATGAGATAAATCTGCTGTCGATACCGGTTTTAGCGAATCCGGATTTCCTGCGTATGCCAATTCACAAGTTTTATCAAATGGACCGGCAACATTTTTTGAAATCAAAAGAGATGTTGTCCCTTCACTGATTGTTCCTCCCATCGGAGTGACATAAGTCGATGCCCTTCCGGACAGTGAGAACCAGGCGTATGTTGTTCCAGTTGCCACAAGAACCAAAAGAAGCAAACCTGCGATTGCCATCCTAAATGAATGCCTCAATTGTCTGACGTCCTGCTTTTCCTCTAAATTTTCTTCTTTTTTCTGCTCTTTTGCCACAAGTCCCCACCTGCCTTTTCATTTCATTTTTTCTTATCTGACAATTCCGGCAAAGGATAACGCCAGATTCTGTAACGTCGTACCTGCCAAATTAGCGGTACAATCCTCATCACAGCCTTCCAACCAAATGTACACCTCTACTTCCACAGATTCTCCCGGCTTCCCTTGTGAGTCTCCAGACACTGTACATATTTTCAATGATTTATTTGGATTCGTTGTCACCTCTCCGGTTGCTTTATTATAATTGCAATATGCATCAGACGTATATAGTTTCGGCAGAACTGTTGATCCATCCCTTTTGGAACTATCCAGTACATACCCCTCTTCTCCATCATCCGTATTATACTGCGCCTGTGGATTCTTCTTATCACTGATTTCGAAAATGTATTCCGAATCCTGCGGTTGGTCTTCTCCCGGGTGATGCACGACCAATCCAACCCGGATTGCCGAAGAAATCGGATTCTCTTCATCACTGTCCTCAAATCCAATATCCGACAAATAAATATCAGTTGTACCACCTGTCGTTCGAAGGAAAAGCTTTGTATGGTAATAATCACTTGTCTGTCCACCTGTAAAAGTATCCGTAACAAGCGGTGCCTGACCTTCTCCCCCGTTTTTAAATAACGTAACCTTCTGAAATCCCCCGCTGATCCGATTCGTTGATACCGGTACCAGCTGCCCCGGGAACTTTGCCAGCACAGTAGCTGAACTGTAATCCCCGTCGTATGTATTACTAATCTGCAGGTTTACTCCTGTACCGGCTGCCATCTTAACATTCGTCGTGTGGCGGTTTGTATTATAAATATACCAGGCATACGTCGCTGCAAGCGAGGCAAGGAGCAATAGAAAAACAGCTATCATAGAAGAAGTAAGCCGGGTTTTTAATTGTTTTGCACTGTGTTCTGAATTCTGTGCCATTCTATCTCTGTCATTCGAGTGTTTCTTTCCATGTAACACCTGCGGCGGACCTCCCTCCTGCTTTTTGATCGATAAAAAAGTTCAAAAAATCACTTTATATTTTATCACAGGGAAGGGACGTTTTCAAGAAGCAATAGGACCAAAGGGGACGGGGGTTAGTGGCTTTTTTGCAAGCAAAAAAAAGCCACTAACCCCCGTCCCCT
>DAVZKO010000014.1:0-34540 GCA_052272205.1 Schaedlerella sp. | reverse complement strand
TTGCAGGATCACTTCGCACCTTCCATTATCCCGCCAGGGCTGTCCGGTATGTTGTGTTTTGCATCGGCTGTCTTAGCGACGAAGATTATCTTATCACCTCGCTTTCGAATTGTCAACGTTTTTCTTGTTTTTTATTTAATTCGCACAATTCAGATAATTAAGTGTTTTATACCATTTCTTCTACACATTTTCTAACCGTTTCAAGCAACGTAGTAGAAGAGACCGGTTTTTCCACATACCCTTGAATTACATTCCGCTGTTTTGCTTCCGCTATTTCTCTGGTCACATGATCTGCCATAATCACTTTCAACATATCCGGGCACTTTCCTACCAAGGACATGCACAATTCAATTCCACTTGTATCTTCCAGACTTTCATCTATAAATAGTACATCCGGCTCTTGTTCTTCGAGAGCCGCTATCACTTCTTTTTGTCTCATACAAGTTGCAATCTCAATCCCGATTTTTGAAAATTCCTTTTTTAAAAGTTGCAAAACTTTTGCATTATCATCTGCAACTACAATCCGATATTCCTTTTTATCCTGTGTAATAAACTGCTCTCTCTGTTCAGATCCCTCCAGAACTGGCAAATAGATATGAAATGTGCTGCCTTCCCCCACTTTACTCTCTGCATACAGATATCCCTTATGCGATGTGATAATCTGTTCCGCCAGAGCCAAACCAAGTCCGGTACCTTCCCCACCCTTCTTCGTAGTAAAAAATGGGTTAAATATCTGACGCAGCGTTTCACTATCCATTCCACAACCATTATCACGAATTTGAATCCAGATATAATTCTGCCATGTATCGTGCAGCTTTCCTTTTATTTCTTCCGGAATAGATAGATATGCAATTTTTCTTCCATGTATATCAATATTTCCTTCGTTTTTCCCAATTGCATGAACCGCATTTACACAGATGTTTAGAATCACCTGATTAATCTGGGTTGCATTTCCCATGATATTTTCACTGTCCAGTTCAAATTCACTTGTTAACTGAACATTTTGCGGGCATACGGAACTCACCATCTTAGCTGCTCTTTGCAGCATCTTCTGTACCGGGACTTCTTTATATACAGTCTCGACATTCTTACGACTTAATGTGGAAATCTGGCGCACGACATCTTTCGCCTTCTCCGACGCTTCATAAATCTCCATAACATTATCATATTCTTCCGAATCCTCCGGTAGCTCCATCATCAATAATTCGGCATATCCCATGATTGGTGTCAGGAAATTATTAAATTCATGTGCGATTCCTCCTGTCATGGTTCCCATGATCTGCAGACGTTGCTGATGTGCAATTGTTTCTTCATTTTGATGTACTTCCTCCAGTAACCCGTTCAATTCTTTCAAGTATACAATCTCTGATTCTGCCATCTTTTTATCCATGAACAATTTTCCTGCCCCGATAAATAATGCAAATAATATAAGAATTACTATACCAAATATTTTGGTCAATCCTGTGAATCCCTCTCGAATCGGAATATACAGGTCATCATAGTCCACAACCGCACTGACAACCAGAAAATCATTTCCGAGCCAAACAGGTGCATACGCACTGATCTTTTTTACTCTCGGCAATTCAGGATTCGTCCACCAGTAAGAATAATATTCCGAAACTCCGTCCTCTCCGCTTTTTTGTTCTTCGATCATCTTTTCCAAACTCGAATAATCCAAATCCGGATACATCTCTTTACGTCCGTCTATAACATCTATTCCCCATTGTTCACTGTCCGGATGCATCAATATTTTTCCTTCTGAATTCTTTATTACGATATAGCCGTTCTCACCAATATGAATTCCGGAAATAATACGATTGTAATATCGTTCTTCATCAATCACAATACATAATTGTCTGGATGATTTCCCCTCATTCTTCATCATCAGATATTTATATCCGTCTTCATCTTCTATCTGGTATACCAGACTTCCTTCATTCATCTGAGTTAATTTCAACGGATTTCGGTATTCTCTACCCTTCATACTCTTTTGAAAATGTCCTTCTTCATTTTCCATAAAAATATCACACACAAAACCATCCTGTGCATCCAGATAGTCCTGCAATAATTCTTCTGAATTAGGATATGTCTCCATACCGGATAGAAAATCAAACGCATCTTCATATTCCTGAAATGAGCTTTCCATATTTTCACTCAAAATCTGTACCGTCATTTTAAGTTGATCAATTTGATTATCCATCAATGTTTTCTCATATTTTTCCCAAACACGTGCACCTGCAGCTATAACTACAACTAACAGTAGAAGTGCTCCCACGATCCACACGGTTCTTAACTTTATTAACTCTCTATTTTTCTTTTCTTTTTTCATCCATTTGCCCTCTCAGTTATCGCTCACAGAAATAGTTGCTGTTCACAGTACCTGTGACCACCAATGAACCGATACCGTTCATTGACTTGCATTTACTTTCATATTATAATGTTTTTATATGATTGTATAGATATTTTTACTCAGGGGGATTCCTGCATGGCAGATAAAGTATTGATTGTAGATGATGATCCTGCAATCTGTAAGTTATTAGAAAAAGTAATGCTCAGTAATGATTTAGTTCCTACTGTCGTAAACTGCGGCAAGGATGCTTTATTCATTCTGAAGACACATACATTTGACATTATATTAATGGACGTGATGCTCGGAGACATGGAAGGTTTCGAAGTCATTAAGAAACTCCGCAATCAGGGTATTAACACTCCTGTTATGATTGTAAGCGGAAGAAACGAAGACTATGACTCCTTGTATGGTCTTTCTCTTGGCGCCGATGATTATATTACGAAACCATTTCGCCCGCTTGTCCTTGGCGCCAAGGTCAAAGCTCTTATTCGCAGAAACAAAAACCTTGTACTGGATAACGCTAACATTCTTGAGAGTGGTCCGTTCTCTTATGACACATCAACTATGCGTTTTTACAAGAATGGCGAAGAATTAATCCTTTCTTCTAAAGAAAGTACATTGCTTCTTTTATTTATGAAACACCCTCAGCAAGTCTTTACAAAAGATATGATTTATGAACACGTATGGGGAACTGCCGTTGCCGTGGATGACAATGCCATTATGGTCTATATCAACCGTCTACGTGGCAAGATTGAAGATGACCGTCAGAGTCCAAAGCACATTGTGACAGTTCGAGGACTCGGATATCGTTTCGTCCCATAATATCTCGCTATATAACAATGAACGGATGGTTTCTAACAAAGCTCTATTATCTTTGTCAGTAGCCATCCGCTTTTTGCTTCATGTTTTCCTTCCAGAATCATTTCTAACCTTTCAAAAACATTTCCAAAAATATTGCTGTTGCAAGCAAGTCTGCACACCCGCCAGCGCTGATATTTCTTCTTATATACTCCTTGTCCATCTGCATCAGTTCCTGCATTGCACTTTCTGAATAAGCTCCGCCTTTTTTCAGAAAATCGCCTGCTTCTTTTTGCACCTGTTTTAACACTTCAGGATTCCCGCGAGACAAAATATTAGAATCCTGAATCCTGCTCATCAGTGTAAACAATGTTTGAAGTTTTACTTTATTCCAATTGCGTTTCTCAACAATCCCCTGATAAAGTACCGGTAATGCCAGCTTTATCACAGATGGATATCCATGCATTGCTTCACCTCGGATTCCGGATGCACCATATTCCAACAGATTTTTTTCTCCATTGGTATGAGCGGATTCGGATTCCGGTGTTTGTTCCATAATATTAAGTAACTCCAGTCCGAGAATCCGTCTTGTCATCTGCTGCTCCATATCGATCAGCTTTTGCAATGTAACACGTCTTCGATATTCACGGCTGCATCTTCCTGCTGCCGCGCAAAAGATTCCCAATGTAAAAATCAATCCCTTGTGTGTGTTTACACCATTCGTAGCCCGATACATTGCTTTCTCCGCTTCCAGTCCCGTTTTACGAATTTCCAAAAACAGTTCTTCCGGCGTTCCGTAAAAACAATATCCCTGCATTGCCATTTGCACAAACCACGGATATAGCGCTTCTGCACTTTTTTCAAATGTATGTACATCCATGTCGTAATGTGCTCCGTTGGAGTACAAATCCACCAGTCCGGGTTTTGGAGTGGTATATACTTCTTCCAGCAATGCGCGATATGCTTTTTTTCCAATATCTTCTGCAATGTGATTTGCCAATGTTTTTGATGCCCATCCTGCTTCCATATTTCCACTCCTGCCCTTTCCTTTTTATTTGAAATACTTCTAAAAATGTATCCTTTTCACAAAATCTATTTTGATTTGCTCTTTTTCTGTTTTTTATCTTCAGCGAATTCAAATGGTTTGATTTCTCTTACCACATCCATGATTGTACCATCACGACTTTCAATGATTCCGACAATACGATCACCAAACTCTACTTTCTGAGGTTCTCCGGCGATAGAGTATGCAATGTCGCGAAGTTCTTCAATTGTTTTAAACGGAAGATCTACATCTTTCATCGCCTCAATCAAATCCTGTCTTCTCGGGTTGATTGCAATACCATAATCTGTTACTACAACGTCTACGGACTCTCCAGGAGTTGTAACGGTTGTAACATCTGTACAGATTGCAGGAATTCTTCCCTGAAGAAGCGGTGCGATTACGATTGCACATTTTGCACCTGCCGCTGTATCCGGATGTCCTCCCTGAGCACCTGTCAGCATTCCGTCCGATCCTACAACAACATTACAGTTGAAGTTTACATCTACTTCCAATGCAGCCAGGATTACAAAGTCCAGTTTATTTACTACTGCACCCTTGTTAAACGGGTTTGCATATTCACCTGCACTGATTCGGAAATGTCTGAGATTTTTAACTGATTCTACCGCTGCAAGGTCAAAGTCCTGTGTGTCCAAAAGTACATCTACCTGATCATTGATCAGCAAATCACACATCGGTTTTGTCAATCCGCCGACACCGAATCTCATACGGATATTTCTTTCTTTCATAATCTTTGCAAGAGAAATTGTAGATGCAATAGACGCTCCACCAACTCCTGTCTGATATGAAAATCCATCTTTAAAATATGGGCTGTTCACAACAAACTGTGTACAGTAATCTGCCATCATCAGTTTTCTCATATCTGTTGTCGGTTTTGCGGCTCCTGTCGCAATCTTCTGTGGATTACCAATCTCGTCTACCACTACAACATAATCTACTTTTGTCATAGAAATATGTGCCGGGAAGTTCGGGAATGGAACAAGTGTATCTGTAATTGCAACAACTTTATCTGCGTGGTACGCATCTGCCATTGCATAAGAAAGTACACCACAGTCTGATTTTCCGCCGATACCACGACAGTTTCCATATTCATCACAAGTCGGTGTTCCGATAAATGCGATATCAATCTGTGTTTCTCCACTCTCAATCGCACGAACTCGTCCGCCATGTGAGCGCATGATTGCAAGTCCTTTTAATTTTCCCTGAGAAATTGCCTCGCCAATTTTTCCTCGTACACCGGAAGACTGAATGTTTGTGATTGTTCCGTCTTCAATATACTCTACCAATGGATCATGTGCTTTTCCAAGAGAACTTGCACAGATTGTAATATCCTTGATTCCCATATCATGAATTTCCTTCATGACCATATTTACCACATAGTCTCCATCTCGGAAGTGGTGATGGAAGCTGACTGTCATTCCGTCTTTGATCCCACACTGTACAAGAACTTCATGAATATTTTCTACAAGTTTGCTTCCGTTCGAATTGATGACACATTTTGTCTTTGGTCCCTGTTTCTTATATTCATATCCATCAAAATGATGATTTCCCTGAAAAACTTCTTTTCCTGTTAATTTCAAAATTTCTTCTGGTATATCTCTTCCGACTGCATTTAACATTTTATAAATCCCCCTTATATACACCTGAGGCTTTTGCCAGATTGATTGTTCTCTTTGCTCCATCGTAAAATGCGATGTCGATCATTTTTCCATCTACTGTAAATACACCGATTCCCTGTGCCTTCTTAGAATCAATTTCTTTTACTACTTTCTCTGCAAAAATAATATCTTTTTCAGATGGTGTGAAAATCTCATGTACCACATGAATCTGTCTTGGGTTGATGATTGATTTCCCATCAAATCCCATCAAATGAATGGTTTCAACATCATGACGGAATCCTTCTTCATTGTTCAAATCTGTGTATACTGTATCAAAGCACTGCACGCCTGCTGCTCTTGCTGCAATGACTAAGTTCTGTCTTGCACCCATCAGCTCGATACCGGTTCCTGTGATATGTGTCTGCAAATCTTTTGTATAATCTCCACCGGAAAGTGCTACTCCGAATAATCTCTCGGATGCTTCACAAATTTCCAGTGCATTCATAACACCTCGCGCAGACTCTACCGCTGCCATAATCAATACACTTCCTGCCGGACGGCCAAATTCACGTTCTGCTCTCGCAACTTCAGCTTCTACTAACTTAACATCTTCTTCTGTCTCTGTCTTTGGAATACGGATTGCATCACAACCACCTGCTACAGAACAACGGATATCTTCTTTCCAATATGGAGTATCCAATGCATTGATTCTTACTACTCGCTCGCATCCTCTATAATTGATCGAACGAAGTGCGTGGAATAATGAAAATCTTGCAGCATCTTTCTGGTTTTCTGCTACTGCATCCTCCAAGTCCAACATAATAGAATCCGGTTTGTAAATATATGGATCTTTGATCAATCCCGGTTTCTGTGCATTTAAAAACATCATTGTTCTTCTTAATCGTTTTTTATTTGGATTCATTATCGAATGGCACCTCCCCATGGCAAATTCTCAATCTGTTTTAATGAACGATATACTGCGGCTTCTATTCTTGCTTTGATTGTACAATCCAGTGCGCCTTTGTCTACAATTGAGATTTTCACGCTGTCAACTCCGATGTTCTCCAATGTCTCAAGGACCACTTTACGAATCTGATTGCCATACTGATTGATTACCGCACTGTTGAGGTCCAGCTCAACCTGTCCATTTCCCGCCTCTACTGTCACCTGACAGTCGCTGGATTCTAATGTTCCTGCAATTGCAGGTCTTGTAATTTCCATCTCATATTCCTCCTTGATACGCTTTCGTTTGTTTTGGCTTCATTTGGTTTATGCTGTTATCATAGTTTGACAACCTTACAAATCCACGCACAGTTTCCTTACAGTTTATTAAGATTTGTAATAAAGCCCAAAGTTTCACGAAACTATCGTATGCATGTCAACCTAAAAAGGGACTTACTAAGCAATTTGATATTGGTATCACTTCGCTTAGTAAGTCCCTCTCTTATAATGAATTCCTTTATTCTGCTTTTCTCAACTCTCCGGTTTCCGAATCCATGATAAATCCACATATCACAATATCTTTTGGCATCAATGGGTGGTTTTGTAACGCAAATACAGTGTCTTTTACAGACTGCTCCACGCACTCAAATCCCCCAAGCCATCCTTCCAGATCAATTCCGCTGTTTCGGATGATATTAATGTGTTCCTGTGAGATTCCCCGCTTTGTCAACTCTTCTAAAAGTTCTCCGCCATCCATTCCCTGAACGCCACAATCTGTATGGCCGATTACCATTACTTCCTCTACGCCAAGCTCAATGATCGCAACCAGAAGACTTCGAACCACACTACCATATGGATGTGTGATGACACCGCCGGCATTTTTAATAATTTTCGCATCTCCGTTACGCAACCCCAATGCTGCCGGGAGTAACTCTGTAAGTCTGGTATCCATACAAGTCAGAATTGCCAACTTCTTATCCGGATATTTACTTGTCAAATATGGTTCGTACGCTCTGTCCTCTACGAACTTTTTGTTATACTCCATTATTTCATTAATCATGGGAACGCCCTCCTTTTTGTGTCATTATAGAACGTTCTTTATTTCGGCTCAAGCTTTCTTACGATTTTTTAAGCCAATTTATGAATGGAAAAATGTACCACAAATTTTGTCTATTAGTTGCACTATGCATAACTCCGGGGTTTTCTTATATAGATTTCTTTATTTCACATTTCCTTTAGATACTTTCCATAAATTGTTAAAAAGTTCATCACAAATTCATCACATTTTCCCTTTATAGTTATAACCATCAAAAGCAAACAACCTTTTGATATAAATTTTCTTTTTCATAAACTTTTTCCTTTTTGGCTGGACTCGCAATCCAGCCTCCTTTTTTGTTTTTCTAACGTTTTTATCCCACTTACTTATTTCTATTTGTTTACGCTTTTCCACACATTTACACTTTGTTCATATATTTCACATATCTTATATGCTCGGCATGATCTGATAGCAGATCACTCCCAATACCGCCGATGTCACAATCACCTTTGGTACACTCCATTTCCTTTTTAATATCAGATAAAACATCAATATCCCTATTCCGCATGCATACCAGTCAACCTTACTCTCTGCAATATAATTGTCTTGGCCCAGCTCCAATATGGTCGCAATAATCATCGCAATGCAAATTGGTTTTACAATTCCAAGCACCTCACCCATGATTTTATTTTCCTTAAACTTTGTAAAAAATATTGCAACCAGTAACGTCAACGTAAATGCCGGCATCAACACTCCTATCACCGCCGTAATTCCGCCGATGATTCCTGCTGCATGCTCTCCCGCAAATGTAGCACAATTCAGCCCCAATGGCCCCGGTGTCATCTCTGCAATGGCAACCAGATTGGACATATCTTCTGCGGTCATCCAATGATTCTTCTGCATTTCCTCAAGGATTAACGGAATCATCGACATCCCGCCAAAACTGGTAAATCCGATTTTCATAAAGGAAAGAAATAATCTGAAATAAATCATTTTGCAAGACCTCCTTTATGTACTCTTGTCATTGCATGCCAAATCAAAGCTGCTACAGCGCCAACACAAACCAGAACAATATTGCTTACATTCGTAAAAATACAAATCAAACTTGCCACGATACAGACTATAATGGATATCTTATTTCTCAACGCATCTTTTCCCAGTGACAGTACAACACTTCCCATTATTGGAACTACCGCACTTCGAATTCCTCTCAGCACACTATAGCAGATTGCACTGTCTTTCAATGTATCATAAGCAAATGTAACGACCGTCAGAATAATCACTGCCGGACATGTCATTCCCAACACAGCGCAGATACCTCCAAACCATCCGGCCCTGCTGTAGCCAAACAGCATACTGATATTGGTAATCATAATCCCCGGCACAGATTTTCCGACCGCCACCAAATCGAGCAGCTCCTGTTTTGTAATCCACTGTCTCTTGTCTACAAATTCCTGTTCCATCTGCGCCAGAATGCTCCAGCCTCCGCCAAATGTAAACCAACCGATTTTAAAGAAAAACCAAAATAATAAAATTCCATCTTTATACTGCTTTTTCATCTGTTGCTCCTTCTCATAATTTTTCCCAAATGATATTTCCATCTCACTTTTTCTCACAAGATTTTTCTGAATAGCTCTGACTTCTCATCTACATTTTTCTCTATGAATACTGTAGCAATCTTATTGACATTTGTGAAATATATATTTTATTATAATTTTTATAAATAAAACCTATATCTATAAGGAGGATGCTTTCGATGAACTTAAATCAATTGGATTATATTATCACTGTCGCAGACGAAAAGAATATTACCCGGGCAGCCAGAAAACTGTTTATCTCCCAGCCTTCGCTTTCCCTAAGTATCCAATCTTTGGAAAAAGAACTTGGGACACCATTATTTGAGCGAAAAAACGGAGAGCTCTCTTTAACTTATGCAGGAAAACTGTTTTATGACTGGGCACAGAACACCCGTCAATCTCGCCAACAGCTTTCTCTCAAAATCAGTGATATTGCACACAATGTGCGCCATTTGATTCGAATCGGCATCAGCCCGCACCGATGTTCAATTTTGATTCCACCTGTTTTAGAGAAATTATATGCCACAGCTCCAGCCTGTGATATTGAAATTGTCGAAGAGCCTACCTATGTTTTAAAAGAAATGTTGGAGCAGAGTGAAATTGATTTTATGTTGGATATTCCACATCCGGATACAAACAATTATCAGAGTGATATTTTGGCAGAAGAACATTTTCTTCTTGCCCTTCCGAAATCTTTTCATTTGCCTGCCGGCATAACGATATCAGAAAAGAATTTGCCGAATCTTTCCTGTGAACATAATGCATCAAAAAAGGAATATCGTGAAGCGTCTGTCTTGAAACATATTTCCCTGACAGCGCTTCAAAATATTCCTTTTATCACATTAACTTCCGAACAAAACATCGGTAAAATATATCGTACTTTGTGTGCTACTCTTGCATTCCAGCCCAATACCATTATCACATGTAAGAACATTGAAACTGCTCTTTCGCTGGTAAATCGTCAACTTGGTGCAACGCTCATACCGGAGATTCTTGCATATCAAACTCCGGAATTTACTCAGGTTGAGTATTATCTGGTAGAACAATTTGACAACACAAGACAGATTTGTCTTGTATATCGAAAGAATCAATATCAACATGCTAATCTAAAAACATTGTTGGATATTTTCCGCGAGGTTGTTCCGACATTATACCGAAGTAATTCCTAATTTTTACTTTTTATAAACGGCCCAGTATCTCTCGTCTTCCTCTTCTACTTCTATATTCGGAAGGCTCTGTACATACTGTTTGAACTGAGAATAACCGTAATCACGCACTTTGAAATCTTTGAATTTGTTATGAATGCGATTACCAAGCGTTCCAAGTAAGATTCCCTGTACCCCGGCTTCTTTGATTTGCTGGATGATAAATTCTTCCAGCATCTCTTTGCGGCTTTTATCTTCATACAACATCACGGTAACCTGTGTTCCGTCCTGTTTTAATTTCAATTTTGGAAATGTCTCCAAAAACTTTGACAACAGACTATATCCATATCTTCTCACGTCAAAGTCCGGATACAATTTGACCAGACGACTTCCGACTTCACCAAGCCCGGTTTCTTTGTCGTTATTCTGGTTTTCTGTGATAATCTTGATGACAGCTTCCTCGATCTGACCTTTTGTCACTTCATTCTTCTTACCATCTTTAATATCATCCAACAGCAACTCTAATTCTGTAAAAATATCACAGGCTTTGCGGAATGGTGTCGGTGTTTTACTCTCTCCCATTCCAATCACCGTTCTTCCGCTTTCACGAAGACGACTCGCCAGTTTGGTGAAATCACTGTCACTTGACACAAGGCAGAACCCCTCTAAATCATTGGTATACAGCATGTCCATTGCATCAATGATCATCGCTGAGTCCGTTGCATTCTTTCCATATGTATAACTGAACTGCTGAATCGGTGTAATGCTGTTCTGAAGAAGTACTTCCTTCCAGCTTGCACTCTGCGACTTCGTCCAATCTCCATAAATTCGTTTATATGTCACATTTCCGTACTTTGACAACTCATCCAATATCGGTTTGATATATTTTGCAGAAACATTTTCTGAGTCAATTAACAGTGCGTATCGCTTTTCCATGTATGGTATACCTTTCCTTCCAGATTTTTCCATTCAAATACGCCGTTCTCCACGATCATATAACTATGCTCAGATTTTTCTTTTGGTATAGAAACAGAACCCGGATTCATATAGACGCAGTTTGCTCCGCTCTCTGTTGTAAATCTTTTGCAAGCCGGAATATGTGTATGTCCATTCAGTAAAATATCTCCGTTTTTCAGCATCGGTGGTTTCTGTGGATTGTATACATGACCATGTGTAGCAAAGATCGTCTGTCCATCCAAATCGAGGAAACAATAATCCGCCAGAATCGGGAATTCCAATACCATCTGGTCTACTTCTGTATCACAATTCCCTCTTACACACAACAGATTCTCTTTCAACGGATTCAACATAGAAATCACTTTTTTCGGTGCATACTCTGCCGGCAGATCATTTCTCGGACCATGATATAAAATGTCTCCCAAAATCAACATTCTGTCTGCCTCTTCTCGTTTCCATGCTTCAAGTAATTCTCTGCAATACAATGCAGAACCATGTATATCTGATGCAATCATTAATTTCATAATAAATATCTCCCTTACGATAATTTGTTGCTGATCACAGTAGCCTGTAAACAGTAACTATAATTTCACTCCACACTTCGGGCAGAAATTCTGTCCGTATTCGATTGGGTTACCACATTCATGGCAGGTTCTCTTTGGTGCGGTTTCTTCACTCTGCTCATCTTGCGAATCATCTGTTGCTCCGACTTGCGCCGATTGTGGATTTTGAATCTCTTCTGTTTTTATCTCCGCCGGATTCTCTTCCATAGCTTTCTCTTCCGACTTTTGTGATTCTTCCGCAACTTCTACTGCTTCGTTTTCTGTAACCGCTTCTTCTGTTGCAACTTCCGCTTCTACATCCGCAACAGCTTCCTTCTCGACATTTTCAAACTCTTTTTCTTCTTCCTGTCGCTCCAACTCTACTTTCTCTTTATGCTCTGCCACTTTTGTTTTCACAAAATCTTTCAAACTCTTCTTTTCCGGAATTCTTCCTCCACAATTTGCACAGAACACATCCCCCTCGGCAATCACTGCACCACATCCCGGACATATCTTTGCTGAAAATGGTGCTGTTTCTTTCGTCTGTATCTCCGGTGCAGTCATAATTCTTGCCCCACAGTGATTACAATACTTGGAATGTAACGGAACTTCCTGACTACAATTCGGGCAGTAAGCAACTCCCTTCACCAATCTTTTCTGGCTCTGGTATTGAATTATCATCATTTTATTATTCCAGATTGCATCACACCAGATCTTCATCTGACCATCTGCATCCTTGCCGTACATCTGATAATAATATTCCCCAATCTGACGAAATAAATCATCTTGTTTTCGTTCTTCTTCCCGAATAACGTGGGATAATCTTGCAGCTTTGTAGCTTCCTTTTGTCTGCCGTACAATCCAATGTCCAAATCGTGTAAGCAGATTCCCTAAACTATCATAAACAGCCATTGTCAGCCCTTCTTTCTCTTTTGCAGATTTTCGATTATCAGGCTCAATATACTTCGAACGATAACCGATTTACGCTTGTTCCCCTATTATAACATGCCCTTGTGAAAAATGCAGTATAAAGGATGTTTCCTTTATGTGCTTCTGATAATCGCAGTTAAAAACCAACCATAGAACGCTGGGAGAGAAGCAAGGAAGTTATTCGTGGACCAATTGTTCCGTTTCTTAAAATGCTGCAAAAATATCCTGAATACGAGCAGGAGGTCCGAGTTCCGGAAAAAGTATGGCCGCTCAGACTTTGATATCTGTATGGTTCAAATGTATGTACTTTAATTGATGTGAATGAACAGGAACAAAAAATAAAAATAAAAAATTATACCGATAAGAATATCCGGACAAATGATCGTCAGTCATCGAAAGGGAACCAACTAAAATGGGAGAATAAAGGGATATTAAAAAATCTATCTCCGCTTTCACCCGGAGATAGATTCTATAATAAAGATTTCCTGCTCTATTCCCTTTCCTTCTTGAACTAATTTATCAATCAGATCTTGTAAAATCGGCACTTTTAGTTCATTTAGTTTTTCCAATTTTGATTCTTTAACATTTTTATCTAATTTATCTAATGGCTCTGCAAATTCTTTATATTTTTCATATATCCCTACATCCATATACAACGGCTGTAATTTAGGGAAAATCCGTTTCTGAATATATTCAAAAATTTTAATTCCACCATAATCCAAATCTCCAGAATGGAAATATTCTATCTGTTGATTAGCATCCAGAATTTTCGCCAATTTCTGTAAAAACTGCCTCTCATATGGACCATAGTAACCATGACTATACACATACAAGGTGTCCTCAGAATAAGTCATTGCTTCAAAATTTGCCTTATTCTCAATAGAGACAATACGTTGAAATGGTACAATTTCATTCTTAACACTTATATGTTTTAATGTTTGTGTATTCAATATTAATCCGTACTTGAAATTTGCTGTATTAATTTCTCTGTCAGTTCCATCAGCTTCATGAATCAGTAGTTTTAACGAACCTTTCAGTGCCATTTCTTGCCCGTATTCTTTAATAAGAAGTTGTTCCAATACAGTTGAATCATCCATATCTTCCTCTGCATCGTCACAATATTTCTTAGCACTTGTAATAATATGCGTCTGTACTTCTTTTTCAAATTTCTTTGTATCCCCAAGATACCTCTTACTAAAAACACGTTTGAATATTGGCTCATCAAGTGCATCTATTCCTCGCAAACAATCCCGATAAAGTTCAAACTTTTCTAATTCTTTTGGAACCTTTCTATCACCAATGTTGTGTAATTTTTGTAACAGCGAATCATAGTATTTTCGAATCCACTCATTCTTCCAACCTTGTTTTTGTTCCGCTTCAATTTTATCCTGATATTGTTGGACCAAACAATATTTCGGAACAAATGTTTCTCCGTTCTCTTGTGCTTCCTGTTCTGCTAATTGATAAAGTTGTGGAAGTTGTTCTAACGAATATTGAATTTGTCTTATATCGCTATAATGAATTTCCCATTTTATTTGAATCAATTTTCGTTTTGCCAAATCCTGTGCTTCACTTATGAATTCTGTTTTTCCACACTTCGTATAATCCTCTTGCTGAATTGTAATTTTTCGATTACCAATTTCTCCCGGTTTCCAGTCTTTTTTACTATGATATTCACATTTTTCTATAATTTTATTTAAAAGATACATCACATCTTACGCCTCTTCCGTCAACTGCCCAAACTCCGTCTTCTCAAACTCCTGAATAGAAATATGTTTCTTATTCGGATTGGCATACACAAATGTCTTGTCCACATTTTCCAGATAGTTCTGAATCTTATCGTTTGTCGCACTGATAATTGCCTGGAATCCGAGTCCTCGAATCAGTGAGATACAACTTGCTACTTTTTCCGCATCCATCTTAGAGAATGCTTCATCCAACACAACAAGACGTAAGGTCGGATTGCGGTGAAGTTTTGGCGACAGATTGACTCGATACACCTGAGCAAAACTTGCCAAAAGTGCCACATACAATGGATTCTGTCCTTCTCCTCCGGAATTTTTCTTGATCATCTTGCTCAGACCAATCTTCATATCTTTTTCGCCATGCACAATCTGCTGCATATCAAAAGAAAGATAGGTTCTGTAATCCGCATATTTTTCCATATTCTTTCTCGCTTCATCCTGCTCTTCTTTCGTCGCATTCTCCGGCGGGATAAAGATATGGATCAACTCATTCATCATATCCCCATATTCTTCTTCATGTTCCATGGTAAACATATTCATCTGATTGTCCATCGAGCCACTCAGTTGATGCGGATCAATCTGAAGTGCATCATCCATGAACATCTTATAATATTTTCCATCAGCACCTTTGTTTTTTGTAATTACAAACTGATATTTATCCTTACCGAAATCAAGACGACTGATAATACGATTGAGCTCATCTCTTCGCTGATAAGCCTCGCGAATCGCACTTCGGATTTTAAAAATGAAATCATCCTTGAAATGTTCTACCGCTGATTTTGCCTGCTCCTGCGCCGATGCACGATATCGCTCCAAGTCTTCACAAGTAAGGCTGTCCAACAATTTATCATAAACAGTATTATCCTTCACACTGGTTGAGAAGGAGCGATTCGGATAACGCTGAATATATGTGCTTCGTACATCAATCAATTTCTGATAGAATCGTTCGGTCTGGTCTTCCAACGGAGTTTTTTCCATCTGTTTTTGCCGTTTCAAATAATCATAATTGAGAGATTTGGTTCCCTCCAGATACTGTTGGAACTGACTTTCTAGTTCTTCCGTTCGTCCTTCCTTTTCCTGCGAACGTTTTTTGTTCTCTTCATCCAACATTTTTTTCTTTTCTGCCAGATCTTCTTCTGTTGTAAAAATTATATTCTTAAATTTATCAATATCCTGCTCGTTCTGCCAGATTGCTTTCTTCACAGAATCCACGAACTCCTTCTTCTCATCTTGTCGGCGCATGATATCCAGCTTTTGTTTTTCCAACATGTCCACAGACTCTTCACGCAGTTTTTTCATTTGCTCAATGACATGTGCTTTCCGTTTCTCTTTTTCCGGAATCTGTCCCGCTTCCTTCTGCCACTGCATATAATCTGCTGTCGGCTGCAACAACATTTCCAATTTTAAAATGCGTTTCATCTCTTCCAACATCTCCTGTAATGGAAGACGTTCGTTCTGAAGCTCGTCACGCTTTTGCTCCAACTGTTGGATACGTTTGCGCATACTTGTCTCACCAATGTAGGCACGTCTTGTATAATTATCCGGATTGATATGTTGCAAACGGAAGCCTTTATACAGCATGCAGTCCGGAGTAATACCGATTTTGCAGTCACGCAACTCTTCGATTGATTCACATTTCTTTACATTTCCCAAAACAAATCGAATATAGGCTTGTACATAACTTTCCTTTGCCTGAACCTCTTCTGCCAGCGCACCTTTCTGCACGGTAAATTCTTCTGCCCCGACACGTTCCGTATCCAACACTGCTGCCCGGAAGAATTTTCTCTTATCCATCTCGCGATAGATTTCTAGTGCATCTTTGGCATACTTCGGCTCTACAATCAATAAGAGTTTATTATTTCCAAGATATCCTTCTACCGCATTGTGCCAACGCTCATCTGTCACATCCAGAAGATCTGCGAGAATCTGCACATTGACCAGCTTTCCAAGTCGTTCATGCAGGCGTTTGCGCAACTCAAAACGCGCTTCTTCCAACTCTCTCGGATATGCCTTCTTACCTTGTTTTAATTCTTTTAACTCTTCCTTGATTTCTTTTTCTTCTTTTTTGATACGATTTAATGTGGTCACCGTATCGGTACGCTCTGCTTCCAGACTGTCCCGAATCTCCAACAGGCTGTTCTGAAGCCGCTCCAGTTCCCCCTCTGTGATCGTTCCTTTTTCAAACTTCTCAATATCCCAGATTGTCTGATTCGGAGTAACTTCTTTGTCTTTCCACAGATTCAATTCCCTGGACAATTTTTGTATTCTTGCCTTGCTGCTTTCCAGACGTTCCAATGTCTCGTTGATATTGCCAAGCTCCGTCTGTAATGCATCATACCCACTGTTCGCAATATGTACCAGAATCTCCTCATAATCTTTCTGCAATTCTTCCAGTTCTTTACTTAACTGATTCTGTCGAACCTTCTGACGTTCAATCTCTTCCGTACGACCTTTGATTCGCTCATGTGTCTCTTCAATCTTGCGTGATAACTGTAACATCTCCAATCGCTCAATCTGATAATTACAGCTTTCCGATGCCTGTTGTTTCTCTTCATAAGCCTGATATGCTTCCCGAATATCTGTTAAGCAGCCAATCTCTTTCATCGTCTCATCGATTTTGCTCTGCATCCGTCCATATTGCATGACACTTTCCTGAAGGTCTTCGATGTGAATATCCTGCTCCATGCAAATGTATTCTTTCACGAAGTCTTCCAGCTTAATATTCATTTTAAATGGGATCGCACGTTTAAATAAACGTGGGAACTTCTCCATATCCAGCCCGCCAAGATATACATCATATAATTGTCGGCGGAATCGTTCATTACTTGAACCGCAATAATACTGTTCCTTCGTAAATGTTCTACTCAAATACTCTTTTATCTCTACCGTTGTAAGACATCGTTTCTCTGCACGGTATTGATTCTCCAGAAGTCCGCCTGTATGCCAGAAGAACTGACGACTGATCTCATTTGTCGCAGTCTCCACATCAAATACCACACCGACACACTGTTTTGCCTTCGTATCTGTACGTTCAAATTCTAAGACGATCGTACTGGAAAAATTCTTATTTCTCAAATATTGTGATTCATTATTCTCACTGATATTGACCATTCCCCGGAGATATTCGATAAGCGAACGGTCGGAATCATCTGCCGCTGCTTTATTGAAGAATCGACGACCGTCCGTATCCGCATAAAGTACAATCTGCATTGCATCCAACACCGTTGACTTTCCACTTCCGGAATGTCCGGTAAAAAAATTGATTCCGTCACTGAGCGTCAATACTTTTCTGTCTATATAATGCCAGTTGTTCAGGCATATTTTTGAAAGTGCTTCAAATGGCTGTTGTTTCTCCACGATGTTCCTCCTCACTGACTTCATCTGTTGTTATGTTCTCTGTTTCTGTGTCCTCTATTGTTTCTTTTTCTGTCATTCCCTGTCCGGCTTCATTTCCTGTTTCTTTATGAAAAACAGTCTGCTGCGCTTTCGGTTCTCCGCCTTCGCTAAATGTTGCCAAAAGTTCCCGAATATCGTCTCCCATCAATACCGCATGGATACTTGGATAAATCACCATTCTGGTAGATTCATTCAACTCTTCAATTGCATCCAACGGCTCGATAATCTGATATTTCTTCAACATAGATATCGTCCGTTTCATTTCCGTTGGAGACGGCAATCCTTTCAACACACGGAATTCGCCCGCTTTTCCGTTGATTGCCCCAAGTGTTGTAACGATATGACTGCTTGAGGACACGGTTGCCATCTGCTCGTCATAAATCAGTTTCAATAACAATAAGTAAATTGTCGCAAGTTTTGGAAGTTTCTCTCCCCAGAGAGTTTCCCCTTGTATATAAATCATCCCCATATGTGCATTTTCACATAATTGAATCCCCGCTATCGCAAAATATGCCTTTAAAAATTCAAAATGCTTCGTACATATGCGGTAATCCTTTTCATACTGCAAACGTCCCGCACGCCGGTCAAATTTTTGTTCTAATATAAATGTCTGACGAAAAAGAGTCTGGATAATTTCTGTAATTGCTTCCTGCTCTTCCTGCATCAATTGTTCATAGTATTCTATCATTTGTTTTTCCTCTTATACTCTCCTCACAAATTTCAAAGCAGGATACTTATACTGTCCATTTTCAATCTGCGGCGTATCCTCCTCGAGCACAATGTATTTGCTGTTTCTTCTCGTACTATAATCGTATGCCAATATCAGTTTCTCGAAAGATTCTTCATCTGCTATCGTCAACGTCTCTACATCCATGATATCATCGTTCATATGTTCCTCAATAAAGGCTTCGATTTCCTGCTTACTGTATCTCTGCTGAATTCGGTTCAGTTTCAATACATCTTCTCTATCTAAGTCTTCTATCGTCTCATCTTCCGCCATCTGACTGATGAAGTCTTCTTTTGGTTTTCGTCGTTTATACAAAGACTTTTCCGATAACATTTCCAATAAGGACATATTCATCCGCTCTCCGGTAAGCTGCAGCATCTCCTCATAAGAATAACCATTTCTACGAATTTCCGCCTGTGTATTCTGTTCTTCTGTCACTGCTGCCGACATCTGATTCAACAATTGGACGACAAGACCTTTCGTATCCGTCTCTCCACTGAGCAGATAATTCAATCTCGTTACCGTAGCCCGGACATACTTCGTATGTTCCTTATCCATATTGGAGATTCGATGCTCAATGTCGTCAAATCCACGTTCAATCATATCAAGCAGATCCAACACATCATCTTTCGTATCGCCCATCGCCTTCGAACGATCTCTGACCATCTCGATCCAGTCCGCATCTTCTCTCATATCACGCAAACATTTCTTAATATCCATCTTGTAAATATAAAAGTTGTCGGAAGTTTTCAAGATATGATACTTCTTTCGCACGATCTCTTCTACATAGCCTTCCAGATGTTCTTTTAACAGATCGTGATAAGATTGCTGGTCCAATAACCGTCCAAAGAATTTATCCATATTGTGAAGCATATCCTGCAATGCTTTGTTCAGTCTTCTTGTATTCACCAATGCAGTACGCAACATACTCAAGTTCACTCTGGAATCATTTTTGAAAGAAAATAATGTCGCATATACATTCTGAATATAGATCTCCGTCTCTTCCATATCCTCCGAACTCAAACGTTCAAATGCATCAATAAAAATTGCCGCATAATCCGGAATTACAATGTTGGTCGCAAGCGTATTATAATCCTCGATTTTCTTAAGCCATCCGGTTCGAAGCAGCCACTTCAATGTTCTGCTCGCCGGTGTCTCCAACAGATCGAACTCGGTTTCATCCTCTTCCTGTTTTAACTGAAAATGTTTCTTTATATACATATCGCTTAACACCTGAATACAAACTTCCCGTGTTAAGAAATAATTGCTGTATTGATATTCTTCATTGATATTCAATAACGCTTCCATATAAGCCTCCCGGTTCACGGACCGGAACAGCCCCCAGAATTTATCCGGGATTTCAAAACGTAACTGCATAGAATCTCCTTATCTATTCGTACTTCTTCTGGTAATTGCTCAATCGCCACCCTGTTTTTTATTATAACACGAGCTTCTTCAAAAATGCAGTATAAAGCGGACAACTCTTTTCTAATTTATCCCAGATTGATTCTTTCAGCTTTTCTCCCATCTGACCCGAAACAACACCGCAAACACCTCATGCGCCAGCACAGGAAATGCTGCCAGAACCAACAACGCACTCCACTCTTCCAGCGTCAGTGATGCCGTTCCAAACATCTGCACCAACACCGGAACTTCCGTCACAATACCCTGCAAAAAGATTCCAACTACGAATGCCGCTGCCATCATCCAGTTCCACTTTCGTTTTCCGCTGATCCAGCCTGCAAAGACAGATGTTCTCACGTCCTGCATACCAAATGCATGAAACAGTTGTGCCATTCCAAGCACAGTAAATGCATAGGTCTGAGAACGTGCCAGCACCGGCCCGTCTTGTAACACAAATTTGATATTTTCTAAAGAAAATGCCTGCTGTCCGTTTCTTAAGATTTCCCAAGGTAATTTTAAAAATGCTGTCAGACTGATTGCCGCTATCAGTACACCATAAAAGCAGGTACAAGCCAATCCTCCATTGGCGAAAAGTCCTTCCGATGCCTTTCGCGGTGGCCGTTTCATCAATGCTTTCTTGTCATTTTTATCAACTCCTAATGCCAGTGCCGGAAGTGAATCCGTAATAAGATTAATCCACAATATATGACTTGCCTTCAATGGTGATGCCATTCCAAGTACCACTGCCACAAACATGGTGATAATCTCTCCAAAATTCGAGGACAATAAAAACAGTACTGTTTTCCTTATATTTTCGTAAATGCTTCTTCCTTCTTCAATTGCCTGTTCAATGGTAGCAAAATTATCATCTGTCAGAATCATATCCGAAGCCTGTTTTGCCACATCGGTTCCTGTCATTCCCATCGCAATTCCAATATCTGCCATCTGAAGGGACGGCGCATCATTTACTCCATCTCCTGTCATTGCCACGATGTTGCCACATTGTTTCAATTGTTTGACGATCCGTACTTTATGTTCCGGTGATACTCTTGCAAATACATGAAGTTCCGGAAGTCTGTTCCCCAGCTCTTTATCCGATATCTGCTCCAGTTCCGCGCCTGTCATACATTCCCGACTACTCTTAGCAATGCCAAGTTCTCTCGCAATTGCCAATGCTGTATCTGCATGATCTCCTGTAATCATTACAGTCTGTACCGATGCATTTTTGAACTGATCTACTGCCACTTTCGCCTCCGGTCGAATCGGGTCTTTCATCCCCGCAAGTCCTACAAACGTAAGATTGCGCTCTTCCAAAATCTTCTTTGTATTTCCATCCGACGTCACTTGCATCGCCAACGCCAATACACGTAAAGCCTGATGCGACATTTCCTCCATTGCCTCAAGAATCCGCCTTTTCCTCCCCTCCGTCAATGGTTGTACAGCCCCATTTATCCAGATGTTTGTACAACGATTCAGAACGACATCCGGCGCACCTTTTGTGTATGCCACAACACCCCCGGAATGTGCTGATTTTTTATGTACTGTCGTCATCATTTTTCTCGAAGAATCAAATGCTCTCTCTGATATTCTCGGATGCTCATATTCTACCTGCTCTTTTCGGATTCCACATTGAAACGCCATCTGTAGCAGTGCCAGTTCGGTCGGATCTCCAAATACATTTTCTTTCCTACCTTTTCCCTCTTTTTGGATCACCGCATCATTACATAATGTAAATCCTTCCAGAAAATTCACCGGAATCTCTGCCTGCTGACGGATATTTTGTACGGAAATTGGGATTTGTTTTTCATTGACATAACAGGTTGTGACTGTCATTTTATTCTGCGTCAGAGTTCCGGTTTTATCTGAACATACAACGTTTACCGCGCCAAGTGTCTCTACGGACGGAAGTTTTCGGATAATCGTATTGACCTTGACCATCTTTGATACACTCATAGCCAGCACAATCGTTACAATTGCAGGAAGCCCTTCCGGAACCGCCGCAACCGCAAGGGAAATCGCAGTGATTAACATATCGAATACATTTCTTTTTTGAAGAACTGCAATCAGAAATAGAACCAGACACAAAAGAACGGAGACAATACTAAGCAATTTTCCGAGTTCTGCCAACCGTTTCTGCAAAGGCGTATATTCTCTCGGTGTTCCTTGAATGATCGAAGCGATTTTCCCAATCTCTGTATTCATCCCTGTTGCAATGACAATACCTTCACCTCTTCCTGCTGTCACCATCGTAGTCATAAATGCTTCGTTTTTCCGCTCGCCGACCTGCAACGATTTTTGTGCCTGAAACTTCACATCTTTCTCAACTGAAAGAGATTCTCCCGTCAACGCAGACTCTTCGATTTTCAAATTATGAGCTTGTGTAAGTCTTATATCCGCCGGGACCTGTCCACCGGTTTCCAGAATCACAATATCACCCACAACCAATTCCGAAGCCGCAATTTCATATATCTTTCCACTCCTTCGAACCATTGCATGCGGGCTTGTCAATCTTTTCAGCGCATCCAGCGCCCGTCTCGCTTTTCCTTCCTGTATCACACCAACGCTTGCATTCACAAGGATAACAACAAGAATGATCATTGCGTCACTCATTTCTTTCAGCAAAAATGATACCATCACCGCAACTAACAGCACACAGATCAGCGGGTCATTTAACTGCTCCAAAAATGATTCAACTATACTTTTCTGTCGTTCCTGCTGCAACTCATTCTTCCCATTTTGTTGCATCCTTTTCTGCGCCTCTTCCACTGACAGTCCCCGTTTTTCGTCAGCCTTGTAAAACTGGCATACTTCCTTTACCGACTGTTCTTCAAACAAGTGATCCCCTCCTTCCTCGGAAATTCGTCACGGTTTACTTCGAACTTGTAAACAATAACAAAACTTCTGTCCAATCCCTATTTCTATTCCATAATAAGACAACCTTTTTTCTTATCCTATGCCGAACACTTCAAGATATGCTTAAATCTTTTACATATGTATTCGAATGACTTTCTATATGCTTCTCATAATCTTCATAGCAGCTCGCACTCTTGTAAAATTGTATATTCGTATTTTATAAAAATTTCATGAATTCCCTGCTTTTTTCAGACTTTTTCACTTGAATTCCAGCACGTTTCGTACTACACTATCCATTACGAAAGATGAAACACCAATGAATATCAATTTGAAATACATCATTTGATGATAAGGTGTACGCAAATGCTAAACAGAAAAATACCTCGAAAAGCATTTGCAGTAAGGAGACTTATTATGCAAGAAGTAAAATCACCAAAACGACCTATGATTTTCTATTACATCATTGCACTTGTCGCAATCCTTTGTATCAATTTTCTTCTTCTCCCGGCTCTGCAGCAGCGTCAGGTCAAAGAAGTAGATTACGGCACATTCATGACAATGATTGATGAAAAAGAAATTGGCTCTGTAAATATTGAATCCAACCAGATTGTATTTACGGACAAATCCGGAGACACCATATACAAAACCGGAATTATGGAAGACCCGGATCTGGTAACCCGCCTTCACAATTCCGGTGCCAAATTCTCATCCGAGATCATCCAACAGGCTTCTCCGATCATGAGTTTCATCCTCAGCTTCATCCTTCCAATGCTGATATTTATCGCACTCGGTCAGTGGCTGTCCAAAAAAATGCTTTCTAAGATGGGTGGCGGAATGAATTCCATGCAGTTTGGCATGGGTGGTAAGAGTAACGCAAAAGTATATGTCAAATCTTCGAGCGGTATCAAATTTGCCGATGTAGCCGGTGAAGATGAAGCAAAAGAGCTCTTATCCGAATTAGTAGATTACTTACACACACCTGAAAAATATCGTGAAATCGGTGCATCCATGCCAAAAGGTGCCCTTCTGGTAGGCCCTCCGGGAACCGGTAAAACATTGCTTGCAAAAGCAGTTGCCGGTGAAGCCAATGTTCCATTTTTCTCAATTTCAGGTTCTGAATTTGTAGAAATGTTTGTTGGTATGGGAGCTGCCAAAGTACGTGATCTGTTCAAACAGGCAAATGAAAAGGCCCCTTGTATCGTATTTATTGATGAGATTGATGCAATCGGTAAAAAACGTAACGGACAGATGTCCGGAAATGATGAACGTGAACAGACTCTGAACCAGTTGCTTACAGAGATGGATGGATTCGATGGTTCTAAGGGTGTTGTCATCCTGGCTGCAACCAATCAGCCGGATTCTCTTGACCCTGCTCTTCTTCGTCCGGGACGTTTTGACCGTCGAATTCCGGTTGAACTTCCAGATTTACAGGGACGTATTGATATTTTGAAAGTACATGCGAAGAAGATTCGCGTTGGAGATAACGTAGATTATGCCGCAGTTGCCAAAGCCGCTGCCGGTGCTTCCGGTGCAGAACTTGCCAATATTGTAAATGAGGCTGCTCTTCGTGCTGTTCGTGATAACCGCAAATTCGTCACACAGGCAGATATGGAAGAAAGTGTAGAAGTGGTTATTGCCGGATACCAGAAGAAAAACCGAGTCCTTTCCAACAAGGAAAAACTCATTGTATCTTATCATGAAGTCGGTCACGCGCTGGTTGCTGCCAAACAGACAGAATCTGCTCCGGTTCACAAGATTACCATTATTCCACGAACTTCCGGAGCACTTGGATATACGATGCAGGTCGAAGACGGGGAACATTTCCTCATGACCAAGGAAGAACTGGAAAATAAGATTGCAACCTTCACCGGCGGACGTGCTGCAGAAGAACTTATCTTCCATCAGATTACGACCGGAGCTTCCAACGATATCGAACAGGCAACCAAACTGGCTAAAGCAATGATTACCCGATATGGTATGAATGAAGAGTTTGATATGGTCGCAATGGAAACCGTAACCAATCAGTACCTCGGCGGCGACAGTTCCATGACCTGTTCACTTGAGACACAGACCGAAATCGATAAGAAGGTTCGTGACCTTGTTAAATTACAGCATTCCAAAGCATATAAGATTCTCGAAGATAACGTTGGTAAATTACATGAACTGGCTCAATATCTGTATGAGCATGAGACGATTACAGGTGAGGAATTCATGGAAATTTTGAACAAACCGGTTGAGATTCCGGCGAAAGAAGCAGAAGAATAAAACTTTTCTACTAGAAAAATCCCTCAAGCTCGAATGAACTTGGGGGATTCTTTCATATCGTCACCTATATAGAATTTGCTCTCTGAACACCGATTTCTCATCTTTTTGTTGGCAATTCTGTGGATAACTATAATTCTAACAACTTCTTATCCAATTCCTCTAATTTCTCCTGCGACAAAAGTTTCTGGTTTTTGTTCAGTATTCGAGGCGTTAACCAATCTCTCACAAATATCGGAAGTTCTTCATTCAATACCGGCAAATATGTTAATACGATTGCTTTTGTTTCCGGAATTTCCAACAACTCACATATTCTTGTGTCTATACTATACTTCCCATATCTACCATCATTAACACCATATACTGTAAACTCACCCAACATTTCCTTCAGCCATCTTACACTCAGTTGAAACCATTGCGCCACATCCGGATTTACCCTGTTTTTATCTCCCACACTGGTTAATGGCTTTGCAAGTGAAAATCCGTGTTCACCTTTTCTGAAAATATGAACTTCAAATTCCACATTTTTCTGCTCCAGACATTGTGCAAACGCCAGAATGTGTTTCGGCGGTGTCACTTTATCATCTCTTGTTCCAAACAGAAACGTCGGCGGCGTTTTCTCATCTATACATTCTATAATATCCGGACACTCCAAAGCGCGTAATTCACTGTGAAGGATTCCCGGATATCCCAATAGTAATACATCCGGTCGTTGTGGACCATGTGTTGCTGTTGCAGCCGCAAGATGTGCTCCGCCTGAAAATCCAAGCAATGCTAACTGTCCTTCCCCAATGCAATACTCTTCTCTGCATGCGCGAATCCACTCTAATGCTTTTTGTGCATCTGACATTGGATCTTCAATCGTAGCATCTTCCTTATCTGTCACCGTTGTATATTTTAATGTAAATGCCTGATAACCTTCTGCAAGATATGCCAATGCAATCGGTTCTGATTCTAAAAAACTGCACATTCTAAATCCACCACCCGGAAATATTAAAATTGCCGGATATTCCCTGATATTGTCCGTCTCGTCATGTAATTCGTGCAGATATCCTGTTAATTCCGCATATTCACTTAATTTTTTCTTGATTATTCTCATCTTACTCTTCCTTTTCTATATCTGCTTATTTTATTTTTAAATGTAAGGAATTCTACTTTTTACAGTCCCCTGTTTGCAAATATTCTACCTGATACTGAACCGCTTCTCTTGGAACAAATATGGAACAAATCGAAACGATTTCCTTTACATGTTTTTCTGCTCCTCCGCCTCCGGCCGGACCATTTGTATAAAGAGCCTCCACTTCATTTGCAAGTAATTCTGCCTGTAGGCGTTCGGTTGTTCTTCCACTTATATGCAGTCTTACTTCTCTTGGAGTTCCGACACTCATTTTAGATGTCAACAAATCTCCGTACAAGGAATTATATCCGATGAAATCTGCCCGATATTCCTCTAGCCGGATTCCGGTCAATTCGATTCTTTTTTCTATAATATCAGCAGCCATACGAGCTCGTTCCAGTGCAGTCTCACCTCCATAGGAAATCTCTCCTTCACCGATAAAGCAATCTTTGTATCCAACACTCACCTTCCATGTTTCAGGACGTCCATGAGTTGTCGCATTTCGTGCCAGAACTCTGTTTTCTCCTACCTGTGTAAATACCACATTTGAAAAATCTGCTGTTGCATCCGGTGTCAGGTATGCCTTCGGATCATGAATCTCATATATCGTCTGTTCTTTACATGTATCTACACTTACAAGTCCACCGGACCCTTCTACTTTTGTTACAACAAAGCTTCCATCGTCACTTACTTCTATCAATGGAAATCCCAATTTGTACAAATCCGGCACTTCCTTCACTCCAGGATCCGCATAATAACCTCCGGTCACCTGTCCTGCACATTCCAACAAATGTCCGACCAATACTGCCTGTCCCATCTGTTCCGGATTATTCTCTAAACTCCAGCCAAATTCATGTACAAGTGGTCCGATCGAAAGAGCCGGGTCGGATACTCGTCCTGTTATTACAATATCTGCCTGACCGGCTAACGCTTCTTGAATCCCTTCCGAACCCATATACACATTTGCCGAAATTAAAGAATCTCTTAATTCTCCCAATTTCTTTCCATTTTCCAGAACGGTATTATCCATATATTGCTCTAACTCATCGGTTATATCATCCCCGGTTACACAGGCAATTTTTAACCCTGTAATTCCTAATTCTTCTGCAATTTTTTGAGTCTGTCTTGCCGCTGCCTTCGGATTTGCCGCCCCCATATTTGTAATCATCTTTACATGATTTTTTGACAACAAAGGTAATATCTTTTTCATGCGATATTCCAACAACTGATTATAACCTTTTTCCGGGTCTTTCTCTTTATCCTGCTGTCCGATTGCAACGGTTCTTTCTGCGAGGCATTCAAATATAATATAATCCAGATTACCTTTTTCGATCAATTCCATTGCGGGCTCGATCCGGTCTCCTGCATAACCTGCTCCACTTCCAATTCGAATTGTCTTCATCACTTATCAACCTCCATCTCTAATAACGCCATTCCCAATGTTTTACCATGTCGGTCAATTGCCAGCGAGCGTGTTACCCCGCCTCCTAACGTATGGTACAGCACAAAATTCAATGCATGTAACCCATCCAGTTTATACCGGACAACTTCTCCTTTACATATCTCTTTAAAATATTCTTTCACAACTTCTTCCGTTAATTGCTCCTTTAAAAATTTGTAATCCGCTTCGTCATATGGGATTACAGAAATATTGGAGATATCACCTTTATCTCCGGTTCTTGAATGTGCGATTTCTCTTAATTTCATCTTGCCGCCTCCATGCTTTTTTGGTACTGTGACTTATGGACTTTTTAATATCGAAAAGTCTTATCCTTAAACAATACCTTTATCTTTCTAGCCATAATCTTAGCAATCTACTGGATTTACACAATAAAACGAGCGATAATTTCTAAAATTTTAGAAATTATCGCTCATTCTTAATCTTCTTTTATCTTATTGTATAAAGTTGCAAGAGATATTCCCAACTGTGCCGCGGCCTTTTTCTTACCTTCTACACCTCCACCGCAATACGCAATTTCCGCCAGGATCTCTTCTCGCTCAAATTTACGAACCCGCTCCGCCAACGTCTCCGTTTTCTGTTTTACTTTTAACTGATGCTGCGCAAGTGTTGTAACAATAGAAATTGTTCCATTCGGAATCTCTCCTTCCATAATAGGATAAACACTGGCAAAATACTCTTGATTCCCCTCTGTGCGTACAATTCCTTCTATCGGTGTCTGCGATTGAATCACCTGAGGAACCATTGCATGCTTTCGATACTTGGTAATCTCTTCTCCTTGAACCTCCTCAAGCCGCTTCCCGATGAATTCCCCATATGCATCATTAAAATATACAATTCTGGCATTTCTATTACAAATCAAGATGCCTTGCTGTAGTGATTGTAAAATTGTTCTTGCATGCATGTCTCCTAATATACCCTTCCAATAATTTCAGCAATTCCATTTTTATAATATATATAATGGTCTCCTTTTATTCTACACTGAAATCCTAAAACAGCCAATAGTTTTTGCAAATCTGAAAATGGAATATTCTTATCTCTTGTTCCACACATTACCGCAATCAATATTTTATCTACTGTTGGCAATTCTGTAGACAACTTTTGTAAAATCAGTCTCCTCTTACTCTCTGCATCTTCAAAACTGCCATATACATACAACTTCCCATCCGGCATTACATGCCCTTCACTGTCCGGCACATGATATTCCAATGGCAATATAGGATTTCGTCTGTTACTGAACTCTCTCATGTTATTCCACCTCTATCTTTATCTTCCCTGCCACAATCTCTCTGCTGCTTTCCAGATTGGTTGTATCAATCTGATACTCCACGCTATCCGGTACTTTCACCTGTAATACCAGTCCATCCTGCTCCTCCTTCACCTGAACAGAAATCTCTCCTGCCACAGAGTGATAACTGCACTTAAATTCATGCACACTTTCTGGCAGATACGGACAAATCTTTATCTTCTTAAATCCCGGCTCTAAACCTTGAATACCTGCAATTCCGTTGTAATACCACTCTACAATATGTCCCATCATATCGTGGCAGTGGCTTCTCGGATTGGTCTCCCAATATTCACCTAATGTCGTCTCTCCATCCAGTACAAATGCATAATAACTTGGATGCTCTTTCCGCAAAATGAATTGGCAGATCAAATCATTCATCTGATATTTCCGTGCTGTCTGAATCACATATGGAAGTCCGATTTCTCCGCTGACAAATGCACCTTCTGCTTTCAACGCATCACGAAATGATTTCACAACATCTGTTTCTTTGTCCTCCGGTACTAATCCCCAATAAAGTGGTAACGCTTCTACTGCCTGTGTCATAAACAACTCGTCAGCATGATCCCATGCACGATAACACCAATATCCTTTTTCTGCATTCCAGACAAGCAGCTTTTCGTTGTAATTCTTCTTTACCTGCTCTGCGTAAGTTTCCAGTTCCTTTTTATCCTCGATTTTCCCAAGAATCTCAGCAAATTTCGCAAGTGTTACCGTATCTGCATACAAGAAAGCAGTCTCGATATTTTCTCTCGCCAGCTCATTCTTCGGATTGCCCCAGTCACCTAGACCATGGTTGATAAATCCTTCTTCTGTAACCTTTGTTTTCAAATGTTCCAGATATCTCATACCTGCATCGTAGTTATCTTCTACAATCTTCTTGTCACCATAGAACATATAGTGCCAATATGTTCCAAGAATACAAGTGCTTCCCCAACCAATGATATCGTAGAAACTTCCCATTCCCGGAACCGGAAGGACATTCGGAATGTAACATGGACACTGTGACGGCATCAATCCATCTCCCGGATAGACTTTCTTTCCCTCAAAATCATAAAAATAATCCTGTGCTGTATGTTGCGCTGTTCTCATATCCAGCAGGAATTTTTCCCACAATTTACGCCCATTTTTCATATACATGATCGATGGTGCCATCAAATGATTCGGCTCCTGCCAAGCGAATCGCTCAATCGTCGGACAGTCAGTATGCACGCTGACCATATTTGCCTCAACTGCTTTTTCTACCAGACTGTAAATCTGCTCATAACGTTTGTCATCACATGTAAATGTTCCGTCCGTCTCATAAGCACTGCTGATTGCATGAGCCGTGAGATTACGCATCTCACAATTCTCCGGCTTCTCAACAGCAACATATCTTCCTGCAAAATAGGTAAATTTCATTCTGCATGTTTCCCATCCATTGTCCTGTCCGATAATGTAAGTAATGCAGGTGTCCAAATTTACCCAGCCTTTTGCCATCTGGTCGACATCACCATTCTCCGCAAGTTTCTCGGCAGGATAAAGATGAATTTCATCCCCCGCTTTTCCTTTTACTTCAAATTCTAAGATTCCGGACATATTTTGCGAGAAATCATAGATTGCTCTATCCTGTACATCCTGCAAATATACTCCCGTATAAGAATGAATTACCTTCACCGGCGGCTGTAACTGATCAATCATCCGACCGGTCGGCTCATCCTCTTTCGCGACAACCGAAGCTTTCTCCCAACTTGTCACATCAAACGCTGTTGTACCCCATCCGTCCTGATTCTTTCTTCCGTCAATTATCTCCGAACCATACACATTGCTCATCACAACCGGATGTTCTTTTACAAGAAAATCCCCATCCGCGGTAATGACTTCCTCTGTTCCGTCTACATAGGTAATTGTCAGTTCTATTGCCAGTACAAGGGTCTCTCCAAACGGTTTATATGGATTCGGATTTGGCGGCATAAATTCCGGGAAATGAAAGGTATAATGCTCGTCCATCTTATTGAACCAGCCGTTTCCGACTTCCGCTCCAATTACATTTCCCCCCTCTTTCAAATAAGATGTAACGTCAAAAGTGACATACTCTATCAACTTATGATAGTCCGTCCACCCCGGATCCAGCTCATGGTCTTCTACCTTGCATCCATTTATATAAAAATGAAACTGACCAAGTCCACACACTTTCGCCTCCGCATGTGAGATTGGTTTTTTTATTGAAATGATTCTTCTCGCATAAAATGGTCTGGCTGTTTTATTTGTAATCCAGTTCCCTAATATTCCCATTATTCAAATCTCCTTCCATTTTCTGTTGTATTGCGATTTCATTGTGATGTTCGCAAAGCGACACGCATCAAATTATTGCGTCACGCTTCAATGTCCATCTATACTATAGTATAGCAAGCACTTTCCGGGCATCAAAGTTGTAAATGAGACATTTGCACATTACAAAGGTGACATTTCAAAGGAAAAGCAAGAATTTTGAATTTTTCTTTGGTATAATTAGTGAAACAAGGTAACACCATCAGACAGCGACTCGACAAAACCTCGTCTGCTGCTGAGGTGTGCGTAACTGCTAAGCTCGACACAACCTCGCTAAGCAGTTACTGCAGGAGGTACACTATCATGCGATTTTACGATGCTTATGAATATGAAGTAAATACAGATTTACGTGATACTGAAAAATCACTGAAAAAATTATATTTGGAAAATCCGGAACGTCACTTAGACCAGCCGCAGGATGTCAAGAACTGCCGGGACATCTTCGTCAAGGCGAGTCAAGAAAACCATTCTCTCTTTCCCAAATTTCTTTCGGAAAATCTGGAGGAAGATTTGTTTTTCCACAAGAACTTAGACTGTGAGATTTATCAGCATCTCCGCTATCTTCCATGCAACTGGCACTCTCATTCTTTTTTGGAAGTGCTCTGTGTCATGCGCGGTTCCTGCTGTAACTATATTCAGGACCAGAAACTAAAGATGCAGACCGGTGATATCTGTATCATTGCGCCTAATACGCAACATGCTGTCAGTGTATTTTCCGATGATTGTATTGTATTTAATATCATCCTTAGAACCAGTACATTTGAGACTGCTTTCTTTGGAACCTTGTCAGAAAATGATGTGTTGTCAGACTTTTTCATGCGTACGTTATATCATTCACCGACACACCCTTATCTTCTGTTCCGTACACATGGAGACCATGAACTTTTTAATTATGTTGGCTACGCTTACGAAGAATTTATTGGAAACCGTCAATATAAAAACCGGATGCTCAACTCCATTATCGACGCATTTTTCATTACTTTGCTTCGCAATCATGGGGCAAATGTTATCGTTCCGTCACTCATTGAAGATGACCAGAACGAGAACCTGATGTTCATCCTCAAATATATACAGGAGCATTTCGCTACAGTTACTTTGAAAGAGCTGTCCACCTTCTTCAATTACAGTGAACGTCAGTTACAAAGGATCATCAAATCCAGCACCGGTATGAGTTTCAGTGAAAATATTCAGCAATTGCGCATGAATCAGGCTACCCGCCTGCTTGCCAATCCGGATATTTCAATTGCTGTTATTTCTGAAGAATTGGGGTACTCGGATACCGGCAATTTCCGTCAGGCATTTAAGAAATGTTATGGAATGACTCCGTTGGAATATCGGAATAGAATATAATATTAGATTTTATAAATTGAACTCCCGAAATATCATTTTAATCATGATACTTCGGGAGTTTCTTAATTTTCCATCGCTTTATTCTACTCTCGTTGCCAGCACCGCAATCCCTTCTTTTCCGGGTAATTGAAGTGGCACTTTTCCGCTTACCTTCTCCTCTACAACAGTTCGTGTCATCTCCCACACATCAATGACTTCCACCTTGTAGAAATGTTCTTTTGGCAGACGAATCGCTGCGACTCTCGGACGCTGATTTCCAAAATATTTGAGGTATACATTTTCTTTATAATGTCCGGTGTATGCTGCACGCTTCCACTTCAGGTTTTCATTTTCTTCCGTTGTCAAAGACTGCATCAGTGCAAAGAACGGAGGTACTTCACCCGGAACAATTTTTTCTGTCACATTAGAGAATTCTTCAAACATCGGCTCACCCCATGGCTCCAGTGGTCCTTCCAGACCGTACATAAGCTCTTTGAGATATGCGATTCTCTCCGGACTTTCACCATGCAGTTTCCCACCTTTTGCCCACCAGAGCACCTCATCTTCAGAATAATAGGTTTCACCATGTGTTGCAAATGCACCTGTTGTACACGCTTTCCAAAACCGATTTACCATCTCAAACGCTGAAATGTTGCCCCATTCATGTTCGATATCACCTTCATAACAACATTCATCAAAGATAACCGGTTTCTGATACTGATTCCACCAGTCTGCCGCCTTATGCATCGCATTTGTCTGAAGACAGCAATGTGTGATCGCCGGTCTGGAGAAATCATAAATCTTCATTCCATTATGATTGCTGAGCAGATGATGATATGGGTCATTCTCTGTAATCATTTTCTCGATCTCATACCAGTCTTCCATCTTATGATTGAACAAGAAATCGTATTCATTTGCCATACTCCACCAGATATATGGGTAAGCTGCCAGTCTGCGTAACGTATACTCGATATATACCGCAATCTCTTCCATTGTTAAAAATGCAAATCCCCATCTGTCATATGAATGCATCAAAATCAAATCCGACTCGATTCCCATTTCGCCAAGTCTCACAATATTCTTTTCCAGATGATTCCAGTATGCATAACATGGTCGATTCACGTCCCATTTTCCATCCGCATCTTTTTCAAATGGATAATATTGTGGATCATTGTGATTGAAGTCATAACTCTTCGGGAAAATGCAATGGCGCAGCTTATTAAACGGAGCATTTGCAAGTGTCTGAAATGTCTCTTCAATCAGCGATTCTTCCTGATGTACCAGTGCATAAATCGTCGTTCCGAACGGAAGATATTTTGTACCGTCCTGATAGGTAAAATGATTGCCTTCTACCTGTACCATTCCATGACTTTTCTCGGAAGTTGTACATTCTTCACTTCCTTCTCCCGATACTATTCCACTTACTTTCCACGTATAAATTCCTGTTTCCTGCGGAAGAAAACGGACCCTGTAAGAACCCTTTCCATCATAGAAGCCTTTTATCTGCCATGAATCCTCTCCGCAGGTAAACTCTGCTGTTACATCCGCAAGAGCCTCAGAGCCCTTTGGTTCCGGTCCGTTAAAATTTAATTCAAACATTTCATACTGTCGCATATTCATTCTCCTTACTTGAATTTCTATTTTAATTATAGAAAACACCTTTTTCCATCATCTCTTCAAAAGGTGTTTTCTCCGGCAAGTCAAAAGCAAATCTC
>DAVZKO010000013.1:0-34826 GCA_052272205.1 Schaedlerella sp. | reverse complement strand
GTGATAGGAACGAGATGGATGAAGGAATTACTTTGTATGCAGTTTTGAAGGTATATGAGAAATAGAATAGAAGAGAAATGATACACGTTTGGGAAGCGATTCCTGAACGTGTTTTTTGTTAATAAGAAACTTTTTATAAAACTACAAATTAAAAATATGCTTCTCGATGATGTGTGCAACAATGGATAATCGTATAGCGTATATTTAATGAAAAATAAACATAGTCAAAACCACGAAAAACCACTATAATAAACGGATATCAATCATGCAAAAAGCATTATTTTTGTGGAATATGCCAGAAATAAAAAAAGCAAAAAAAAGGAGTCACTTGTCCTTTCAAAGCCTTTTCATTTCCCGATATAATAGATAAAAAGGAGGACGGCTTGTGGATATTTTTAATGGGTTACCGTCGAAAAAACAAGAATATATGAATGAACTTTTCCGCAATTGTACGGAGGAAGTAAAGTACTACATGTCGATTGTGGAGGTGGAAGCCGACCAGACGTTTATCAAGGCAGGAGAAGAGTGTAAATATATATACATTGTTTTATCAGGCAAAGTAACCGGAGTAGAGTGGCCAATGAATGAGAAATCTTATTTTTTCAAAGACTTTGGCCCGGGAGATTTTTTTGGAGAGATTGAGTGCTTTGCGGGGATGATGAATTATCGAATCAGTATATTATCTTCTACAAAGTGCCGATTGATTGCAATTCCTTGTGTATATTATATGGAATGGATGCATATGGATGTAGATGCATTATACATGCGGACACAAGAGAATATGAAACGGTTAGTCATGCAGACTGCAGAAGCAAGAAGGTATCTGTTTATGGAAGGTAAGGACCGCCTGATGGTACATTTGATTCGTAAGTATGAGCAGAAACAGCCGTTGCCGGAGGTTCTTGAGTTAAAACAGACAAGAACGAGAATTTCAGAAGAAGTTGGCATATCGATGAAAACTTTGAATCGTAATATTAAAAAATTAGAGGAAATGAATCTAATCCAGTTGAACAAGGGAAAGATTGTGATTACGAAAAGGCAGTATAAGATTATGAAAAAAGGCCTGGAATATTATGTCAACGGAGAAAATATTTTCTAAATAATATGAAGGAGGAAATGAAATGTATGTAGGTAAAAAAGTGACTCGTGTGGATGCATATGATAAAGTGATCGGGCGTACCAGATATACAGATGATCTGTGTGACAAAGGTGCTTATGTCGCACGTATTTTACATTCTACGATTGCAAACGGACGAGTACTTTCGATTGATACATCGGAAGCAGAGAAAATTCCGGGAGTGGTAAAGGTATTTACCTGTTTTGATGTTAAAGAAAAGCATTATTATCCGACAGCGGGACATCCGTGGTCAACAGATGAATCCCATCAGGATGTGGCGGATCGTCTCGTATTGACAGAACGGGTGCGATTCTACGGAGATGACATCGGAGCAGTTGTAGCAGAGGATGAGGTAGCAGCGGCACAGGCACTTCGAGCAATCAAAGTGAAGTATGAGGAGTATCCGTTTGTATTGGATGTTCACGAAGCAATGAAAGAAGGAGCACCTCAGCTTCATGAGAACTATCCGAATAATGTACTGAAACATACAACCATCCGTAAAGGAAATTATGAAGAGGCAATCAAGGAGCCGGGGCTGATCAAGGTTGAAGGCTGGTATAGCACACCGACGGTACAGCATTGCCATATCGAGAACTTCATCTGCTATGCAGAGATGGAGGGGGATCGAATCAAGATTGTAAGTTCGACACAGATTCCGCACATTGTACGTCGTGTCTGTGGTCAGGCACTTGGCATCGAGTGGGGCAAGATCCGTATCATCAAACCATATATCGGTGGTGGATTCGGTAACAAACAGGATGTATTGTATGAGCCTCTGTGTGCATGGTTGTGTATGCAGTTGGGCGGACATCTGGTGAAGTTAGACGTTCCGCGAGAGGAGACATTTGTATCGACTCGTGTACGTCATGCAATCCAGAGTCATATTATTTCCTGGGTGAGACCGGACGGAACATTTGTTGCCCGTAAGCTCGAAGCATTTTCTGATCAGGGAGCATATGCATCACATGGTCACAGCATTTGTGCCAAAGGAGTCGGTGCATTTCCGCAGCTTTATCCATGTGACAACATCGAAGCTGATGGATATACCGTATTTACCAACAAATCCGTAGCAGGAGCCATGAGAGGATATGGAATTCCGCAGGCAATGTGGGCGGTAGAATCTCATACAGAAGAAGTGGCTGCGAAGCTTGGTATGGATCCGATTGAATTCCGGCGCAAGAATCTGATGCCAGTAGGATTTGTAGATGGATTTTCAAAAAATGAATTGTATACGGATACATTTAACCAGTGTATGGATAAGGCAATCGAAGTTACAGATTATAAGCGAAAATATGAAGAATATAAGAATCAGACAGGCGATATCAGACGAGGAATCGGAATGGCTGTATTCTGGTACAACACGGCTGTATGGCCAATCTCACTGGAGACTTCTTCCTGCCGAATGGTACTCAATCAGGATGGCTCCCTTCAGGTACAGCTTGGAGAAACAGAGATTGGACAGGGAGCAGATACTGCATATTCTCAGATGACAGCCGATGTACTTGGTGTACCGATGGAGATGGTTCATGTGGTTTCCTGTCAGGATACGGATGTGACTCCGTTTGGAACCGGTGCGTATGCATCACGACAGACTTACACCGCTGGATTTGCAATCCGTCAGACAGCATTACTATTGAAAGAACACATTTTGAAATATGCACATGAACTGACACGTATGCCGGAATACAATCTTGATATCATGGATGGCAAGATTGTACGTGTGACAGACGGAAGAGAATTGATGAGTTTAGGAGAGTTGTCTACCGAAGCCCTGTACAGCTTAAATCACAGTCAGCATCTTTCCGCAGAAAGTACAGCGCAGATCAAATCCAATGCATATTCATTTGGATGTACATTTGCAGAAGTAGAGGTAGACATTCCGATGTGCAAAGTCAAATTATTGGATCTGGTAAATGTACATGATGCGGGAACCATCATCAATCCAGCACTGGCAGAGGCACAGGTACATGGTGGTATGAGTATGGGAATCGGATTCGGTTTGTCAGAGAAACTGATGTATGATCCGAAAACAGGAAGAGCACTGAATAATAACTTATTGGACTATAAATTGTCAACATTTATGGACCATCCAAATTTGAGAGCATATTTCGTGGAGAATCCAGAACCGACAAGTGCATTTGGAACAAAATCATTGGGAGAACCTCCAACCTGTGCAGTTGCACCGGCAATTCGTAATGCGGTTTATCATGCAACGGGTGTATTTGTAAATGATGCACCGGTGAACCCACACAATCTCTTCCGCAAATTAAAAGAAGAAAATATGGTAGAAGGGGGCATTTGATCATGTATGACATCAAACAATTATATGAAGCAGAAAGCGTAGCACATGCAATTGAGCTTCTGAGGGAACATCCGGAGGCACAGATTATTGCAGGTGGAAGTGACGTGCTTGTTCAGATGCGAGAGGGAAAACGAGCAGGCAAAGAACTGGTCAGTATCTATATGATCGATGAGATGAGAGGAGTATCGTACGAGGCGGATGGTGCGATTCGAATCGGCTCTCTTACCAGTTTTTCACATATTACAAAAGACCCGATCATCCAGAAACATATCAATGTACTGGGGGAAGCCGTTGATATGGTAGGAGGACCGCAGATTCGTAATATCGGAACAATCGGGGGGAATACCTGCAACGGTGTGACTTCGGCGGATTCGGCATCGACACTTCATGCATGGGATGCCATCGTAGAGATTACAGGACCGGATGGAGTTCGAAGAATTCCAATTAAAGATTTTTACATAAAAGCCGGTGTGGTAGATTTAAAACCGGCAGAGATTCAGACTGCGATCATTATTCCGAAAGAGGCATATGAAGGATATCATGGACATTATATTAAATATGCGATGAGAAATGCGATGGATATTGCTACAACAGGATGTTCGGTAAATGTTAAATTATCCGAAGATAAAAAGACAATCGAGGATGTCAGAATTGCATACGGTGTTGCAGGACCGGTTCCGATGAGAGCTCCTTCTGCTGAGCAGAAAGCAAAAGGACAGCCGGTTACGAAGGAAGTTGTCCAAGAATTTGCCAAGACGGTATTGGAAGATATCAATCCACGAGACAGTTGGAGAGCGGCGAAAGATTTCCGTCAGCATATTGCGGTTGTATTGGCAGAACGAGCATTGAAAGAATCCATTCGACTTGCGGGAGGTGAGATTGATGAGTAAACAGTATAAATTGCTTTCCTGCACAATCAATGGAAAGAGAGTAGAAAAGATGATTGATGTCCGCGCTTCACTCACCGATGTCCTTCGAGATGATTTTCGAATGACCAGTGTAAAAAAAGGTTGTGAAGTAGGAGAGTGTGGAGCATGCAATGTAATTATTGATGGAGAATGTTTTAACTCCTGTATTTATCTGGCAGTATGGGCAGAGGGAAAAGAGATACTTACCCTGGAAGGCCTGGCAGGCCCGAACGGAGAGCTGTCGGATATCCAGCAGGCATTTATAGACGAAGCGGCGGTACAGTGTGGATTCTGTACACCGGGATGTATTATGAGTGCAACCGAAATTTTAAATGCAAATCGAGAATTTTCAGATGATGAGATACGGAAATTAATGTCAGGACACTTGTGCAGATGTACCGGATATGAGAATATCTTAAGAGCAGTGAAAAAGACAATGCTGCGTAGACTCGGAAAAAATGAAGAGGCAGATGCGATTTAAGGAACGGAAAAAGTTTAAGAAAGAAAAAGGTATTCGGTATGAAAAATAAAGAAGAAAATATTACCACAGTAAGCGAAGAGAACATCTATCTGTTAAATGGACGTGTTCCGCTTAGTAAAGCAATTCCATTTGGGTTGCAACATGTACTTGCAATGTTTGTATCCAATCTGGCACCGGTATTGATTGTCTGCAGTGCGGCTCTTGTGAGGGGGACAGGAGACCATCTTACTGCAGTTGAGATTACAAGGCTGTTGCAGTGTGCGATGTTTGTAGCAGGAATCGGTACTTGTCTGCAGTTGTATCCGATATGGAAGATTGGTTCGAAACTACCAATCGTTATGGGAGTCAGTTTTACATTCCTGGGAAGTCTGCTGATGATCTGTACCAATCCGGATCTTGGATATGAGGGAATGGTCGGAGCGGTCATTCTCGGTGGTATCTTCGAAGGTGTGGTCGGTCTTAGTGCAAGATACTGGAAAAAATATCTGACACCGATTGTATCTGCCTGTGTGGTAGTTGCCATTGGACTGTCATTACTTCCGGTTGGCATGAACTCTTGGGGTGGTGGAAGCGGCTCGGAGACATTTGGTGCATGGTACCATTTATTTATCGGAGCTGTTACATTACTGATTTGTCTCGTATCCAGTTATTTGTTAAAAGGTGTGTATAAGAACCTGAATGTCCTGGTAGGATTAATTGGAGGTTATATATTATCCGCAATCTTTACTGTTACAGGAATCGCACCAATGATTGATTTTTCGGGAATTGCAAAAACAATTGAAGAAGTTGGTTTTGTCAGTATCCCAAGACTTGTGTTCTTCACAAGCCACAAACCGGTGTTTAATCTGGGCGCATTTTTTACAATTGCCATTGTATTCCTTGTATCTGCCGCAGAGACAACAGGTGCAACAACAGCAATAGCGAAAGGTGCATTGGATCGTGATTTAAAAATGGAAGAATTGCAGGGGTCGCTTGCGGTTGATGGATTTTCAAGTGCGATTTCCGGATGCTTTGGATGTCTTCCGCTTACATCATTCAGCCAGAATGTCGGACTGGTAACAATGACAGGTGTTATTAATCGATTTACTATCCTGATGGGCGCAATCATTTTGATCTTGGCATCGTTGTTCCCACCACTTGGAGCCTTCTTTAACTCGCTACCACAGTCCGTTCTCGGTGGATGTACCGTTATGATGTTCGGTTCGATCATGTATGAAGGTGTGAAGATGATGAAAGACTGTGAGTTCAATAACAGAACCATGATTATTGTGTCACTTGCATTCTGTGTAGGTGTTGGCTTGACACAGACAGATGGGAACTTCTTTGCAGCGTTCCCGGCAGCAGTCGGAGATATCTTCAATGGAAATGCAGTAGCAGGAGTATTCGTTGTATCCTTATTGTTGAGTCTCTTTCTTCCAAAGAATAAAGAAAAAACGGAAGAATAGAGCTGATAAAGGAACAAAAGGTTCACCAGACCTTTTGGGCATATGCATAGAAAGAAAAGCAGCCGGTTCAGATATGAAAAAGTATCTGAGCCGGTTGCTTTTCTGCTTTGATATAAAAAAGTACGATCGATATACATTTTTATCCAATCAAATATTTCAAATGAATATATTGAATCTCCTGTGGCTTCAATGTTGTATGGAGAATATTGGTTCACACTGGATGAGATGACAACCATTGTAGGACACAAATGGGAATATGGCGAGCCGATGACAGTACGTGTAAAACAGGAAAAATGGACTGGCAAAAGGAGAGCAGAAACGAAGTTTGAATATAAAAGATGTCGACAGTATTGTTTTTGGCCTCTCACAAAAAATATTAAAAAAGAACAAAAATTGTACATGAAAATTTGCTCTTTTAAAAGTTTTTGAAAAGTAAAAAAGAAAAAATGCAAAAAATCAACTGTTTTTTGAATAATTACGAAGAGGTTTCAGAATTGGAGTCGTGCTACACTATAAGCATGAAGCGAAGAGAAGTTCAAAAAGAACTGTCGACGAAAAAGAAAGCGAGGAAAAGAAAAATGGCTAATAAACTTCCAGTTGGAATACAGGTTTATGGTTTGAGAGACCTTTTGGAAAACACTCCGGAAAATTTCAAGGATGTGATGCAGAAAATCAAAGATATGGGATATGACGGCGTAGAACTCGCAGGACTGTACGGTCTGGAGCCAGAGAATGTAAAAGCAATTCTCGATGAAGTAGGACTTGTACCAATCAGTGCACACGTTGCATTTGCAGAGATGATGGAGAACTTAGACCAGATTCTCAAGGATTATTCTACAATCGGTGTAAAATATCTGGTTATGCCTTACATGGCAGAAGAATATCGTCCGGTTAATCCGGAAGGATTTGAAAGTTTCCTTCCACTTTTGAATGAAGTAGGAAAGAAAATCCATGATGCAGGTATGACATTCTTATTCAAACGTGATGATATCGATGAAGTAGAAGTTTGTGTACATAACAACCTTCATACATCTGTTGCAACAGCAGTTATGGCAGCAGGATTCGACTGCTACTCAGAGAAACCAATGTCAGCAAGCTATGCAGACGCTAAGATTCTCTACGATGCACAGAAAAAATATGGTAAGAAACTGGCTATCCAGATCAGTTCTATCTACAACCCACAGACACGTATCGCTAAGAAGATGATCGAAGAAGGAAAACTTGGTAAAGTTTACCATGCAAGAAGTGTTGGACACAGAAGACAGGGACGTCCTGGATACGATATGCCATTCTTCAGCAAAGATTTCATCAATCCTAAGGTTGGTGTTCACGGACCACTTTTCGACCTTGGAATCTATCACTTAGCACAGATGCTCTATGTATTGGGTATGCCTGAGCTTGAAAGCGTATACGGAGTACAGTCTTGCGATTACTGGACAGATGAAAGAATCGACAAGATCACAAACCGTATTGCACCAGTAGAAGACCTCGGTGTTGGTATCGCAAGATTCAAAGGCGGTCTTTCAATGGATATTTATGAAGACTGGGCAATCCACATGGATGAGATCGGAACAAGCTTCGTAGCAGGTTCTGAAGGTGGACTGAAATTCATCGACGTAGATACAACAGGTGGCCCTCTTGCAGTTCCAGAAGGTGGACAGATCATGGGTGGCGGAATGCTTCAGAAACCAAGACTGACATGGTTCGGTGTTGACAAAGATGGCGTTCTCTTCGAGAATAAATTAGACTGTGCAATCGGTGACATCACAGGACAGCAGGAGCTTATGCTTCATCCTGAAATGGAAATGTACAACGACAACCAGTTACAGTGGTACTCATACCTCAGAGGAGATCTGGATGACACTACAAGAATTGACTCTCCATACATTGCTATGCAGACAGCATTCTTGTCAGATGGTGTTGTACTTTCAAGTGAACTTGGCCGCAGCGTAACAGCAGACGAGATCAAAGCAATGTCTAAGTCAATTGCACTTCGTGAACAGGAGACGCCATTCGGAACAATCAAATACGATTTTGACGAATACAAACCAGAATAATATTTCATGCAAATGAAAGTGGTTAAATAATAGAATAAAGTAATTTTAAGAGACAATAACCGTTGTCTGCCTAATGTCTAACTGGCAGGTTTCGGTTGTTGTCTCTTTTGCTGTGAACACTTGGCGAGGTCTTGTCGAGCCTAGTGAGAACGCACACCTCGGCACTTAGCGAGGTCTTTTCGAGCTTAGTGTCAGATGGTGTTACCGCTTTTACAAGAACACTTGGCGAGGTCTTGTCGAGCCTAGTGAGAACGCACACCTCGGAACTTAGCGAGGTTTTTTCGAGCTTAGTGTCCGATGGTGTTACCGCTTTTACAAGAACACTTCCTGCGTTTCAAAAGTATCAATAATAAACTGTTCCATATTTTCTTTTGATATATGAAGCCGTTATACCATCCGGTTCACTTTTTTTGCATTTACCCTCGATTTATGATATTCTATATAACAACGATTCCCGATACAAGGAGGCAGGATATGATGCAGTTAAGTAAGTTATTAGAACGTTTAGAATATGAAGTAGTACAGGGCAGTGACCAGATTGAGATATCAACACTGATCAATGATTCACGTAAAATTGAAAATGGAAGCGCATTTGTATGTATCAAAGGTGCGGTTGTAGATGGACATGAGTTTGTGCAGCAGGTCGCAGAGAAAGGTGCGACGGCTGTTATTGTAGAAGATGAGGTGGATGCACCGGCAGATATGACAGTTATCCGTGTACCGGATACACGTTATGCGTTGGCATTGATGTCAGCAGCATACTTTGGATATCCGGCAGACAAATTGAAGATTATTGGTATTACCGGAACAAAGGGGAAGACGACAACCACTTATATGATTAAATCCATCTTAGATGCGGTTGGCCATAAAGTCGGGCTGATTGGTACAATCGAGGCAATCATTGGGGATAAACACATTCCGGCAGCGAATACAACACCGGAATCTTACACGATTCACAAATATTTTGCAGAGATGGTAGAAGCCGGTTGTGACTGTGTTGTAATGGAAGTGTCTTCACAGGGACTGATGCTTCATCGTACAGCAGGAATCCCATTTACAATCGGAATTTTCACCAATCTTGGAAGAGACCATATCGGACCGAATGAGCACAAGGATTTTGATGATTACAAACGCTGCAAAGGACTTCTGTTCAAACAGTGCGAGATTGGTATTGCGAATGTAGATGACAAATATTTTGAGGATGTATTTGCGGGAGCAACCTGTAAGACAGAGACATTTGGATTCTCTGAGAAAGCGGATTTGCGAGCAACCGATACACATCTGGTATCCAGACCGGGATATCTTGGTGTGGCATATAAAGTAGAAGGATTGATGAATTTCGATGTGGAAATCGACATTCCGGGAACATTCAGTGTCTATAATTCTCTTACAGCAATCGCCGTATGCAGACACTTCGGTGTGCCGGTAGATGCGATTAAGAAAGCGTTGAAGGTTGCAAAGGTAAAGGGAAGAATCGAGATGGTGAAGGTATCGGATGACTTCACATTGATGATTGATTATGCACATAATGCGATGAGTCTGGAAAGTCTTTTGACAACGTTAAAAGAATACAATCCAAAGCGTCTGGTATGCTTGTTTGGATGTGGCGGAAACCGCTCCAAAGACAGACGTTATGAGATGGGTGAAGTGTCCGGACGTCTGGCAGATTTGACTATTATCACATCGGATAATCCGAGATTTGAAGAGCCACAGGCAATCATTGATGACATCAAGATCGGAATGCAGAAAACAGATGGTAAGTATGTGGAAATCTGTGACAGAAAAGAAGCTATCAAATATGCGATCGAACATGGACAGACCGGGGATGTTATTGTTCTTGCCGGTAAAGGTCATGAAGACTATCAGGAGATCAAAGGCGTGAAGCATCCGATGGATGAGCGTGTGCTGATTCAGGAAGTCTTAGAAGAATTGAAAGCAAAATAGGAGAAACTTGTGTTTGCAAATATTATCGTAGACATTACACATGAAAAACTGGATAAGATTTTCCAATATAGAGTCCCCTCCCATATGGAAGGGGAACTTTCTATCGGTATGGAAGTTTTGGTCCCATTTGGAAAAGGAAACCGCATGACGAAAGGATATGTGGTGGACTTCTCGGAGACCTGTGATTATGACCTGTCAAAGGTTAAGGAGATTGCGGAAATCTCAACAAAGGGAATGGCAATCGAAGGCAAGCTGGTGGCACTGGCAGCCTGGATGAAGGAACATTATGGCGGAACGATGATTCAGGCCTTGAAAACAGTGCTCCCGATCAAGCAGAAAGAACAGGCGAAAGTCAGAAAACGGATTCGACTTCTGTTAAATGAATCAGAAGGAAAAGAGAAGTTGGAATTCTATTTGAAGAAAAATCAAAAGGCGAGAGCAAGGCTTCTTGCAGCGCTGCTTGCCGAACCAATCTTAGATTATGAGCTGGTCAATAAGAAATTAAATATTACACTGACGGTTGTTCGTGCTTTGGAAGAGCAGGGCGTGCTTGCACTGGAGTCCGAGCAGGTATATCGCAATCCGATTCAGAACCGGGAGCAGCAGGAGAAAGAGATTGTCTATACCGAGGAGCAGCAGAATGCAATCGAATGCTTTTGGAGAGACTATGCTCAGAAGCATTATGGCACTTATCTGGTACATGGAGTGACCGGGAGCGGTAAGACAGAAGTCTATATGGAGATGATAGCAAGGGTAGCGGCGGAAGGCCGACAGGCAATCGTATTGATTCCGGAGATTGCATTGACATTTCAGACAGTGATGCGTTTCTATCGGAGATTCGGTGACCGGGTATCCATTATGAATTCCAGATTGTCGGCGGGAGAACGATACGACCAGATGATGCGGGCAAAAGCCGGTGAGATTGATGTGATGATCGGACCGCGTTCAGCATTGTTCACACCATTTCCGAATCTGGGACTTATCGTAATCGATGAGGAACATGAGAACACCTACAAGAGTGAGCAGATTCCGAGGTATCATGCCAGAGAAACTGCAATTGCGAGAGCAAAGTTGGAAGATGCAAGTGTTGTCTTGGGTTCGGCAACCCCGTCTCTGGAAGCCATGTATCGGGCGAGACATGGAGAGTATAAGTTATTGGAGCTCCATAATCGTTCCGGTAATCAGGAGATGGCTGAAGTTCATGTCGTAGATTTGCGAGAGGAATTGCGGGAAGGCAATCGTTCTATTTTGAGTCGGCAGTTGCAGGTATTGATAGCAGACAGATTACAGAAGAAAGAACAGGTGATGCTGTTTTTGAATCGACGTGGCTATGCGGGATTTATTTCCTGCAGAGAATGCGGTCATGTTGTGAAATGTCCGCACTGTGACGTGTCACTTTCGTACCACCGAGGTGGCAAGATGGTTTGTCATTATTGTGGGTACGAGCAGGAAAGAGTACAGGTATGTCCGGAATGTGGTTCCAGACATGTGGGAGAATTCAAAGCAGGAACCCAGCAGATAGAAGATGTGGTGAAGAGACATTTTCCGGAGGCGAGAGTACTGCGTATGGATCTGGACACAACGAGACAGAAGGATGGGCATGAGAAGATTCTTGCGGCATTTGCCAATGAAGAGGCCGATATATTGGTCGGAACACAGATGATTGTAAAGGGGCATGATTTTCCAAATGTTACATTGGTTGGAATTCTTGCGGCGGATATGTCCTTATATTCCAACGATTATCGGGCAGGGGAGCGAACCTTTCAGCTCCTGACACAGGCGGCAGGACGTGCCGGACGAGGCAGGAAGAAAGGGGAAGCAGTTATTCAGACTTACAGCCCGGAACATTATGCCATCGTCACGGCAGCAGCGCAGGATTATGAAGCATTTTACGAAGAAGAAATTCACTATCGGGAGCTTATGGGCTATCCGCCGGTGGATAACTTGCTCGCAATCCTTGTAAGTTGTGAAAAAGAATCCTTATTAGAAACCGGATGCAAATATCTGAAAGAATTTGCAATACGGATAAAAGGGACGGAAGCGGTTGCGATTATCGGGCCGGCGAGTCCGGGAATCAGTAAAATCAACGATGTATATCGTAAAGTACTCTATCTCAAAACGGAAAAATATGATACATTGGTAAGGATGAAAAATAAATTGGAGCAGTATATCGAAGTGAATTCGGGATTTAATACGATGCGGATTCAGTTTGATTTCAATCCGATGCACATTTCATAGAAAAATAACAAAGAAAACATGGAATAGATACAATCAGGCAGAATAATAGGAGGATATTATGGCAATCAGAGAAGTCCGCGTAGTCGGAGATGAGATTTTAACAAAAAAATGTAAAGAGGTCAAAATGATAACTCCTCGTACAGAGACATTGATATTTGATATGTTGGATACGATGTACGAGCAGATGGGAGTTGGACTTGCAGCACCGCAGGTCGGAATTTTGAAGAGAATCGTGGTAATTGATATCGGGGAAGGACCAGTCATTATGATTAATCCGGAGATTCTTGAGACATCCGGTGAGCAGACCGGAGAAGAGGGATGCTTAAGTCTGCCGGGAAAATATGGTATCGTGACAAGACCAAACCATGTGAAGGTTCGTTTCCAGGATGAGAACATGGACACGGTAGAGATGGAAGGAGAAGGACTTCTTGCCAGAGCATTCTGTCATGAGATCGATCATCTGGATGGAAAGATGTATATGGATCTGGCAATTGATGGTATTCATGATAATAAGTACGACGAGGAAGACTATTTGAACGAGGAGGAGTAAGACTCATGAAAGTGATATTTATGGGAACACCGGACTTTTCCGTAGGGACTTTGGAAGCACTGGTAGAGGCCGGACATGAGGTATGCCTTGTTGTGACACAGCCGGATAAACCAAAGGGCAGAGGAAAAGAGATGCAGTTTACACCGGTTAAAGAGGCGGCACTTGCGCATGGAATCGAAGTATATCAGCCACGCAAGATCCGTGAACCGGAATGTGTAGAAAAATTAAAACAGTACAATGCAGATATTATGGTCGTAATCGCATTTGGACAGATTCTTCCGAAAGAGATTCTGGAGATGACACCATATGGATGTGTCAATGTACATGCATCTCTGCTTCCAAAATACCGTGGAGCTGCGCCGATTCAGTGGTCTATCATTGATGGCGAAGAGGTGACCGGTGTGACAACGATGCAGATGGACGAAGGTCTGGATACCGGAGATATGCTTCTGAAAACAGAAGTACCGATTACGGCGGAAGAGACCGGAGAAAGTCTGCATGATAAACTGGCGGAGGCCGGAGCAGCACTTTGTGTAGAGACACTGGCAAAATTGCAGGAAGGCAGTATTGTACCGGAGAAACAGGGAGAAAGCCCGACTGCTTATGCGAAGATGCTGGATAAGAAATTAGGAAACATCGACTGGACAACATCGGCGGTTGCGATTGAGAGACTGGTTCGTGGATTGAATTCATGGCCGAGTGCTTATACACATTGGAATCAGAAAGTGATGAAGATCTGGAAAGCGAAAGTCGTAGCTGATAACAGTGGCAAAGAACCGGGTGAAGTTGCGAAGGTTGAAAAGGACGGTTTCTATGTGCAGACCGGAGACGGACTTCTGAAAGTACTTGAATTGCAGATTCCGGGCAAGAAGAGAATGGATGCGGGAGCATTTTTAAGAGGATATACATTGGAGCCGGGAGAAGTATTTCATCAGGAATAAGAGAGCAAAAGATAAATAGCGAGAGGGGCAGTACAGGATGCGGTCGGCGGGAGGAACGTAAACCGTATCGGTAAATTCATATACAGATAGGAGAGATGAATATGTATGGTTATTACTATGACCCAACTTATATTCTTGTATTGATCGGTGTTGTGATTTGTCTGTTGGCATCATCAAATGTCAATCGGACATTTCAGAAGTATTCGAGAGTGCGAAGTCATACAGGGATGACAGGACGAGAGGCAGCAGAACAGATCCTGCATCAGAATGGAATCTATGATGTACAGGTACAGCATGTATCCGGCAATCTGACTGATCATTATGACCCACGAAACAAAACTTTGAATCTTTCTGATGCAACGTACAGCTCTGCTTCAGTTGCGGCAATCGGGGTTGCAGCACATGAGTGTGGACATGCGGTTCAGCATGCGAATGGATATGCACCATTGAAGATACGAGGTGCTTTGGTACCGGTCGCCAATTTTGGCTCTACACTGGCATGGCCTTTGATCTTAATTGGATTCTTGATTCGTGGAGATGCATCCGTTTTGTTGATTGATTTGGGAATCCTTTTATTCTCTGCAGCGGTATTGTTCCAGATCGTGACATTGCCGGTGGAATTCAATGCTTCATCCAGAGCATTAAAAGCGTTGGAAAAGAATGGAATGTTGTATACAGAAGAAGTGGCAGATACAAGAAAAGTGCTGCGTGCTGCGGCTTTGACTTATGTGGCAAGTGCGGCTTCTGCTATTTTACAGCTTTTACGTCTGATACTAATTTCGGGAGGAAGAAGACGCAATGACTAAAGCAATCAATGAAAGAGAGATTGTACTCGAAGTTTTATTGGAGATTACGGAACATGGAATGTACAGCCATATCGTACTTGCTGACGTATTAAATAAATATCAGTATTTAGAGAAAAAAGAGCGAAGCTTCATTACAAGAGTAACCGAAGGAACGCTGGAACATATGATGGAGTTAGACTATATACTGAATCAGTTTTCGAAAGTAAAGGTAAAGAAAATGAAACCGGTTATCCGCAATATTTTGCGTAGTGCCGTTTATCAGATGAAGTATATGGACAGTGTCCCGGTATCGGCTGCCTGCAATGAGGCTGTCAAGTTGGCGGTTCGCAAAGGCTTTGGTAACTTAAGAGGATTTGTAAACGGAGTCCTCAGAAATGTTGCAAGAAATCTGGATCAGATTGAATATCCGACAGAGCCAAAACAGCGGTTATCTATTCAGTATTCTATGCCGGAATGGATTTTGGATCTGTGGCTTCAGGAATATGATCGAAATACGGTCGAGCAGATGCTTCAGGCATTCCAAAGAGAGACACCGCTCACGATTCGATGCAACAAGAGAATCGTAAGTCCGAAGTTGTTGAAAGAGCATCTGGAGACAGAAGGTGTTACAGTGAATACACACCCGTATCTGGACTATGCTTTTCAGATAGCAGGATTTGACTATCTTGGAGATCTGGAAAGTTTTCAAAATGGAGAGTTTTCCGTACAAGATATCAGTTCTATGTTAGTAAGTGAACTGGCAAATCCAAAGCAGGGAGATTATGTGATCGACGTCTGTGCAGCACCGGGAGGCAAGAGCCTCCACATGGCTGAAAAGCTGGAGGGAAGCGGACATGTAGAAGCAAGAGATCTGACCGAATACAAAGTGGGATTGATACAGGAGAATATCTTAAGAACAGGTCTTGATAATGTCGAGGCGGTTCAGAAGGATGCACTTGTATTTGATGAGAATTCCGTGAAAAAAGCGGATGTTGTTCTGGCAGATTTGCCGTGTTCCGGTTTGGGTGTGCTTGCAAAGAAAACGGACTTAAAATATAAAGCGACCAAAGAGGGGGCAGATTCTCTTGCGAAGATGCAAAGAGAGATGCTGGAAAATGTACAGGCGTATGTCAAAGAAGGCGGAAAACTGGTTTATAGTACTTGTACAATCAATCCGGCGGAAAATATGGAAAATGTACATTGGTTTTTGGAAACATATCCAGAGTTTGAGTTGATGGATATTCATGATTTATTATGTGATGCACTTCAAAATGATGTGGTGGAAAACGGTTGCATTCAACTGCTTCCGGGAATTCATCAAAGTGACGGATTTTTCCTGGCATGTATGAAGAAAAGGAATTAGACAAAGAGAATGAAGAAAGATATTCGAGCATATACATACGAAGAATTACAAGAAGAACTAAAAACACAAGGAGAAAAAGCCTTTCGTGCAAAACAGATATATGAATGGCTGCATGTGAAAACGGTAGATCATTTTGACGAGATGACGAATATTTCAAAAGCATTGCGTGAAAAACTGGAAGAAGAATACGTGATTCTTCCGGTTCATATGCTGGAGCGCCAAGAGTCTAAATTGGACGGCACGAATAAATTTTTATTCCAACTTCATGACGGGAACGTTGTGGAGAGTGTGTTGATGAGATATAAGCATGGCAATTCGGTCTGCATTTCCTCACAGGTAGGATGCCGGATGGGATGTCGTTTCTGCGCATCGACGATTGGCGGATTGGTTCGTAACTTGTCTGCAGCGGAGATGGTAGGACAGATATACCAGATTCAGAAAATCATCGGAGAGCGGGTTTCCAATGTAGTGATCATGGGAACCGGAGAGCCGATGGACAATTATGAGAATTTCCTGAAATTCATTCATATATTGACAGACGAACACGGACTTCATATCAGCCAGAGAAATGTAACGGTATCAACTTGTGGGATTGTTCCACGAATTTATGATCTGGCAAAAGAACATTTGCAGATTACATTGGCATTGTCTTTGCATGGTTCGAATCAGAACAAGCGAAAGGAACTGATGCCGGTGGCAAATAAATATGAATTGTCGGAAGTGCTGGAAGCATGTGATGCGTATTTTGAAGAGACAGGACGTAGAATTACGTTTGAGTACAGTCTGGTCCATGGTGTGAATGATACACCGGAAGATGCAAGAGAATTGATTCAGATTCTGAAACCGAGAAACTGTCATTTGAACTTGATTCCGGTCAATCCGATCAAGGAACGTGATTTTATCAGACCGGATCGGAAAAATGCGTTGAATTTCAAAAATAAACTTGAAAAAAGCGGAATAAATGTTACTATAAGAAGAGAAATGGGCGCAGATATCGATGGAGCCTGCGGTCAGCTCAGAAGACGTTATGTAGAGACAAGTGAGGAATAAAGGAGAAGAATATGAAGACATTTTCGATTACCGATGTAGGTATGGTACGACAAGTAAATCAGGACTATGTCTATACGACAGATAATCCATTGGGGCCTCTGCCGAACTTGTTTGTTGTAGCAGACGGAATGGGTGGACATCAGGCCGGTGATTATGCTTCAAAATATACAGTAGAAGTGATGAAAGAAGACCTTGCAAAAAGCAAGGAAAGTGACGTGGAGAAAGCGCTTGTTTCCGCAATTGAGAAAGCAAATCGAGAGATTATCAAGAAAGCATCGGAAGATGAGCATTTGAAAGGGATGGGAACAACGGTTGTTGCAGCAACGATTGTAGACCATATGATGTATTTTGCGAATGTCGGAGATAGTCGATTGTATTTGATTAATCAAGGAATCACACAGTTGACGAAAGACCATTCACTTGTAGAAGAGATGGTTCGACTGGGAGGTATCAAGCCGGAGGAAGCCAAGCATCATCCGGATAAGAACATCATTACAAGAGCAATTGGTGCGAAGAACAGTGTAGATGTTGATTTTTATGAACACCGTCTGAAACGGGGAGATATCATACTGATGTGTACAGACGGTCTGAGCAATATGGTGGAAGATGAGGAGTTGTTCCATATTGTTCAGGGGGGAAGAGACATAGTAGAAGCCGGAACGTCATTGGTAGAGGCAGCGAAGGAGAACGGCGGAACAGATAACATCGGAGTTGTTCTGATGGAACCATTTACTGATGAGGTGAGTATATGTTAAAAGAAGGGGTTTTTTTAGGAAAGCGCTATGAGATTCTCAGTCGTATTGGCTCAGGCGGTATGGCTGACGTATATAAAGGAAAGGATCATAAGTTAAATCGTTACGTTGCCGTAAAAGTGTTGAAGAGTGATTTTCGAAGCGATGAGTCCTTTATCAAAAAGTTTGTAAGTGAAGCACAGGCAGCGGCAGGTCTGATGCATCCGAATGTAGTCAACGTATATGACGTGGGTCAGGACCGTGGACAGTATTATATGGTCATGGAACTGGTAGAGGGAATTACGTTAAAAGAATATATTGAGAAGAAAGAACAGTTGTCAGCCAAAGAGACAATCAGTATTTCAATCCAGATGGTAAGCGGTATTCAGGCGGCGCATAATCATCATATTATCCACAGAGATATCAAACCGCAGAATATTATCATATCCAAAGATGGTAAGGTAAAGGTAACCGATTTCGGTATTGCACGTGCGACAACATCCACTGCGACAATCAGTACCAATGTGATGGGTTCCGTTCATTATACCTCTCCTGAACAGGCCAAAGGCGGAATCGTGGATGAGAGAAGCGACATCTATTCTGCCGGTATTACGATGTATGAGATGGTTACCGGTCATGTACCGTTTGATGGAGATTCGACGGTATCGGTTGCGTTGAAGCATCTCAAGGAGAAGATTGTTGCTCCATCGGTAGAAGTGCCGGATATTCCGTACAGTCTGGATTGTATTATTATGAAGTGTACAGAGAAGAATGTAGAGAGAAGATATCAGAATTGTCAGGATTTGATATCGGATTTGAAGCATTCACTGGTAGACCCGGAAGGTCATTTTGTAAATGAACAGTTGGACGTGTATACAGGAAGACAACAGTCCGGTGATGAGACCATCTTGATGTCGGAAGAAGAAATCAGAAGAGCTCAGGGATTAAAGTATCCTCAGCAGAACGACGATTATGATGATCCGGACGATGACGATTATGATGACGACGATGATGACGATTACAGAATGTCAGGCAAGAAAAGAAACTCTGACTACAATCGTAAGAAGAATGTAGATCCGAACACCAAGAAGATCATGAAGATATTGATGGTGGTTGCGGCAGCCATCATTGCAATGGTCGTTATATTTATGGTGGGTAATGCAGTCGGTGCCTTTAAGGGCGGCATCGGAACCAATACAACAACCAATGATGCCAAGGTAGTAGTTCCAAATCTGTTAGGAATGACAGAGGACCAGGCAAAGGCCGCGCTGAAGAAGAAAAATCTTGGCTATTCTGTATCCGGAAGAGAGGCATCGGATAAGTATGCAGCCGGAGAGATTATGGAGCAGAGCGAAAAAGCCAACTCCAAAGTTGCGAAGAATACAGAAGTAAAGGTTGTGATCAGTACAGGGGAAGCAACCAAAACAGTGACGGTACCAAATGTACAGGGCATGAGTGAGGATCAAGCACAGAAAGCTTTGGAGAAGCTGAATCTGGTGGTGGATTCTCAGGGACAGAACAGTGATAGCGTGGAGTCTGGAAAAGTAATTTCGACAGATCCAGCATCGGGAACGCAGTTGCAAGAAGGAACAAAAGTTACGATGTATGTGAGTCTTGGTGTGGAATCCATAGATGTTCCGACCGTTACGAATATGAATTCCGCGGATGCACAGTCAGCGATTCAGAATCATGGATTAACGGTAGGTTCGATAACAGAAGATTATAGTGACAGTGTTGCAGAAGGACTTGTTATTTCACAGGATCCGGCAGGCGGTAAAGTGAAGAAGGGCAGTTCAGTCAGTATTGTAGTCAGCAAAGGACCGAAGACGAAGATGGTAACTGTTCCGTCATTAAGTGGCCTGACGCAGGCAGCCGCAGAGCAGGCAATTATGGATGCCGGATTATATATCGGAACTGTTACAGAAGAATACAGTGACAGTGTTTCGGCCGGATATGTTATTTCTCAGACTGCAGCAGTAGGAAGTCAGATGGAGAAGGGAAGCAGTGTTGGATTCGTGGTAAGTAAAGGACCACAGTCTTCTTCTAATAATGGAAACACAGGTGGAGATTCTTCTGATTCAACAGATACACAGTAATAAAGGGAAATTATGCAAGGAAAGATTATAAAAGGAATCGCCGGATTCTACTACGTTCACGTAGTAGAATCCGGCATTTATGAATGTAAGGCAAGAGGAATATTCAGAAAAGATAAGAAAAAACCACTTGTCGGAGATAATGTAAAGATAGAAGTTCTTGACGAACAAGAGAAAACAGGAAATATTATAGAGATTTTGCCGAGGATAAATGAACTGATTCGTCCGGCAGTGGCTAATATCGACCAGGCACTGGTAGTATTCGCAGTGACAGAGCCGAAGCCACATTTTAATTTGCTTGACCGCTTTTTGGTGATGATGGAAAGCAAAGAAATTCCGGCAATTTTGTGTTTTAACAAAAAGGATATTGCCGAAAAGCAGGAAGTGGCGGAGTTGGAAGAAGTATATCGGGCGTGTGGATATCCATTGATATTGATCAGCGCCAAAGAAGAGGAGAACATTGAAGAAGTAAAACGTGTGCTTCGTGGGAAGACAACGACTGTCGCGGGACCGTCAGGGGTCGGAAAGTCCTCTTTGATCAATCTGCTCCAGTCAGATATTCAGATGGAGACAGGCAGCATCAGTAAGAAGATTGCCAGAGGAAAGCACACAACGAGACATTCCGAACTCATTACGATTGATGAGAATAGTTATATTATGGATACACCGGGATTCAGCTCTCTTTATGTCAATGAATTCGAAAAAGAAGAGCTGAAATATTATTTTCGGGAGTTCGCACCATATGAAGGGCAGTGCAGATTTAATGGATGTGATCATGTGCATGAACCGGGATGTGCAGTGAAAGAAGCAGTGGAAGAAGGTAAGATTCATAAGATTCGATATGAAGACTATCTTGAGATGTATGAGGAATTAAAAAATAAAAAGAGATACTAATGGGGGATTTAAGAAAATGAAAAATGTATTAGCACCATCAATTTTATCGGCGGATTTTAAAGTGTTGGGAGAACAGGTTCAGACTTGTGCAGAAAATGGAGCAGAATATCTTCATTTTGATGTGATGGATGGGATGTTTGTGTCCAATATTTCATTCGGTATTCCGGTGCTTGCATCAATTAAAAATGCAGCAGATATCGTGATGGATGTCCATCTGATGATTGAAGAACCGATTCGTTATGTAGAAGCATTTCACAAGGCTGGGGCAGACATCTTGAATGTGCATTACGAAGCGTGTGAAGATGTACAGGCAACACTGGATGCAATTCATAAATGTGGCATGAAGGCAGGTATTACAATTAAGCCTGCTACACCGGTAGAAGTATTAAAACCATATCTGGACCAGGCAGAGTTGTTCCTGATCATGTCCGTAGAACCTGGAAAAGGCGGTCAGTCATTTATTCCGGAATCCTTGGACAAGATCCGCGAGCTTCGTGGATTGTTGGATGAAAAAGGATTGCAGGCAGATGTGGAAGTAGACGGCGGAATCAACATGGGTAATGCGAAAGAAGTGCTGGAAGCAGGAGCAAATGTTTTGGTAGCGGGTTCCGCAGTATTTAAAGAGGATATCGCAGCAAATGTAAAAGGCTTTATGGAGATATTGAAAGAAAATGAGTAGACAGACAGTGATTGTCAGCGGTGGAAGGCTGGATGAAGAATTTACGTTGGAACTACTGAAAAGTGAAGAGACAGAATATATTGTGGCGGCGGATCATGGTTTGAAGTTCTTATATAAGCATGGAATTGTACCGGACTACATAGTCGGAGATTTTGACAGTACGCCGGATGAGATTGTTCATTACTACAAAACAGAGACAAAAGTACCGATTCGACAGTTCAATCCGGTAAAGGATGCATCCGATACGGAGATTGCACTTCGATTATGTCTCAATATGGGAAGAAAGAATATTGTGATACTCGGTGGAACCGGTACTCGTATCGATCATATCTGGGCGAATGTACAGAGCTTGAAGATAGCGAAGGATGCCGGGGCAGAAGCGTATTTGCTGGATGCACACAATCGGATTCAGCTCATCAATCAGCCTACGGTAATTCGAAAGTCTGAGGCATTTGGGCCATATTTTTCGTTGTTCCCATTGGGGCGGGAAGTGATTGATTTTAATATTACAGGAGCCAAATACCCGTTGCAGCATCATACACTCACTCCATTTGATAGTTTGTGTGTCAGCAATGAGTGGGTGGAAGAAGAAGTAGCGATTACGTTTCCAGAGGGAAATGTGATTTTGATGGAGACAAGAGATTAAAAACAACCTATTCACAAAGACATTTTCACATGGTATAATACAAGATACTGTGAAAATGTTTAGAAATCCTTATGATGTAAGGAGTTATAGGAGGAATATAGAAGATGAAATTAGGAATCGGAATATAAGAGCCTATTTTCTGTATCCTTTCATTATATCCCAAAGGTTGATGAATTGGGATATAATGGGAAATTCGCCTATTTTCTATAGAAATGTATTTTTATATAAGTTTCTATAATTTTGAAAAAATTGGCACTCAATGTGGCACTCGATTTAATGTTGAAATAATGTAATAAATAGATGTGTGAAGCTCCAGATAGCAAAGAAAGAACTAAGCGGTAGAGGAAAATCCTTTGCCGTTTTTTTATAATGAAATAGAACAAATATAGTGCTGTGAAGCGGTCTTACACTTGATAAGAAGTATTAACGTCTAGTAGAGTGTCACAGCTTACATTTAATACTTGAGCAATTATTTTCAATTCTATATCAGTCACGAAACGTTCACCAGATTCTATGCGCTGAATAGCGTTTTTATCAACGTCGAGACCTTGAATTTGGAGCATATCTGCAAATTTACGTTGTGAGGTTTTTTCTGGAAGCTGTAATCTTAATTCTTTGATTTTATGCCCACAAATGTTATTAAAACCACTGGTTGATTTGTTTTTAAACATGATTATCCCCTTTCTAAAATGACATTTACTGATTGTCAATTTGGAAAGTATATGATAAAATTAATGAAAACATGACATTCACTAAATGTCAAAATGTGGATGTTTTATTTTTTCTTTCAACAAAAGGAGGGATATGTGATATGGAAAGGAAAAAATGGATGTTTTTTTTGTCGCTTATGGTTGTAGTATGTATATCTGGATGTTCATCTATACCTAAAGAAAATCAAAGAAGACATTTTTAGTGCAAGCTCTTTGACAGAAAATTTACTTAGTAATGATGAAAAAATTATTGATGTTGAAATTAAAGACAGACAGACGGATAAGAAGCAAAAAATACAATCATGTAATATGTAGCGTCATGACAGAAAAAAGAGAATATTTCTTATGAAAAGGAGGTTAGTATAACATATTACGAATACGATAGTGGTTGGAGGATGCAAGACATTAGTGTGAATGCTACTAATGATTGGATTGTAAAACCATTAAAAGAAATATCGTGGTAGAAAAGAGGAAAAAATGGAAGAGGAAAATACTCGTTCAGATATTGAGTTTATAAAAGCATATTTACAAAGCAGTATAGAACTGGAAACGCAGAAAAGGATAGCAGAGCAAACATTTAATGAACTTGTACGAGAAGAAAATCAGTGGAAACAAAAGCTGACTTATGTAGCAAAGAAACAATATACTAAATTTTCTGTGTTGGATATGTTTTTCGCAGCAGGTAAAGGGTTTGTAATATCTATAGTAATAATGTTTGTAATGAGCATGATTATGGAAATTGTCGAATTTGAAAGTAGTTTATTTGAAATCATACTTATATTGAGCTGGTTTGTAATTTTGGCAATGTTGGTTGTAGTTATTCCGATTTATAAAAAAATAACAGATTATATAGACATTAAAGATAATTTTATTTTAGATAAACAGAGAGAAGAGAATATAAGACAGCAAGGAAATAATGCATTATATGTTATTCAAGATAATAAAGAAAAATTAAAACAGGCGTATAGATGTACAGTGGATAATTTAACCAATACTTATGCTGCAAATATAATTTATAAAAAATATCAAACTGTAGAAGCGTGTGCTTCAATTTATGATTATTTAGAGTCAGAACGATGTTATACGTTAGAAGGACCATATGGTGCTTACAACAAATATGATGATGATTTAGCAAAAGGAATAATAATTAAGAAGTTGGAAGAAATCAGTTCTAAGATGGATGTTATTATTGAAAATCAGGAAAAGGCTTATTGTATTATGCAGAAAATACAAAAAAGTGTTGGAGAGATGAGAAGTGATATCAATTTTATTTGCAATTCGTTACAAGAAGTAGATGGAAAGTTGAATGATATCGCAAATAATACAAAAATTACCGCATGGGCATCGTCTGTGATGGCAACGAAAGTTCCTGATTGGAGACGTGAAGCACAAAGTAGAGCAAATAAATTATATACGTAATTACACACGAAAGAGAGGAAAAATGAAATGAGTTTAATTAAAACTTTAAAATGGTTTTTTATAGTATGCCCGGTTGTGGCGATTATAGGGCTTTTGATAGAAGATGTGAGCTTTTCAGAGTGGTTGCCAATGGAATTGGTATCTATAATAATATCGCTCAGTATATTGTATTTCTGTTATGGGAGAAAATCAACTTGTCCGGAATGTAGAAAAATTTTTGCTTTAAAGAAAACAAAAGAGGAAATTATAGGACAGGAAGATGTATCTGTTTTAGTTGAAACAAAAATGAGAAATAATGAGCAGAAAGTAGTTGGCACAGGCGAACAATATGTTCCGGGAGTAAAGACGACATATAGGGAATATTATACATGTAAGCACTGCGGACATGTAGTTACAAAGGATTATACAACAAGTAAAGCAAAAATGTAGTTTTATAGTAGAAGGATGAAAAGGAATAAGGAAGTAAAAAAGGAGTTTAAACTGTGAAAAAGTGGTCTCGAAGGATAGCTCTTTGTATTTTGCTATTAGTTTTAGGTGTCGTGATAACAATAATAGGATATAAGAAATTACATAGTAGTGATAAACAAGAGGGAGATACTATAGTAAAGAAAAATGTTAAGGTTATTACAAATAAATCAGATAATCAACCTAAAAGTGTAGAAGAGGATAATATTGTTTTCAATTCAAATCCAAATTATAAAGAAGGCGATATAATTGTTTCGGGAATTACACATTTATCGGAAGATGGATATATACGAAAAGTGATAAATGTAGAGAAAAAACGAGGTAGATATACAATACACACCGAGCCTGCTGTATTAACAGATGTATTTGAAAAAGCACATATTTATAAACGAATAGAATTAACGGAAGATAAGAATCAGTCAGTAAGTTATAATATTGAAAATAAGAATGCAGTTTTAAATATTTTATGTGACACAGAAGAGGAAGATGATGAAACAGATTATATGTTTGGAAAAAGTTTTGAGGAAGAACTTGAACCTATTAGTCTTTCAGGAGAAGCGGGAGTTAATGCTTGGATTGAAGTGGAAATAGATATAGAACACGGAGAAATAGAGTGTGGGATTACAGCTAGAACAGAAGAGGGTGCGAAGGCTTCGGTGGAATGTAGTCAAAGTTATACGAAAGAGTTAGAAAAGCAATTATCGAAGAAAAAATTACCTAATTATCAATTTCTTGTTGCAGGAATACCGATTGTTGTGACAAATGAATTAGAAATTTATGCTAATGCGGAGATGAGCTTAGAAGGAAATATAGGAGCTTCATATGAAGTGACATCGGAAACGACACAGGGATTTCGATATAGCAGTAAAACAGGAAAAGTAAAAGAAATAAATGAAATGGATTGTAGTTCAGATGGCTTAGAATGGGATACAATTTCTATTTCGGGAGAGGTATCTGCTGGTCCATCAGTTCATTTAATTACAAAATTGTATGGTGCATCTGGACTGGACATGTCGCTGGGGATTTCTGGAGATGTAGAAGGCGAAGCAAAGGTATCTACAAATAAAGAGTTGGATGGATATGCGGGGAGCTTGGATTTATCAATTAATCCAGTAATAGACGGAACACTTGTAGTAGATACACCGATATTTGATAAAAATCTCGTACAACAACCATTGTTTGAGAAAGAATTAAACCCATTATGGTCAAAACATTGGGAATCAAGTGCAAATTGGCAAGAGGATTTGCAATGGAAAGAAGCAGATGAAGTAGAGGATGAAATAGAAGAGCAAGTCGAGTTTTCTTATTCTAATGAATATTTTGATGTACAAGTGCCGGAAAGTTGGAATGGTTATTGGACTGTGACAGAAGAGGATAATTCTATGAATGGAATTATGAGTAGGGTTTATCATTTTACTTATAACCCTGAAGGTGAAAACAATGGGGGAGCTTCCGATGTGTATGTTATTGATATGAGTGATGCAAGTAGACCGATGGGACATTATAATAGAATGATTCCAGATTATTGTGATTTTGTGGGAGTTACATCATTTGGAGAATTTAATGTGTTTAAAATGGAAGTTGCAGCTGGATTCTTTCATGATGGTGGAGCAACGATTACATTAAAATAAGTTTGTAATGAAAAAATATAGGAAAATTTGAAGAGGAAATGGAAAAATATATTTTAAATCCATTTCCTCTTGTTTTAGTTAGGCTTAGAGGTTGCCTTAGTTGATTCGAGTATCTTTATAATAGCTCTATGGTTATCACAAAAACCACAAACAGAGAATTGTAGAAGTGAACACAATAAAATGTAAAAAAATGCTTGAATATTTCATTAGGATATGATAGCATAAAGTTGCAAGGAAGTATTAGCGCGCTACAACAAAAGCACATTTATGCTTGGAGGGGTATAATGGAAAGGATATATAAAACACTTCGTTTTTCTAGGGAAGCAAAATTCTGGTTAAATAAATTGCTTTCGTATTATGATAAACAGTTATATTATCAGCTTAAAAGTCAAAATTTGTTAGAAAATGCAGAAAAGCTACTTGCTGACAATTATCCTTTAGACGGTGTTTCTATAAATTTAGACTTGAATGTTACAACAGGAAGTATTGTTGATTTAGCAATTCGGTCAACGGATTCCTTTGATTTACAAGATTGGAGGGAATTGGAAGACGAGACAGATATTGCGTCTGATAAAATTCCAGCAGATTTTGAAGATAATACTCTTCCACGCATCTATTTTCCGGTGAAAACATTGGAAAGATTAGAATATTTACGCATCTATTTGTGTGAAGATGCTAAACGAGGACCCAGACAAACATACATTATAAAATGTGCTTTATACAATTTATATAAACAGACTTTTAAATAAGAATGAGTTAGTTTTATACTAACTCAAAAAAATAACCAAAATGTAGTAGCTTACTACTACATTTAGACATAATTCTTCCTATGCAAAATGTGGTATGAAAAAGAAGGTGGATACGACCTAAGATGGTATCAGAAAGAGCTAGGTAAAAAATGTATAGAAAAAATTTTAATAGTAGTTATAGTGAAACAACGGCTAATAGTTATTTATCAGATAAAAAACCAATTATAAGTGTATCAGCTGAGATAGAGATACAAAATAAATGGGTTGAAGGAAAACGAACAGAAGAAGTCACGGGTTATAAGCTCTTCTTTGTTCAAGAAGGTGTGAATCCCTTTGCTGTAAAATTTGCAGAAAAACCAAAGCTTCCAAAGTTCCTCTCAGAGGTTGCCTTAGAAAAGTTAGAAGCGATTGAAATTCGTTCCAGAGTATATTTTAGAGCAGAAGCAGTAGAGGAGAAAAAATGATGAGGGCAGAGATTGAAAACTATTTACTCCGAGCACTTAATATGGCATTGCAGATAAATGGAGAAACGTCATATACAAATTCGTTTACTGTAAAAGTAGAAAATGAGGGATTCTTTTTTATCCCTCGTTTACCAGCAAGTTATGTCATAGATGATGAACTTTATCAGAAAATTTATTCAATATGTAATGCGTCATTATATCCCGAGTATTCGTTGTTAAAGCAAACGGGCGCATATTTTGTTCCATTAGATACAGATGATATTCATGTGAAACGCGCGCTGTTTTTTCCGTGGAGTAAGGGAATTGCTAAAAGGTTAATAATTAAAGATGTGGAAAATTTTGTATCTAAGTTGGATGGAAATGAAATTCCAATTATGGAAAATCTAACAGTAAACTATGACAGGATAACGGGAATACTTGTTGCCGGGAACTCCGGAGCAGGCAAGTCATACTTTCTTACCTACCTGTTAACAATTTTGAGACATATTTCGGATTTGATAATTGTCGACCCTAAATTTGATACGCCGAGTAGATGGGGGCGTGACAACGGTGTTGAGGTGATTGCTCCGAACAGAAGCCAAAGTAAGAGTGACTTCGTATCTGCTGTGAATAATGAATTAAGTAAATGCCTAGAATTAATTCATGAAAGGCAACAAACTCTCTACAATAATAAAAAGGCTGATTTTAGGCATTACACCATTGTTATTGATGAACTTCTGGCACTTAGTGAAGGTGCAACAAAAGCAGTCAAAGAAGCTTTTTATAGTTTACTCATACAGGTATCGTTGCTTGGTAGAGCTACGAAAGTTCATCTATTGCTTTGTTCACAGAGATTTGACAGTAACGCTATACCAATTTCTTGCCGTGAACAAATGAATGTTTTGGTTCAGGTCGGAAATATAAATACAAAGACTACTCAATTTCTATTCCCTGATTTAGACTTGGAAGGGATAGTGATACCTCAAGGTAAAGGGACTGGGCTAATTCAAATAATCGATTCAGAACATCCATTTCAGGTTGTTCCATTGTTGACACCAACATATTATACGAAGGAGAAATAGGAATGAAAAAATCATATTTTATGCGAACTCTTCGAATCAATGAAGTAATGATATCTGAGTTGCTATTATTACTGTTAATTAGATTTCCGCTTAAATTTGTGGAAAATAATTTTTTGAAAGACGTAAATGGTTCTTTGTTGCAATATTCAAAAGTAATGAGTGGGATTTTTGAACAAATGATTCGTGCGGTAGACTGGATGATGGTGATATCTTTTGGCATTTTGTTGTTATTAGTGATTCCGGAATTGGTTCATAGAATAGTACACGATTCATTGATGAATTGGCTATATTCAATTTGGATGACTTATCGAATAAGAAAAAATCTTTTTAAAGATGCCAATTGTACAGAAAACAACAGTAAAAAAACAAGGATAATTAAAACGTCTATAATAGATATTAGAAAGAAAAATATTGTTTGTTTTGTAAAGTTATGGAATGGGCTTCAATCCCGCAGAAAGTTTGATGAGATGAAGGATGTATTGTACAGGGAAATAACAAGTCAATTTCCTGATTATTCTTTCTCGAAATTTGAAAATCACAAGCATTGTGAAAGGCTCGAAGGAACAAAGTTAATGTGATGAGTATGAGATGCTTCTGCTTGCTGAAGGCAGATGCAAGAAGCATCTCGTCTAGCTTGTGTAAAACCACGGGGTTACTACGACCCCCGTGGAATCAATAATCAATAATAATTTAGGAGTTGAATGATGGACAAGAAAAAAGAACAAAGAAGTAATAAATGGGCATTTATATTTTATAAAGATAGTGCTCCAGCGGATTATTTAAGAGCATTAGATGAATTGCATGTACCATACATTTTAAGTCCGTGGCATGACCAAGATATGAATAATCAAACTGGGGAAATCAAAAAATCCCATAAACATGGAGCGTTTTTTTTCGAATCTTTGAAGAGCTATTCTCAAGTGTCAAGCTTGGTGAATGGATGTCTCAATGCGCCAAAGCATGTAGAAATAGTTTTATCACCAAAAGGAATGTACGATTATTTTGTTCATGCAGAAAATCCTGACAAAACGCCTTATCGAATAGAAGATATTGAATTTGGATGTGGGTTTGAAATTGAAAAGTTCTTAATAGAAAGTAGTACAAGCGAATTTTTGTCAAATGTTATTGATATTATAGAGGCAGAGAATTTTTTGGAATTTGAAGAGTTGGTTACATATGCAAGAAATAATGATTATACGTTACTAAAATTAATAGTTGATAAGACGTTTTTCTTTACAAAGTTGTTGGATTCAAGACGTTATAGTTCAAGAAAAAAGATACTAAACAAAGAGATGCAAGAGGAAAATAATATATAAAAGTAGAGGAGAGCAGAAATGAGAAGAGAAACGGAAATACCTATATGGGAAAAGGCAAATCTTACGATAGAAGAAGCTTCCGAATTTTCAAATATCGGACAGAATAAAATAGCAGCATTGCTTAAGTCACCAAGATGCCCGTTTGTGTTATACGTTGGGAAAAAGAAATTGGTGAAAAGAAAGGAATTTGAGCGATTCATTGAAAACAATATTGAATTATAAAAAATGCTGATTTACATTGAATTTGAAGCTACATTGTGGTAATCTATAAGTTGCTATATTGGAGCTTCTTTTTATTGGAAGGAGCTTGAATAATGGGAAAAGATTTAAGAGGAAAGGAGCTCGGTGAAGGAATTTATCAACAACCTAATGGAACATATTGTGCAAGGTTTGTAGATAGATTCGGAAAGCGAAAAGCAAAACGCTCTAAGAAGTTGCAGGAAGTAAGACAATGGCTTGCAGATGCAACATACATAAATGAACATAGTGATATAGAACAAGCTACGAGTATGGTAGTAGATGCTTGGTTTGAATACTGGATTGATGTGAAAAAGAAAACTGTTCGTCCGAATACTGTTCGAAATTATACGGAACGTTATTACAAAAATATTCAGAATGTAATAGGAAAGAAACTATTAACAGAAGTAAAACCGATTCATTGTCAAAAGATTTTTATGAATATGGCAGATGAAGGGTATAGAACTTCAACTCTATATCAAACACGTATAACTCTTTTTAACATGCTTGAATTTGCAAAAGAGAATGAGATTATTTTAAATAATCCTTGTAAGAAATCAGTAAAAAGTGATATGGGAAAACCATCACAGAAGAAAGAAGCACTTACGATTGATATACAAAAGAAATTTTTGGAACAAGCGAAAGGGCGAAGTTATGAAAATCAATACCGTTTTATATTGCAAACAGGACTTCGAACAGGAGAACTGATAGGGCTTAAATGGGAAGATGTGGACTTCACAAACAGAGTATTAAAAATTCAACGCTCTATGGAATATCGACATAGTGTTGGGGAATGGAGAGTTGGAGAGCCTAAGAGTAAATCCGGTTATCGCACCATTCCATTGACTGACGAAGCTATTAGGATATTAAAGGCTCAAAAGGAAAAGAATAAAAAGATAAAAGTAATTCCGATAGAATGGAGTGAATATATTTTTTTGAGTCGAAAGGGAGAGCCGGTAAAAAATAGTACTTACGATACAATGTTGTTTAAAATATGTGAGAAAGCTGAAATTAACAAGTTTTCAATGCATGTATTAAGACATACTTTTGCAACGAGATGTATTGAAGGTGGTATGATGCCGAAAACCTTACAAAAGATATTAGGACACTCAAATATAGGAATAACCATGAATCTATATGTTCATATTACAGAGGATGAAAAACAAAAAGAAATCAACAAGGTGTCTTATGCGTTAAATGTAGGATAAAAGTATATATGACAAATATATTCGTGGCACTCGTTGTGGCACTCGATATAATTGATAGAAAGCACAAACACCATAAAATAAAGGAAATTTAAAGGAGAATATACAAAGATGAAATTAGGAATCGTCGGTTTACCGAACGTAGGAAAAAGTACACTTTTCAATTCATTAACAAAAGCAGGAGCAGAGTCAGCAAACTATCCATTCTGTACAATCGACCCGAATGTCGGTGTTGTTACTGTACCGGACGAGCGTCTGAATGTATTGGGAAAGATGTACAATACGAAGAAGATTGTTCCGGCCGTAATCGAATTTGTTGATATCGCCGGACTTGTAAAAGGAGCATCAAAAGGAGAGGGACTTGGTAACCAGTTTCTTGCTAATATCCGTGAAGTAGATGCGATCGTACATGTTGTAAGATGTTTTGAGGACAGCAATATCGTACATGTAGACGGAAGTATTGATCCGTTGCGTGATATTGAGACAATCAATCTGGAGTTGATTTTCTCTGACCTTGAGATTCTTGAAAGAAGAATTGCCAAGACAACAAAGGTTGCAAGAAATGATAAAGAAGCAGCGAAAGAATTGGAACTGCTGCAGAGAATCAAAGCTCATTTGGAGGACAACCGTCTGGCTAAGAGCTTTGAAGCAGAGTCTGAAGAAGAACAGGAATTGATTGACAGCTATAATCTGCTGACAGCAAAACCGGTTATCTTTGCAGCAAATGTATGCGAGGATGATCTGGCAGACGACGGAGCCCAGAATGAAGGAGTACAGGCAGTCCGTGAGTATGCAGCAAAAGAAGGATTTGAAGTATTTGTTGTATGTGCTCAGATCGAGCAGGAGATTGCAGAGCTGGATGATGAAGAGAAGAAGATGTTCTTAGAGGATCTTGGATTATCTGAGTCAGGCCTTGAAAAATTGATCAAAGCTAGTTACAGTCTGCTTGGACTGATCAGTTATCTGACAGCCGGAGAACCGGAAGTGCGTGCATGGACAATCAAGAAAGGAACGAAAGCTCCACAGGCAGCAGGTAAGATCCATTCTGATTTTGAACGCGGATTTATTCGTGCTGAGATCGTGAGCTATGATGATCTGATCGCGTGCGGAACACATGCGGCTGCAAGAGAAAAAGGTCTGGTCCGTCTGGAAGGTAAAGACTATGTCGTACAGGACGGAGATATCATCGTATTCCGATTCAATGTATAACTTATAATGAGATGTTCCATTTTAAGAAGTGCCGGAGTAACAAGGCGTCAAGAGGCGTGTGAGTGGTAACTTCCTGGTGGAATATAGCTGGATGGAGGAAGTAAAAGAATGCATTATGATATCAGTTTTCCTCATTTGGGAATTACATTAAATCATGTGGGAAAGGTTATTTCCATACATGGATTTGATATCGCATATTATGGAATTATTATTGGAACCGCAATTCTGCTCGGATTCTGGATCGCAACAAGAGAGGCAAAACGGACAGGGCAGAATCCGGAAGACTATCTGGATATGGGAATCTTTGGGGTAATAGTCGGAATTATCGGGGCGAGAATTTATTATGTTGTATTTTCATGGGATATGTACAAAGATAACATACTGGATGTTTTCAATCTGCGGGAAGGCGGACTTGCGATTTATGGTGGTGTGATAGGTGCTGTGATCGCTGTACTGATTTGTGCCAAAGTGAAAAAGATCAGTGCACCATTGATTTTTGATACCGTTGCAATGTCGCTGGTAAATGGGCAGATGCTTGGACGATGGGGAAACTTCTTTAATCGTGAAGCATTTGGCGAGTATACCGATTCGCTATTTGCTATGAGACTTCCGGTGGATGCCGTGAGAGACGGAGATATTACGGAGACGATGTGGGCACACGTGCAGACGATTCGAGGTGCCGAGTATATTCAGGTACATCCGACATTTCTCTATGAATCGTTGTGGTGTGCGATGGTTCTGTTGATTTTGTTCTTATACAGAAAACATAAGAAGTATAACGGCGAGCTGTTCCTGATGTATCTGTTTGGGTATGGACTTGGAAGAGTGTGGATTGAAGGACTCCGTACCGACCAATTGATATTGCCGGGAGTCGGGTTACCGGTTTCACAGCTTTTAGCAGCGCTCATCGTTGCAACAACAGGAATTATTTTGATGATTCAGAAAATCAGATATACGAGAAAGAAAGCACATGGGGGGCGCAAGTAAGCGTACCCCATGTGTTTTTCTTTTTTAAAAAGAAAATGTATTGCCGGGCATATACAGAAATGTCGTAAGAGAGTATACAAAAATGACCTCTGTATTGTTTTCTGTTATTTTATTAACAAATATGTCATAAAGATATGGCAAAAGCATACATTTTTTGTACAATGTATTGGAAAAGAAACAAAAACCACAGTGGATTCTATAGACTTTTGGCAAATTTAGAGATATAATAAATTTACATGTGAAATAATAACTTTTTGCAATGTACTATTTAAGGAGGAACAAGAAATGGCAAGAAAAATGAAGACCATGGATGGTAATCAGGCAGCAGCTCACGTATCTTATGCTTACACAGAAGTTGCAGCTATTTACCCTATTACACCATCATCTGTTATGCCAGAGCACGTTGACGAATGGGCTACAGAAGGTAGAGAGAATATTTTCGGACAGACTGTACAGGTAACAGAGATGCAGTCAGAAGCAGGTGCAGCAGGAGCTGTACATGGTTCCTTATCAGCAGGAGCATTAACAACAACATTTACAGCATCACAGGGATTACTTCTTATGATTCCTAACTTATATAAAGTAGCAGGAGAACAGTTACCAGGAGTATTCAACGTATCTGCTCGTGCACTGGCTAGCCACGCACTGAACATTTTCGGTGATCACTCTGATGTTTACGCCTGTCGTCAGACTGGTGCAGCTATGCTTTGTGAATCAAGTGTTCAGGAAGTTATGGACTTAACACCAGTAGCACACTGTGCAGCATTGGAAGGAAAACTTCCGTTCATCAACTTCTTTGATGGATTTAGAACATCTCACGAGATTCAGAAAATCGAGACATGGGATTACGAAGATCTGAAAGATATGGTGAACATGGATGCAATCGATGAATTCCGTGCACACGCATTGAATCCAAACCATCCATGCCAGAGAGGTTCAGCTCAGAACCCGGATATCTTCTTCCAGGCAAGAGAAGCATGTAACCCATATTACGATGCTCTTCCAGGCGTTGTTCAGAAATACATGGACAAAGTTAATGAGAAGATAGGAACAGATTACAAACTGTTCAACTACTATGGAGCAGAGGATGCAGAGCACGTTATCGTTGCTATGGGTTCTGTTTGCGATACAATCGAAGAGACAATCGAT
>DAVZKO010000012.1:0-37084 GCA_052272205.1 Schaedlerella sp. | reverse complement strand
CAAGTGATGCTGCCGTAATTCCTTTTCCAAGACCGGATACGACTCCTCCGGTAACAAATACATATTTTACTGCCATATTATCCTCCTCTGTATAAATCTTTTAAGTAAATCTGTTGCGTTTACAAAATCACGAAAAAAGTATACACCTGTTAAAAGGAAAAATACAGTCCTAATTTGCCGGATTGAGAAAAAATTGACAAAATCTCATCCGATAACTATTTAGTGATAGACATGTCCGTTCTCGTAGACTGCCTCACATGTGAGCTGAACTCCAAGTTTTTTGAATGTTTTGATGTCTATATTAGACAACATAACGGAAGTATGAGCCTGACATCCGCGCAGTTTTGGAAGCTGCTGTAATGCAAGGGCGGCATCTTCACGTGTAGCGGCACTTGCTGAAAGTGCAATCAGTACTTCATCGGTGTGAAGACGTGGGTTCTGGCTCTTCAGATACTCTGTTTTGAGCTTCTGGATTGGCTCAATAGATTCTGGTGAAATAATCTGGAGTTCGTGATCCAGACCTGCCAGCTCTTTGATCGCGTTAAGCAAAAGTGCGGCAGAAGCACCAAGAAGAGCAGATGTCTTACCGGTTACAATCTGACCATCAGGCAGTTCCAGAGAAGCAGCAGGAGCATTGGTCTCTTCGGCGCGATTCATTGCGGCTGCAACGACAGGACGATCCTGAACGGTTACGCCGACCTGACTCATAAGAAGCTCCAGTTTCTGTGTTGTTTCTTCGGAACAGGTTCCTTTTAAAATTGCATTCTTAGATTCGTAGTAGCGGCGAATAATCTCCTGTTTGGATGCTTCGCGACATACTTCGTCATCGCAGATACAATTTCCAGCCATATTAACACCCATATCAGTAGGTGATTTGTATGGACTCTTTCCGTAAATCTTATGGAAAATGGTGTTGAGAACAGGGAAAATCTCTACATCTCGATTGTAGTTTACTGTCGTTTCACCATAGGCTTCCAGATGGAATGGGTCAATCATATTGATGTCGTTCAGATCAGCAGTTGCAGCTTCATAAGCAAGGTTAACCGGATGACTCAGTGGGAGATTCCAAATTGGGAATGTCTCGAACTTAGCATAGCCGGCATGAATGCCTCTTTTGTGCTCATGGTACAACTGTGACAGACAGGTTGCCATCTTACCGCTTCCCGGTCCCGGCGCAGTAATAATGACCAGAGGTCTGGTTGTTTCGATATAATCATTCTTTCCGTATCCTTCATCGCTGACAATCTGAGCGATATTAGAAGGATAGCCAGGAATGTTATAGTGCATGTAAACTTTGATGTTCAGTTTTTCCAAACGGTGACGGAACATCAAGGCACTTTCCTGACCGGAATACTGTGTGATCACAACACTACCTACATAGAGCCCATTATCATGGAAGGAATCCATGAGGCGGAGAACATCTGAATCGTAAGTGATCCCCAAATCCCCACGTACTTTGTTCTTTTCGATATCTTTTGCACTGATTACAATGATAATTTCCGCCTGAGAACTTAATTGTTTCAGCATCTGCAGTTTGCTGTCCGGCTGAAATCCCGGAAGCACTCTGGATGCATGATAATCGTCAAAAAGTTTTCCGCCAAATTCAAGATACAGTTTGTGGTCAAACTGCTCGATTCGCTGACGGATATGTTCGGACTGCATTTTTAGATACTTTTCATTATCAAAACCTATTTTCATGTTGACCTCTCTTTATTTCAATGACATTATTTTAGATTTATAGGAAGTTTCCTCACGTTTTGTGACATGATTCGTAGCAGAAACAAATCCTACGACAACTAGTATACTATATAATTGCTGTTGTTTACAATATTTTCACTATTTTTTTATTGATTTATAAGTTTACGGAATTTATAATAATGATAGTGGACTTGAGGAGGAACAGAATGGATAATCAAAATAATAACAATAATCCTAAGAATAACCGGCAGGGATGGGGCGTTGTCGTAATTACCACCTTACTGGCTATTTTTATTGTCATGGGACTTTATTCGTTGATGCAGGATAAGAATCCGCAGGAAATCAGCTATTATAAATTCTTGAAGATGGTAGATGACGGCAAAGTAGATAAAGTAAAGATTAGTTCATCTCGTATTTATATCACTTTAAAAGATGGCGTATCAGTTAAAGAAGAATTGGATAGTACGGATGAAACAACCAGTACGGATAATACAGATACTCAGAATTCGGAAGCACAGACAACGACGGACGAGAACAGTACATTGCAGGAAGCGCAGGATCTGGCAGACGATTTGGCCAAGCAACTTGGAGTTGCAGAGAGTAGCAGTACAGACACAAGAGAGCCGGACTATTATACCGGTGTAGTGAATGACGATACACTTCCGGATAGATTATATCAGGCAGGTGTAGATTACGAACAGGAGATTCCGGATACGATGTCTTCTGTGATATTCGAGATGTTTGTGACTGTGATCCTTCCTATTATCATGCTGATGATCATATTCAATTTCATCATGAAGCGTATGACAAAGGGCGGCGGCATGATGGGAATCGGCAAGAGTAATGCAAAAGTATATGTGGAGAAAGAGACCGGTGTAACATTCCAGGATGTTGCCGGTGAAGACGAGGCAAAAGAGTCTTTGCAGGAAGTGGTAGATTTCCTGCATAACCCTGGCAAATATACCGGTATCGGAGCGAAGCTGCCGAAAGGTGCACTTCTTGTAGGTCCTCCGGGAACCGGTAAGACATTGCTTGCAAAAGCAGTTGCAGGAGAAGCAAAAGTTCCGTTCTTCTCATTATCCGGTTCTGCATTTGTGGAGATGTATGTGGGAGTCGGAGCATCCAGAGTGCGTGACTTATTCAAACAGGCACAGCAGATGGCACCATGTATTGTGTTTATTGACGAGATTGATGCAATCGGTAAGAGCCGAGATACAGCAATGGGCGGTGGTAACGATGAACGTGAGCAGACATTGAATCAGCTGCTTGCCGAGATGGATGGATTTGATACCAATAAAGGTTTATTGTTACTTGCAGCAACAAATAGACCGGAAGTTCTTGACCCTGCACTTTTAAGACCGGGGCGTTTTGACCGAAGGATCATTGTGGATAAACCGGATTTGAAAGGTCGAGTAGAGATACTGAAAGTACATGCAAAAGATGTAAAGATGGATGAGACCGTGGATCTGGAAGCAATTGCACTTGCAACATCCGGAGCCGTTGGTTCAGACCTTGCCAATATGATCAATGAAGCTGCAATCAATGCGGTGAAGAATGGTCGTCAGGTTGTAAGTCAGAAAGATTTATTTGAGGCTGTGGAAGTCGTTTTGGTAGGAAAAGAGAAGAAAGATCGAATCATGAGCAACGAGGAACGTCAAATTGTGTCTTATCATGAAGTGGGACATGCACTGGTAAGTGCACTTCAAAAAGATGCAGAGCCGGTACAGAAGATTACGATCGTGCCAAGAACGATGGGAGCACTCGGTTATGTTATGCATACACCGGAAGAAGAGAAGTTCTTGAATACAAAGAAAGAATTGGAAGCAATGCTGGTAGGTACATTGGGCGGACGTGCAGCAGAAGAGATTGTATTTGATACGGTTACGACCGGAGCATCCAATGATATTGAACAGGCAACAAAGATTGCAAGAGCAATGATCACACAATATGGTATGTCTGAGAAATTTGGACTTATCGGTCTGGAATCGGTACAGCATCGTTATCTGGATGGACGTGCGGTACTTAACTGTGGTGAAGCAACGGCAGCAGAAATCGATAAAGAAGTGATGGAGATGTTGAAGAAGGCATACGATGAAGCCAAACGTCTTCTGACAGAAAACAGAGAAGCATTGGATAAGATCGCAGCATTCCTAATTGAGAAAGAAACGATTACCGGTAAAGAATTTATGAAGATTTTCCGAGAAGTAAAAGGAATTCCGGAGCCAGAGGAGACACAGGACGGCAAAGAGAAAAAAGAAGAACGAATTGTGATGAAACCGACAGAAAACGTACACACGGAAGATTCTGTTCAGCCGGAAGAAGAAAAGACAACGGAAACGGAAGAATATTTTACAGAGTATACGACAGAAGTACAAGAAGAGAAAGAACCTCTTGCTCAGAGTGAGACAGAGGAGTAGAGACGAGGCAGGGATGAAGTCATCCCTGCTTTTCTTACCATACGTACAGAAAAAGGTAAGATGGATATCATTCATTTATAAGACAAAACTTTTAAATAAGTAAGGGAGCAATATAAAGTCATGCAGGAACAGAATTTTGATATACAGGAAGAATTAAAAAAGCTGCCGGGAAAACCGGGGGTTTATCTGATGCACGATGAAAATGATCATATTATTTATGTGGGTAAAGCAATCAGCCTGAAGAATCGTGTACGACAGTATTTTCAGAGCAGCCGGAATAAAGGGGTGAAAATCGAGCAGATGGTTACCCACATCCGTAGATTTGAATATATTGTAACGGATTCGGAATTAGAGGCACTGGTGTTAGAGTGCAATCTGATTAAAGAACATCATCCAAAGTATAATACGATGTTGATGGATGATAAAGCATATCCATTTATAAAAGTAACAACAAATGAACCATATCCGAGAGTCATGCTTGCAAGAAAGATGTTGAAAGATAAAGCAAAGTATTTTGGGCCATTTACGAGTAGTCAGGCGGTAAGAGATACAATAGAGTTACTGCACAAACTTTATCATATTCGAAGCTGCAACAGAAATTTGCCAAGGGATACGGGGAAAGAAAGACCGTGTCTGAATTATCATATTAAGCAATGTGATGCTCCGTGTCAGGGATACATTTCACAGGAAGAGTATGGCAAATCGATTCATGAAGTAATCCGTTTTTTGAATGGAAATTATGAGCCGATTCAAAAAGAACTGGAAGCTAAGATGATACAGGCATCGGAAGATCTGGAATTTGAAAAGGCAATTGAATACAGAGAATTGCTTAACAGTGTGAATAAAATAGCACAGAAACAGAAAATTACAGACAGCAGCTGGGAAGACCGAGATGTGCTGGCAGTAGCTACGGAACGAGAAGATGCGGTAGTACAGGTATTTTTTATCCGTGGCGGACGATTGATCGGAAGAGACCATTTTTATCTGAAGATTCAAAAAGATGAATTAAAGGCAAATATTATAGACAGTTTTATCAAACAATATTATGCAGGAACACCATTTATTCCAAGTACATTGATGGTGCAGGAGCCGCTGGAAGATGGCAAATTGATCGAGGAATGGCTGTCAGCTAAACGTGGCGGCAAAGTGACGATTGTCGTGCCGAAAAAAGGTTCAAAAGAGAAGATGGTAGAATTGGCGGCGAACAATGCAAAAATGGTTCTGACGAAGGATAAGGAACGTCTCAAGAGGGAAGAGGGACGTACAATCGGTGCGGTAAAAGAGATAGAAAAATTGATTGGTATCTCGGATATTTACCGAATGGAGGCTTATGATATATCCAATACAAACGGATTTGAGTCGGTCGGTTCAATGGTAGTATATGAACGTGGAAAACCAAAGAAAAATGATTATCGCAAGTTTAAGATCAAAGGCGTCAAAGGTGCCGATGACTATGCAAGTATGCGAGAAGTACTTACAAGACGATTCACTCATGGATTAAAAGAGCGGGAAGAGAGTAAGGAGTTGGGTGGATTTACAACTTTCCCGGATTTGATTTTGATGGATGGCGGAAAAGGTCAGGTGAATATCGCATTGGAAGTTCTGGGTGAACTTCACTTGGATATACCGGTCTGTGGAATGGTAAAAGATGACCATCATAGAACAAGAGGACTTTATTTCGAAAATGAAGAAATTGCAATTGACCGTTCATCCGAAGCATTTCGACTGATTACGCGGATTCAGGATGAAGCACATCGGTTTGCGATAGAATATCATAAACAATTGCGAGGAAAAGGCCAGGTACATTCTATTTTGGATGATATTGAGGGAATTGGACCATCCAGAAGAAAGAGTCTTATGCGTGAATTTGTAAGTTTGGATGCAATAAAGGCTGCGACAGTAGAAGAACTCGCACAAATTCCGTCAATGAATGAAAAGGCAGCAGAATCTGTGTACAAATTTTTCCATTAGTGATAAAATAGAGACAAAGCCTACGGCAAAAAAACTGTCTGAGATTTGCAGAGAGAAGAGTGAATGAAGACAATAGCTAGAAGAGGAGAAACAGTTATGGGACAAGGTGTGAAATTAAGTGAATTAGCAGAAAAGATGGAGTTGAAGAACCTGACACCGGCAGTTGAATTGAAAGGAAAAGAAGTGAGTATTCCGGAAGTGAACAGACCTGCATTGCAGTTATCCGGATTCTTTGATCATTTCGATTCGGATCGCGTACAGATTATTGGATATGTAGAGTACACATATTTAGAGACTTTGGATTACGAGCGAAAACTGCAGATTTATGATGAATTGGTATCTTATAAGGTTCCATGTATTGTGTATAGCAGAAATCTGGAGCCGGATAAAGAGCTGCTTGAAAAGGCAGAGAAACAGGAAATTCCGATTTTTCAGACAGAAAAGCAGACATCCGGATTCATGGCTGAATTGATTCGCTGGATGAATGTAAAGCTTGCGCCATGCATTTCTATCCATGGTGTACTGGTGGATGTATATGGTGTCGGTGTCTTGATTATGGGAGAGAGCGGAATCGGCAAAAGTGAGGCTGCACTGGAACTGATCAAACGTGGACATCGTCTTGTGACCGATGACGTAGTAGAGATTCGTAAAGTCAGTGACGAGACACTGGTTGGTTCGGCACCGGATATTACAAGACACTTTATTGAACTTCGAGGAATCGGTATTGTAGACGTGAAATCAATGTTTGGTGTACAGAGTGTACGTGAAACTCAGAATATTGATTTGGTCATTACATTAGAGGACTGGAGCAGAGAGAAAGAGTATGATCGTTTGGGACTTGAAGAAAGTTATACAGAATTTCTTGGCAATAAAGTTGTATGTCATAAAATTCCGATTCGTCCGGGACGTAATCTTGCAATCATTGTAGAGTCAGCAGCAGTTAACCATAGACAGAAACAGATGGGATACAATGCAGCTCAGGAGTTGTACAAGAGAGTGCAGGAGAATCTTGCAAAGAATAGATAGATAACAGACAAGAATAGAATATTATAAATGTTAAGGATATAAAAAGGACTTCAGAAGAGAGTATATACTTCTTCTGAAGTCCTTTTCTATAATGGGAAATTCCTGAAAGGAACACCCATTATAGAAGAAATATAAAAGGAATCAATATATTTATTATTATTGACCGCTTGGAGCACCGGATGAATCACCGCCAGATGAATCACCACCGGATGCATCACCGCCAGACGGATTACCGCCGTTAGAATCATTTCCAGAGTTATCTGTTGTATTATCAGAAGTATTAGTTCCGGTAGAATCGCTGTCGCTATCATCATCGGAATCCTGATTCTGCGAGGATTTCTTTGACTTATCGGTATCCGTTGTAGTAGATTTGACTACATGTCCGGAACAACTCTGGGTTGGAGCGGTTCCTTCCGCAAAATATTCTGTCAATGCCGGACAGCTTGAAGTTGCAAGGTAGCCTGTCTGTGTACAGATTGTTTTCTGCTGTACAGAAGATGGCATTGTAAAGTCTTTTGGCGGGAGTCCTGCGTGGATTCGTGTCATAATGTTTTTCCAAAGTACTTCGTGCCAAGACTGGTTGTAAATGTTTTCCATTGGCTTGTTGGCATCATATCCGCCCCATACAGAAGCTGTATAGTATGGAGTGTATGCTGCAAGCCATAAGTCGTTACTCTTTTCTGTTGTACCTGTTTTTCCGGCAGCAGGCATATTGTCGAGGCGGGCAGCAGTACCGGTTCCTTTGTTGATTACATCCTGCATGGCACTTGTAAGCAGTGCGGCAGTAGAATCTTTGATTACCTGATGAGAATCCGGTGTACTGTTATCAAGAAGTACATTACCATCATGGTCAAGAACCTTTGTATATAAATATGGTTTGATATAAGTTCCGTTATTGGCAATTGTAGCATAAGCTGCTGTTAACTCAATATTGTATACACCACGTGTGATACCACCCAATGCAGTAGAAGGAAGCACATCCGTCATACCCGGAAAGTTATCGTTATCATAGTTGACCAAAGTTGTAAAACCAAAGTTCTGCAAATAATCATAGGCTGTCTGAGGTCCGATATCCGTAATTGTATTCAATGCCGCTACGTTAATCGAATGTTCGATAGAATAGCGTACAGTTGAAGTTCCTGGATAGACCTTGTCCCAGTTTTCTGCTTTGTCTCCATTTGAATATACATATGGTCCGTCATTTTTGAGCGGTGTAGCCAATGTATATTTGGAAGAATCCAGAGCCGGAGCGTAAGTAGATAATACTTTAAAACAAGAACCTGGCTGTCTGGTTGAATCGGTTGCTCGGTTCAATGAAAGACTGGAAGTCTTCTCGCCACGTCCACCGACAATCGCTTTTACCTTTCCTGTAGACTGTTCCATCACGACAACAGAAACCTGAGGCTGAGGTGTGATATCGATACTTTCATCGACAGTTTCTCCCTCGGCAATGTTCAAAGTTGATTTGTACTCATTGATAGCCATATACGCTTCATCCGGTGAAGAGAATATCAGTGGATACTCTCTTCCCCAAGCATTCTGGACATATTCAGCAAGCATCTCTTTGCTATAGTTTTCGATAGAGCCGTCTGCCCGGTAAATCGTCAAAGCATATTCCAGACCATACTCTGTACCAACTGGGTAGACATCGTTATTTGCCACTTCTTCATCACAAATCTGCTGGATTGCAGGATCCTGAGTAGAAGTGATCGTAAGTCCTCCACTGTAAAGTGCATTATAAGCCTGTGTCTCAGTGTAAGATTTACGTTCCATTAAGTCTTTGATGATCTGCTGTGACAATTCATCGTTGAAGTAAGAGTAAGGGGTTGTATCTTCTTCGGAAGCATTCGGAAGAATACGCTCGTAAACGGGATCTGCCTTGGCTTCGTCATATTCAGACTGTGTAATATAACCTTGCTCTAACATGTTCTTCAAAACTTTATCACGGCGTTTGGCGTTTTGATCCGGATATACAACCGGGTCAAATTCGGTTGGGTTCTGAGTGATTCCTGCAATTACCGCGCATTCAGAAAGTGTGAGTTCTGAAACATCTTTTCCAAAATAACGTTTTGACGCAGCTTGTACACCGAGACAACTCTGTCCAAGGTTGATCGTGTTCATATATGCTTCAAGAATCTCATCTTTGGACATCTGTTTTTCGATGGCAACTGCAAGATACTGTTCCTGAATTTTTCTCTCCAAACGGTCGTAAAAGGTTTTTTCTTCTACGAAATTCGGGAATACATTGTTTTTAATTAACTGCTGTGTAAGTGTACTTGCACCTTCCGAAAAATTACCGCCGGAAGTAATACCGACAACTGCAGCACGTGCGATACCCTGCAAATCAATACCGTTGTGCTGATAGAAACGTTCGTCCTCGATTGCAACAAATGCATGTGCAAGATTCACTGGAATCTCATCGATATTTTTATAAATTCGGTTTGAACCGGATTGTTTAAACTCTTCCAGAACAGAACCATCTGATTCGGCAACTACGGTAGTAGTGAAAGCATTCGGCTTTACATCGGCAGGAGTTACCGTTGGGGTATTATCTATAATCTTCTTGACAAATATGCCGACACCTGCGACAGCAATTACTGCGAGAAGAAGAATACAAATAAGAAGAGCTTTGAAAAAGCGAACTCCAACCCGCTTTTTTTTCATCTTTTTCTTTGAGGATATCGACTTTTTCCTCCGCGAAAGATTATTTTTTCCATAATTCATGAATAATTTCCTCCTTTATCCATTGTCTTTTATTATACCAAAATTACGATTTTAAATAAAGCAAAAAATAAAATCTTTATGGATAGTTAAAAAAATTTAATAAAATCTTGTAGTTTCTTTGGACTTTAGTATAATGTAAACAATGAGAAATGGTAAAAGGAGCGGTAAATAAGCGAATGAATATAAAAATAGTCTACCAGGGAGCCAGTGCAGAGATTGTTGAAAAGAAATCAAGATTTATAGCAGATATCTTTTCGGTCGGAACAGAAGAAGAAGCAACTCAGATTTTGGAGAAAATAAAGAAACAGTACTGGGACGCAAGACATCATTGTTGGGCCTATGTAATTGGTGATGAACAAGTGCAGGAGAGATGCAGTGACGATGGAGAGCCGAGCGGAACTGCAGGAAAACCGATTCTGGAAGTGATACGCGGGAATGGAATTCATAATATTTTGGTTGTTGTCACACGTTATTTCGGAGGCACACTGTTGGGAACCGGTGGTTTGGTAAGAGCGTACACACAGGCATCACAGGAAGGAATTGCAGCAAGTGCGATCATTACGAAAACACAAGGGTATAAATTAAAAATCGACACAGATTATACCGGACTTGGTAAGATCCAATATTTATTAGGACAGCGGGGAATTCAGATTGTTGATTCGGTCTATCAGGATAATGTGGAGATTTTTATTTACATATCCAAAGAAGAGGAACCGTTTATCATAAGGGAGATTACTGAAGCAACGAATGGACAGGCGGGAATTGAGAGAATAGAAGCGTGCAGCTTTGCGAGTGTGGATGGAAAGATGCTGAAGATATAAGACATGAGAAAGAGCAGAAACAAATGGGATAATCCTTTGCTTCTGCTCTTTCTTTTAAGTTTTACATAAGCTACAAAGTTAAATATATACATATACGTGACACCTGTTTATCGTTGGCGCATCGTGTTATGTAATCTTACAATTTACAGATTAGTTAAATTCTGGCTCAATCAGACCGAAAGAACCATCTTTTCTTTTATATACGACATTTACTTCATCTGTCTCTGCATTGGAGAATACAAAGAAGTTATGTCCAAGAAGATCCATCTGGATGCAAGCATCCTCCGGATACATTGGTTTGATTCCAAAACGTTTTGTACGTACGATCTTAATCTCATCTGTTTCAGAAGACTCATCATCTGATTCAAAGAATTCTTTTTTGAAATTGTTGCCGGAAGAAGCAGTTGGATGTCCCTGGCTTCTTGCGACCAGTTTGTTTTTATATTTGCGAAGCTGACGTTCGATTACCTCTTCTACAAGGTCGATGGATACATACATATCGTTGCTTGTCTGTTCAGAACGAATGATGTTGCCTTTTACAGGAATCGTTACCTCAATCTTCTGACGGTCTTTTTCTACGCTGAGTGTTACAATGATTTCAGTTTCAGGAGTGAAATACCTTTCAAGTTTTCCTAATTTTTGTTCGACTGTGTCTTTTAATCCAGGTGTTACCTCGATGTTCTTTCCGCTGATAATAAATTTCATGCCAATCAACTCCTTTTGTTCATATTATACAGAAAAATGATAAATTCATCTGTATTTATGTTGATATTATAGCACACGCTTTTGAAAATGTATAGTCTAATTATCTGAAAAAAGAGTGAAAAAAATATGAAATTAAAAAAACTACAAAAATATACCAGATTTTTCCGGAAAGCAAAAGGAGTAAAAAGATACTTTTTACGTTGCTGCTCAGGCAAATAAAGAATATCCTTTTACTCCTTTTTATTATCATATTATTTTAAATTGCTTCTCTTACGCATTCTTGCATCAAGAATCTTTTTACGGATACGAAGTGATTCCGGAGTTACTTCCAGAAGCTCATCGGTATCAATGAAATCCAAGGCTTCTTCAAGGCTTAAGATACGAGGCGGTGTAAGACGAAGTGCCTCATCTGCACTGGAAGAACGAGTATTGGTAAGATGTTTTGTCTTGCAGACATTCAGTTCAATGTCTTCTGCCTTACCGTTCTGACCGATTACCATACCGGAATATACTTTTTCTCCGGCACCAATGAATAAGGTTCCACGTTCCTGTGCACTGTAAAGTCCGTAAGTTACGGATTCACCTGTCTCGAAAGCAATCAGAGAACCCTGTTTTCTGTACTGAATATCTCCTTTATATGGAGCATATCCGTCAAAACTTGTATTTAAGATACCATTTCCCTTTGTATCTGTCATGAATTCTCCACGATATCCGATCAATCCACGGGCTGGGATAGAAAACTCAAGACGAGTGTATCCACCGTTTGACATTCCCATGTTGCGGAGTTCACCTTTTCGCTGGCTGAGTTTATCGATTACTGTTCCGGTAAATTCATCCGGTACATCAACGTATGCCAGTTCCATAGGCTCTAATTTCTTACCGTTTTCATCTGTTTTATACAGAACTTCTGCTTTGCTTACTGCGAATTCATAACCTTCACGACGCATATTCTCAATCAATACAGATAAATGAAGCTCTCCACGACCGGAAACTTTGAAACTATCTGCATTCTCTGTTTCTTCTACACGAAGACTGACATCTGTATTCAATTCACGGAGCAGACGGTCGCGTAAGTGACGGGAAGTTACAAATTTACCTTCCTGTCCGGCAAATGGACTGTCGTTTACGATAAACTGCATAGAAATCGTAGGTTCAGAAATCTTCTGGAATGGAATTGCAACTGGATTCTCAGGAGAGCAGATCGTATCTCCGATAGAGATATCTGCAATACCGGAAATGGCAACGATCGAACCGATGGTAGCTTCTTTGACTTCTACTTTATTTAATCCATCAAATTCATATAGTTTGCTGATCTTTACTTTCTGCTGTTTGTCCGGATCATGATGGTTTACAACAACGACATCCTGATTTACAGAGATTGTTCCGTTATCTACCTTACCAACTCCGATACGTCCGACATATTCATTATAATCGATTGTACTGATCAGAACCTGAGTAGCAGCCTCCGGGTCACCTTCCGGAGCAGGAATATAATCAATGATTGTCTCGAACAATGGTTTCATATCTTTCTCTTCATCAGAAAGATCTAAAACAGCGATCCCTGCTTTTGCAGATGCATATACAAATGGGCAGTCTAACTGTTCGTCGGATGCATCCAGATCCATGAAAAGTTCCAGAACTTCGTCAATTACTTCGTCCGGTCTTGCTTCTGGTCTGTCAATCTTGTTGATACATACGATAACCGGCAGATTCAATTCCAATGCTTTACGCAGAACGAACTTTGTCTGAGGCATAGCACCCTCAAAAGCATCTACGACCAGGACAACTCCGTTTACCATCTTAAGGACACGTTCTACTTCACCACCGAAATCAGCATGTCCCGGTGTATCAATGATATTGATCTTTGTACCTTTGTAATATACGGCTGTATTCTTGGAAAGAATTGTAATTCCACGTTCACGCTCGATATCATTGGAATCCATGACACGTTCAGCGACTTCCTGATTCTCGCGGAAAACACCACTTTGTTTCAAAAGCTCATCGACCAGAGTTGTTTTACCGTGGTCTACGTGAGCGATAATTGCAATATTTCTAACATCTTCTCGTTTTGTTTTCATAGCTTCACACACTTTCTTATATATATCATGATAAAGTTACAACTTTTTTATTCTATCACAAAATTCTAAATTTACAAGACCCCATCCTGCAAAAAATGTCGTTTTTGGCTGTCGAGCGATTCTTTTGGGAATCTGTTCTAAACAAGATAAAAAAGACATAAATTTAGTAATGACTTAAAAATACCACGAAGAGGAAGGGAGAACTACTAATTATGTCAGATAAGATTATTGAAAACAATCAGGTAACCATTATGGGAGAGGTCGCTTCACCTCTTACATATAGTCATGAGGTATTTGGAGAAGGGTTCTATGTTATGGATGTTCTGGTAAAACGTCTGAGCAATTCAGAGGACAGGATACCGCTTACGATCTCAGAACGTTTGATCGATGTAAGTCAGGATTATACAGGAACATTTATCAAAGTATCCGGACAATTCCGTTCTTATAATCGTCATGAGGAACAGAAAAATCGTCTTGTATTGTCTGTGTTCGTGCGTGAGCTGGAATTTGTGGAGGAAGAACTAGACGGAGCAAAAACCAATTATATCCTATTAGAAGGGTATATCTGTAAGAAGCCGATTTATCGAAAAACACCGCTTGGAAGAGAAATCGCAGATTTGCTTTTGGCTGTAAACAGACCATATGGAAAGTCAGACTATATCCCATGTATATGCTGGGGAAGAAATGCAAGATATGCATCCGGATTTGAAGTGGGAGAACATGTACAGTTGCTCGGGAGAATCCAGAGTCGGAATTATGTGAAGAAATTATCCGAAGTCGAGACGGAAACAAGGACGGCTTACGAAGTATCTGTAAGTAAACTGGAATGTATAGAATAAGAAGCGGAAAGTAAAATAAATGGGTTGTTGTATTCGATATAAATAGAGGCAGCAAACTATATTTGTTAAAAGGATATCATTTCTTGAGGAATTGCTTCAAATATGATATCCTTTTCTGTATGATAGGATAAATATCATTCATAGGATGTCCGTTTGGATAAAATATGGAATTAAAATTACTGGAAAGAAATGGAATACAGGAGGATAGAAACATGGTTAGAATCATGATGAGTGGATGCAATGGAAAGATGGGACAGATGATCACGGGTCTTGTAAAGGAAGATGAGCAGGTAGAAATCGTAGCGGGAATCGATACTTATACAGGAATTGAGAATACATATCCTGTATTCAAAAGTCCGGCAGAGTGTGATGTGGAAGTTGATGTAGTGATTGATTTTTCCAATGCTGCGGCACTGGAAGGACTGCTTGAATACTGTACAGCCCAAAATGTACCGGCTGTAATTTGTTCTACAGGCTATTCAGAAGAACAGTTGAAAGCGATAAAAGCAGCATCAGAGAAAGTGGCAATCTTAAAGTCTGCTAATATGTCAATGGGAATCAATCTGTTGCTGAAACTGTTAAAAGATGCAGCAAAGGTACTGGCTCCGGCAGGATATGATATCGAATTGGTAGAAAAACATCATAACCAGAAATTAGATGCTCCAAGCGGAACAGCACTTGCACTTGCCGATTCAATAAATGACGCTTTAAATAATGAATACAATTATGTCTATGACAGAAGTCAGGTGCGTCAGAAACGTGATGCAAAAGAAATCGGCATTTCTGCAGTTCGTGCGGGAACAATCGTTGGAGAACATGAGGTGATCTTCGCAGGAACGGATGAAGTGATCGAGTTCAAACATACAGCATATTCAAGAAGTGTATTTGGAAAAGGTGCTGTCGAGGCTGCAAAATATCTGGCAGGAAAACCTGCGGGAATGTATGATATGAGCGATGTAATTGCATTTTAAACAAAAGCATTGCAGGACAAGCGGTGTGATTTGCGATTATATTCAAGAAATAAAAACGGAGTTCGGGCGAACATCCGACTCAGGGGAAAAGGAATCATTTATGAGAAATATAGAAGAGAGATATCTGGAAAGATTATCTGAATTATATCCGACAATTGCGGCGGCATCAACAGAGATTATTAACTTACAGGCTATCTTGAGTCTTCCGAAAGGGACGGAACATTTCATCACAGATGTGCATGGAGAATACGAGGCTTTTGCACATGTGCTGAAGAATGGTTCGGGATCTGTCAGAAGAAAGATTAATGATGTTTTTGGTAATACGCTCAGCAGCAGGGACAAACAGTCTCTTGCAACGCTGATTTATTATCCGAAAGAAAAGATGGCACAGGTAAAGAAGACAGAGCCGAATATGGAAGACTGGTATAAGATTAATCTGTACCGTCTGATTGAAGTGAGCAAACGTGCGGCGAATAAGTATACGCGTTCCAAAGTAAGAAAGGCACTGCCAAAAGACTTTGCTTATGTAATCGAGGAATTGATCACAGAACGTTCAGAGGTAAATGATAAAGAGTCTTATTATAATGAGATCATTATGACCATTATCCGAATCGGCAGGGCGGAAGAATTTATTGTCGCAATTTCTTCATTGATTCAGAGATTGGTTGTAGACCATTTACATATTGTCGGAGATATTTATGATCGAGGTCCGGGACCGCATATTATTATGGATAAGCTTATGGATTATCATTCGGTTGATATCCAGTGGGGGAATCATGATGTTGTATGGATGGGAGCAGCAGCGGGACAGCGGGCATGTATCGCCAATGTAATCCGTATTTGTGCCCGCTACGGCAATCTGGATATTCTGGAAGATGGATACGGAATCAATCTGCTTCCGCTGGCTACATTAGCACTTCATGCATATGGGGATGATCCATGTACATGTTTCAAATTAAAAGGAGAAGAGAATCTGAACAAAGCGGAGATGGAACTGAATATAAGAATGCACAAGGCAATTTCTATTATCCAGTTCAAAATCGAAGGCCAGACAATTCACAGACAGCCGGGGTTCGGTCTGGAAGACAGAGCACTTCTGCATCGAATCGATTATGAGAACGGAACCATTACATTGGAAGGAAAAGAGTATAAGCTTTTGGACACAAACTTTCCAACGATCGATCCGGCCAATCCATATGAACTGTCACCGGAAGAGGCAGATGTGATGGAACGTTTGGAACGTGCATTTACAGGATGCGAAAAACTCCAGGAACATATGCGCTTTTTACTGTCCAAAGGTAGTTTGTACAAAGTATATAACCATAATCTGCTGTATCATGGATGTGTGCCGCTCAATGAAGACGGAACTTTGAAAGAGGTAACCTTGTTTGGTAAGAAATTCAAAGGAAAGTCCTTATATGATGCGTTGGAACGCTACGTGAGAAAGGGATTCTTTGCAGTGAACTGGGAGGATTGGCAGAACGGAAAAGACATCATGTGGTATATCTGGTTGAATCCAAATTCACCATTGTTCGGCAAGGATAAGATGGCAACATTCGAACGATATTTCCTTGCAGAAAAAGAAACTCACAAAGAGGTGAAGAATCCATATTATCATTTTATAGAGAATGAGAAAGTAATGGCATCGATTATGAAAGAATTCGGTTTGGATTTCAATTCTGAAGATTCACATATCATCAATGGACATGTTCCGGTCAAGAGGAAAAACGGAGAAAGTCCTGTGAAATGTAACGGAAAAGTAATGGTTATCGACGGTGGCTTTTCAAAGGCATATCAGAGAGAAACCGGAATTGCCGGATATACATTGATTTATAATTCATATGGGCTTTTACTTGTAGCACATGAACCATTTGAATCGACAGAAGCTGCAATCGAGAAAGAAAGTGACATTCATTCAGAAAGCATGGTGATACGACGGGTTGTGCAAAGAAGACTTGTCGAGGATACCGATGTAGGAAAAGACTTGAAAGAGCAGATTGCAGATCTGGAAGTGCTGCTGGAAGCGTATCGCAGTGGTGAATTGAAAGAACGGTTATAAGTTTTATTTACAAAAAATAATGGCAGATTTTTCTAAACATAAAAATTACAAAAAGGCACATAGTAAGTGTACAAGATTTTTTATGGAAAGGAAGAATCAAGATGAAGAAAATGAAAACAATGCTGTTATTAGTAGTAAGCGTACTGTTGATGGGAAGTATGACAGCCTGTGGAACAACAGGCACAGGAACAAACGGTGCAAACCAGGATACGAATAATACAACAAACGGAACAGACAACAACTCAACAACAGAGAATAAAACAAATACACAGAATCAAAATGAACGGACAACGAATGAGGCTACAGATGGAGCGGTTGACCGTAATGGAGATGGTGTGATCGACAATGCAGTCGATGATGTGACAGACGGAATTGATAATGCAGTCGATGATATGACCAACAATGGAAATAACGCAAATGAAAATAATGCTGTAAGATAAAAGGCGTAAAGTAGTTGCTGGTCACAGTACCTGTGACCGGCAAAGTAAAGAGGAAGAGAAGCTGGAAAACAGTTTTCTCTTCCTTTTTTTACTTTTGCATGCTAAAATGATAAAGCAAAATAGCTGTTCGGAAATTGAGTAAGTAAATGACAGCGGAAAGTGAGAGAAACAGGTATGAAATTCAGACCTTGTATTGATATACATAATGGAAAAGTAAAACAGATTGTTGGTGGCTCTCTTTGTGATGAAGGGGATAAGGCGAAGACAAACTTCGCATCGGATCTGGATGCGGCATATTATGCAAGAATGTATCAAAAAGACGGATTGAAGGGCGGACATATTATTCTTTTGAATCCGTCTACGTCTGAATATTATGAAGAAACAAAGAAACAGGCACTATCTGCATTAAAGGCATATCCGGGAGGGATGCAGATTGGTGGAGGTATAACCGCAGAAAATGCAAAAGAATATCTGCTTGCAGGTGCAAGTCATGTGATCGTGACTTCGTATGTGTTCAAGGATGGAGTCTTTCATAGAAAGAATCTGGAAAAATTAGTACAAACGGTTGGCAAAGAATGCTTAGTACTGGATTTGAGCTGTCGCAAGAAGGACGGGGATTATTATATTGTAACAGATCGCTGGCAGACATTTACCGAAGTGAAGTTGACGAAAGAAACCTTGGATGAACTGGCAGGATATTGTGACGAATTCCTGATACATGGAGTGGATGTAGAAGGCAAGGCATCCGGTGTGGAACTGGAATTAGTAAAAATGCTGGGTGATTGGAACGGTCTAAAGATTACCTATGCCGGAGGAATCGGAAGTCTGGAAGATCTGGAAGAATTTAAGAAAGCCGGTGGCGGAAAACTGGATTATACAATCGGAAGTGCACTGGATTTGTTCGGCGGAGCAATCCCATATCGAAAAATTGTGGAAAATAGTCAGAAACAGTGATTATGAATAACATGACAAAAAGGTAAACAAATGGTAAACTATAACGTTTTTCGTTGAATTTAACACTGGTTAGTGATAAAATGGAGAACAGAGTAAAATTAGACAAGGAGTACACGACTGATTATGGGGTTAATACAGAAAATTTTCGGTACACATAGTGAGAACGAATTAAAACGAATATATCCAATTGTAGACCAGATTGAAGCATTGGATTCACAGATGCAGGCACTTTCCGATGAAGAATTGAGAGATAAAACAAGAGAATTCAAGCAGCGCCTGAATGACGGAGAAACATTAGATGATATTTTGCCGGAGGCATACGCGACTGTACGTGAAGCTGCTTACAGAAGTCTTGGTATGAAGCATTACCGGGTACAGTTGATCGGTGGTATTATTTTGCATCAGGGACGAATCGCAGAGATGAGAACCGGTGAAGGTAAGACTTTGGTTTCGACATTGCCGGCGTATTTGAACGCATTGACAGGAAAGGGCGTACACATCGTTACGGTCAATGATTATCTGGCAAAGCGTGATGCAGAGTGGATGGGAAAGGTACATCAGTTCTTAGGCTTGACAGTCGGCGTGGTTCTGAACAGTATGGAGAGCGAAGAGAGACGTGCAGCATACAACTGCGATATCACATACGTCACAAACAACGAACTTGGTTTTGACTATTTGAGAGATAACATGGTCATCTATAAAGAACAGCTTGTTCAGCGCGGTTTGAACTTTGCTGTTATCGATGAGGTCGACTCTGTCCTGATCGATGAAGCGAGAACACCACTGATTATTTCCGGTCAGAGCAATAAGTCAACTAAATTATACGAGGCATGTGACATCCTTGCCCGCCAGTTAGAGCGCGGAGAGGCGAGCGGTGAATTCTCCAAGATCAATGCCATCATGGGAGAAGACATCGAAGAAACAGGAGATTACATTGTCAATGAAAAAGAAAAATCAGTCAATCTGACAGAAGACGGTGTGAAGAAAGTCGAGAAGTTCTTCCATATTGAGAACCTTGCAGACCCTGAGAATTTAGAGATCCAGCACAACATTATTCTGGCATTACGTGCACATAATCTGATGTTCCGTGACCAGGATTATGTAGTAACACCGGATGGCGAAGTTGTGATTGTCGATGAGTTTACAGGACGTATCATGCCGGGACGTCGTTATTCAGACGGACTGCATCAGGCAATTGAAGCGAAAGAACATGTGAAAGTAATGAGAGAAAGTAAGACACTTGCAACCATTACATTCCAGAATTTGTTCAATAAATATGAGAAGAAGAGTGGTATGACCGGTACTGCCCTGACAGAAGAAAAAGAGTTCCGTGATATTTATGGTATGGATGTTATTGAGATCCCGACGAATCTTCCGGTTCAGAGAAAAGATTTAGATGATGCCGTATATAAGACAAAAGAGGAAAAATATAAAGCAGTAGTAGAGGCTGTTAAGGAAGCACATGCAACAGGACAGCCGGTACTGGTAGGTACGATTACCATTGATGTGTCGGAATTGCTCAGTAAGATGTTGAAAAAAGAAGGGATTCAGCACAATGTATTGAATGCCAAATATCATGAGCAGGAGGCTGAAATCGTAGCCGATGCCGGAGTACACGGAGCCGTTACAATTGCCACCAACATGGCAGGTCGTGGTACAGATATCAAACTGGATGAGGAATCCAAGGCAGCAGGAGGACTTAAGATCATCGGTACCGAGCGTCATGAGTCCCGTCGTATCGATAACCAGTTACGAGGACGTGCCGGACGTCAGGGAGACCCGGGTGAATCTCGTTTCTACATTTCACTGGAAGATGATTTGATGAGATTGTTCGGTTCAGAGAAACTGATGTCTGTGTTCAATACTCTGGGTGTAGAAGATGGGGAACAGATTGAGCATAAGATGCTTTCAAGTGCAATTGAGAAGGCACAGAAGAAGATTGAGAGCAACAACTATGGTATTCGTAAGAATTTGCTGGAATATGACCAGGTCATGAATGAACAGCGTGAGATCATCTATGAAGAGAGACGTCGTGTTCTGGATGGCGAAAGCATGCGAGATACGGTTTATAATATGATCACAGAATATGTGGAGAATATGGTGGATCGTTGCGTATCACCGGATGTGGATGCAGAAGAGTGGGATCTGACCGGATTAGAAGTTTCTCTGCATGATGTAATTCCGCAGTTGAAATTCCCTTCTGTAAAAGAGATTGAAGATATGCAGCAGAAAGAACTCAAACATCTTCTGAAAGAAAAAGCAGTGAAGGCATATGAAGGAAAAGAAGCAGAATTTCCGGAGCCGGAGCAGATTCGTGAGATGGAGCGTGTTGTATTGCTGAAGGTGATCGATGCAAAATGGATGGATCATATCGATGATATGGACCAGTTGCGTCAGGGAATCGGTTTGCAGGCATATGGACAGAGAGACCCATTGGTAGAGTATAAGATGATGGGTTATGATATGTTCGGAGAGATGACCAATGCGATTGCGGAGATGACGATTAAGACATTGTTTAATATCCGTGTAGAGCAGAAGGTAGAGCGTGAGCAGGTTGCGAAAGTGACAGGAACAAACAAAGATGAGACTGCTGTACGTGCTCCTAAAAAACGTGAGGAGAAGAAGATCTATCCAAACGATCCATGCCCATGTGGAAGTGGAAAGAAATACAAACAGTGTTGCGGAAGAAAGATTGTATAAGCAAGTCAGATATAGCAGGGAATTCCATTGGGATTTCCTGCTTTATATACCAAAGTATGCAAGAGAAGCTGCCAGCGGTAGCTTCTCTGTATAAAGGATATATTTTGAAATTTATAAAAATGAAAGAGGTGAATAAGGTGGTTTTATTAGATGAACTGAAACAGACATTGACAGCCTATGAAGAACCGCTGAAAGATTTGAGGGATTCACTTTGACTTAGCGTCAAAGAAAGAACGAATCGAAGAATTAGAAAGAAGAATTGAAGAACCGGGATTTTGGGATAATCCGGAGGAATCTCAGCAGACAATGAAGTTTTTGCGCGGTTTACAGGATTCTGTAAAGCAGATTGAGCAGATGTTCGCAGACTATGAGGATATCGGACTGTTGATTGAGATGAGTGAAGAAAATCCGGATGATGATACGATCGCAGAGATACAGGAGGAATTGAATCGGTTCAAGGAAGAGTTTGAAGAGCTTCGGATCCAGACACTGCTTACAGGTGAATACGATAACTGCAGTGCGATCGTAACAATCCATGCAGGAGCAGGTGGAACAGAATCTTGTGATTGGGCAAGTATGCTTTATCGAATGTACACGCGCTGGGCAGAAAAAAAAGGATTTTCGGTGGAAGTACTGGATTATCTGGAAGGTGATGTTGCAGGGATTAAAGGCGTGACATTTGAGGTGCAGGGTGAAAATGCATACGGATATTTGCGCTCTGAAAAAGGGGTACATCGTCTGGTACGTATTTCTCCGTTTAATGCGGCGGGAAAGCGACAGACGTCGTTTGCATCCTGTGATGTGATTCCAGATATTCAGGAAGATATCGAAGTAGAAATCAACGATGATGATTTGCGAATTGATACTTACCGTTCCAGTGGAGCAGGTGGACAGCATATCAATAAAACCTCTTCGGCAATCCGAATTACACATTTGCCGACGGGAATTGTGGTACAGTGTCAAAATGAACGTTCACAGCATATGAACAAAGATAAGGCAATGCAGATGTTGAAAGCAAAGTTATATTTGTTAAAACAGCAGGAACAGGCAGATAAGATGTCCGGAATCCGTGGTGAAGTGAAAGACATCGGATTTGGAAATCAGATTCGTTCATATGTCATGCAGCCTTATACGATGGTCAAAGATCACCGTACAAACGAAGAAATCAGTAATGTCAATGCGGTTATGGATGGATATCTGGACCCATTTATCAATGCATATTTGAGTGCAAAATAGAAAAAGAGCATGAAAGCAAGAAAGGGAGAATGAAATGGTAAATATTGCAGTATTAGGATATGGCACAGTAGGTTCAGGAGTTGTTGAAGTCATTCGTACCAATCAAGAACGAATCAATCAGAGAATCGGAGATGAATTAAATGTCAAATACGTTCTGGATTTGAGAGATTTTCCGGGAGATCCGATTCAGGAAAAGTTAGTTCATGACTTTGATGTGATTGTAAATGATGCAGATGTACAGATCGTAGTTGAGGTGATGGGTGGAATCGAACCGGCGTATACATTTGTAAAACGCTCTCTTCAGGCGGGAAAGAGTGTAGCGACATCCAATAAAGCATTGGTAGCAAAACATGGTGCAGAATTATTATCTATTGCACGTGACAAGAATATCAACTTCCTGTTTGAGGCAAGTGTTGGTGGCGGAATCCCAATCATCCGTCCTTTGAATTCTTCATTGACAGCAGATGAGATTGAAGAGATTACAGGTATCTTGAACGGAACAACAAACTATATGTTATCAAAGATGTTCTATGAAGGTGCGGATTATGCAGAAGTTTTGAAAGAAGCACAGGATAAAGGATATGCAGAGCGTAACCCGGAAGCAGATGTAGAAGGTTATGACGCATGCCGTAAGATTGCAATCCTTTCTTCTCTTATTTCAGGACAGCAGGTAGACTTTGAAGATATTTATACAGAAGGTATTACAAACATCACAAAAGAAGATATGATGTATGCAAAAGAGATGGGGATGACGATCAAGCTGCTTGCATCCAGCAAACGTGATGAGGATCATCTGCATGCGATCGTGGCACCGGCATTGCTTCACAAAGATCATCCGTTGTATAATGTAAATGATGTGTTCAATGCTATTTTTGTTCATGGTAATGTCTTGGGAGATGCAATGTTCTATGGAAGTGGAGCAGGAAAGCTTCCAACAGCCAGTGCGGTTGTAGCCGATGTTGTAGATGAGGCAAAACATCTGAACCGCAATATTATGACCATGTGGAAGAATGAGAAGTTAGAGCTGCTTCCTTTGGATGATACAAGTAAGAAATTCTTTGTTCGAATCAAAGGAGATGCAGATGCGATGAAGGCACATCTGGAAAGTGCATTCGGACCGATTACGATTGTAAAAGTAGAAGGTCTGGAAGGAGAATTCGGTTTTGTTACGGAAGTAATGACGGAAGGAAAATATAAAGAAAAAGCAGAAGAGTTCCCGGGAATTCTTCACATGATCCGCGTAGAAGGATAGATAAGATATAGATTAAAAAAAGACAAGATAACAGGAATCTTTAAGAGAAATGTTATCTTGTCTTTTGACTTTTCCGGGCAGTTGATTCTAATAAGGTATCAATCATGGTGCGGGTATCTGGAGAGGCATCACGATATTTTAAGATGAAGCCCATCTCTTCTTCGGACAAAACGATGGAATTATCGGAATCCTCTTGTGATGCAATCCGATAAGAGCCGGTTTCGCGAATTGTATACTTGGGATTAAAAGGCTGTATGATCAATTCTTCCATTGTAAGATTATAAATATCACATAGTTTGATTAAAAGACCGATATCCGGGTCACGGTTTGCTCTTTCATAATTCGAGTAAGCCTGACGAGAAATGTTAAGACGTTTGCTCAATTTATCTTGAGTAAATCCACGCGCTTTTCGATATCTTCGTAAATTGTTTGCAAGTTGTAAATTCGCCACGACGTTCCTCCTTATTGAAAAAGTGATAAAACAATAAGTGTATTATATCAATTTCCGATAGGGAAAAAATCATACGCAACAAAAACGAGCAAAATTACAAAATGTCAACAAATGTTTACAAAACGCTCTCTTTTTTACTTAAAGTACTGTTATGGTATTGAGAAGAAAAGGTGACGTCTTCACCAAACCAGGCAGGTGCAGTGAACGCAAGTGCTGTCTCTTCATCCGGAAATTCCACTTCAGCGAGAACCAGTCCTTCTAAATCATCCAAAAAGATATCCAGCTCGATGTTTAATCCGGCATAGCGGGAGTCTGTGACAAATTCCTGCAAAGGAATCACATAACGGTTCTTTGAGATGATGCGGCCGTCTGCTTTGGGTTTTAGATGCTCGTAAGCTTTTTGGTCTAGTGGAAGATTATATTCCTCACGTACCATCAATCCTTTTGATTTGTATGTGAGAAAGTAGTCGTCGTTATCTCTTCGGATGCGGACAACAGGTTCTGTGCATAAGTAGCCCTGTTCAATATGGCGGACCGGGTAAGCTTCAATAGAGAAAGGAAGCTCAGGTTCAGTGATTCGATATTTTCTTTCAATTTCCATTCTTATCTCTCCTTGTGTAATTGCGTAATCATATATATTATCTTAAAATGAATTGGAAATTATTTCAATGAAATAGACAAATATTGTTGTTAGTTTAAGCTGATTATATTACAATATGTTTATTGTGTAATAACAAAATTCTGGAATAAAAAACAAGGAGGACTGATACAATGAAAAAAGCCTGTGTATTTTTAGCAGAAGGATTCGAAGAAATAGAAGGATTGACCGTTGTTGATATTTTGCGGAGAGCAGGAGTGGAGGTTCAGACGGTGTCTGTTATGGATGGTCTGGAAATCCACGGAGCACATGGTATTAAAATATATGCGGATGAATTGTTTGACAAGGTGGATTTCGCTACAACAGATATGCTTGTTTTACCGGGTGGGATGCCGGGTACATTACATCTGGGAGAACATAAAGATCTGGCAAAACTTTTGCTGGCTTTTCATGAGGAGGAGAAGAATATCGCTGCGATTTGTGCGGCACCGAGTGTACTTGGAAAACTCGGTATCTTAAAGGGACGAAAAGCGTGCTGTTATCCATCCTTTGAAGAGAAGCTGGAAGGTGCGGAAGTGGTATTTGAGCCGGTTGTACAGGATGGACATCTGGTGACGAGCAGAGGAATGGGAACGGCGATTCCATTTGCATTAAAGCTTACAGAAGTGTTGTGTGGAGCAAAAACAGCAGAAGAAGTAAAAGAATCTATTATTTTTGCATAAAATCTTCTTAAAACAAGAAGAAAACAGTAAAAAACACTGGAAATAAGGGGACATTTGTGATATACTGTCTCAATGACTGCGAATGTGTATTCGCCTTTGGCTGATGCAGATTCGATAAAATGCACAGAGATTCGGGAATGCCGCTTGGTCAAACTGCCGAGTCCTGCATGGGGACCTACAGATGGGTCCGATATTAAAAAGACTATCAATCGGCAGATATAAGCTGCTGAGAAGATACAAATCAAGGAGGAAGTAAAGATGAGTTTACAGGTAGAAAAGTTAGAACATAACATGGCAAAACTTACTATCGAAGTTGCAGCAGAGGAAGTAGAGAAAGCTCTGCAGGCTGCTTACTTAAAACAGCGTGGAAAAATCAGTATCCCAGGATTCCGTAAAGGTAAAGTGCCACGTCAGATGATCGAAAAAATGTACGGAGCTGAAATCTTCTATGATGAAGCAGCAAACCACATGATTTCTGAAGCATACGGAAAAGCATATGATGAGTGTGAATTGGATATCGTTTCACAGCCATCTATCGATATCGTACAGTTAGAAAAAGGAAAAGATTTCATCTTCACTGCTGAAGTTGCTACAAAACCAGAAGTAAAACTGGGCGAGTATAAAGGACTCAAAGTAGACAAATACTCCACAAGAGTTACACAGAAAGAAGTAGACGAGGAGATTGAGAAAGAACGCGAGCGCAACGCAAGAACTGTTGATGTAACAGATCGTGCAGTTGAAGATAAAGATATCGTAACACTTGACTTCGAAGGATTCGTAGACGGTGTTGCATTTGAAGGTGGAAAAGGAACAGATTATCCACTGACAATCGGTTCTGGTTCTTTCATCCCAGGTTTCGAAGAGCAGTTGATCGGAGCTGAGATTGACAAAGAAGTAGAAGTAAATGTAACATTCCCAGAAGAGTATCAGGCACCTGAACTTGCTGGTAAAGAAGCTGTATTCAAATGTACAGTACATGCAATCAAAGCAAAAGAACTTCCGGAAGCTGACGATGAATTCGCATCAGAAGTATCTGAGTGTGAGACAATGGAAGCTTACAGAGCAGAAGTAAAACAGAAAATCAAAGACAGAAAAGAATCTGAAGGAAAAGAAAAGAGAGAGAACCAGGCAGTAGACCAGGCAATCGAGAACGCTGAGATGGATATTCCACAGCCAATGATCGACCTTCAGGTAAGACAGATGGCAGACGATTTCGCTCGCCGTATCCAGCAGCAGGGACTGACAGTAGAGCAGTACTTCCAGTTCACAGGTCTGACACAGGAGAAGATGATGGAAGAGTTCGAGCCACAGGCTGTTAAGAGAATCAAAACAAGACTTGTTCTTGAAGCAATCGTAAAAGCTGAGAACATTGAAGTATCTGACGAGCGTCTTGATGAAGAGATCCAGAAGATGGCAGATGCTTACAAGATGGAATTCGATAAACTCAAAGAGTACATGGGAGAGGCAGAAGCAGCTCAGATGAAAGAGGATATCGCAGTTCAGGAAGCTGTAACATTGATTACAGACGCAGCAGTAGATGCCTAAGATGTGAACATAGAAGGGAGCTGACAGTCTTATGAGTTTAGTACCATACGTCATTGAACAGACAAGCCGAGGAGAACGCTCCTACGACATCTATTCTAGATTATTAAAAGACAGAATCATCTTTTTGGGAGAAGAAGTAACAGATGTGTCTGCAAATATTATTGTGGCACAGCTTCTTTTCCTGGAAGCAGATGACCCGAATAAAGACATCCAGTTGTATATCAACAGCCCAGGCGGTTCTGTTACGGCTGGTATGGCAATTTATGATACAATGCAGTACATCAAATGTGATGTATCTACAGTATGTATCGGTATGGCTGCAAGTATGGGTTCTTTCCTTCTCTCAGGCGGTACAAAGGGCAAACGTTTTGCACTTCCAAATGCAGAGATTATGATTCACCAGCCATCTGGTGGAGCACAGGGACAGGCAACTGAGATTCAGATTGCCGCAGAGCATATCCTGCGTACACGTCAGAAATTAAATGAGATTCTGGCAGCAAACACAGGACAGCCTCTGGAAGTGATCCAGAAAGATACAGACAGAGATAACTTCATGTCTGCACAGGCAGCAAAAGAATATGGATTAATTGATGAAGTAATTGCGAATCACTAAGAAGTGAGCGCAATATGAGGTGAGAGTAGTATGGCAGGAAAAATCGGTGATGATACAGTCAGATGTTCTTTCTGTAATAAAACACAGAATCAGGTTCGCAAGTTGATTGCAGGCCCAAACGGGGCATATATCTGTGATGAATGTGTTGACGTTTGTTCTGAAATTATCGAAGAAGAATTTGAATATGAAGAAAGAGATAAATTTGCTGATATCAACCTTCTGACACCGGAAGAGATCAAAGCATTTCTCGACGAATATGTAATCGGTCAGGATGAGGCGAAAAAGGTATTGGCTGTATCTGTGTATAATCATTACAAACGAATTATGGCAGGTCAGGATTTGGGCGTAGAGCTTCAAAAGAGCAACATCTTAATGTTGGGACCGACCGGATGTGGAAAGACACTTCTTGCACAGACCCTTGCAAAAATTTTGAATGTTCCATTTGCTATTGCAGATGCAACTGCACTGACAGAAGCCGGATATGTCGGAGAGGACGTAGAGAATATTCTTCTCAAGGTGATCCAGGCCGCAGATGGAGATATCGAACGTGCTGAGCACGGAATTATTTATATCGATGAGATTGATAAGATTACAAGAAAATCTGAGAATCCGTCTATTACTCGAGATGTATCGGGAGAAGGTGTCCAACAGGCTCTTTTGAAGATCATCGAGGGAACAGTTGCTTCCGTACCGCCACAGGGTGGAAGAAAGCATCCGCATCAGGAACTCATTCAAATTGATACGACTAACATTCTCTTCATATGCGGTGGAGCTTTTGAAGGAATCGAGAAGCTTATAGAGACTCGACTGGATAAGAAGTCCATTGGATTTAATGCAGAGATTGCGTTGCAGCATGAATACGATGTAGATGTTTTGTTAAAACAGATTTTACCACAGGATCTGACAAAGTTTGGTTTGATTCCGGAGCTGGTAGGAAGATTACCGATTACGGTTTCATTGGATATGCTGGATAAGAAAGCTTTGGTTCGCATTATGACAGAGCCGAAGAATTCCATCGTAAAACAATACCAGAAGTTGTTGGAATTAGATGGGGTAAATCTTGAATTTGACAGGGAAGCGTTGAATGCAATTGCAGAGACTTCTATGGCGAGAAAAACAGGCGCCAGAGGATTGCGTGCAATCATGGAGGATATCATGATGGATACCATGTTCCAGGTACCATCGGATGAGACCATTAAAGAATGCAGAATTACAAAAGATGTTGTAAATGGAAAGAGCAAACCGTTATATCAACGTGACGGAGAAGAGCGTCAGTCCTTTTTGACATCTGAGAGTGCATAATATAGGCAAATGTTTTGCCAAGTATATCATAAAGGGGGCGGGTATCAGGTAATTCCGGATATCCGCCTTTCGATTATGGATTCCCATTATTATAGTTTTTGATTATGGTTTCAATCATAGGTAGAAATTGTTTAAATACAGATTTTATGTTATAGTTAAGAGTATATAGTAAAAATGAAAATTCACCGGAGAATGGTTTGAAATAGAGATACGAAAAAGGAGACAATGGCATGACAAATGAAAGATTAAATCTTCCAATGGTACCGCTTCGCGGACTCACCATTATGCCAGAGATGGTAGTACATTTTGACGTGAGCAGAGAAAACTCCATTGCGGCAGTGCAGGAAGCAATGACAGAAGAACAGAAGATATTTCTTGTTGCACAGCGAAGTATTGAGACAGAGAATCCGACACAGGAGGATGTATTTACAATCGGTACAATTGCAACTGTCAAACAGATTATGAAACTTCCAAAACAGATTTTACGGGTGCTTGTTGAAGGAGAAGTACGAGGCAGACTGATCAGTATGAGCAACGAAGCACCGTATTTACAGGCAGAAGTGGAAGTGATAGAGGATGAAGAGACAATCCCGGAAGGATTGGATGGTCAGGCAATGCTGCGTGGGTTGAAGGACATATTTGTTGAATATGCAGCAAAGAATGGCAAATTTTCAAAAGAGACGATCAGTGGTGTTTTGGAAATTGAAGACGTGAAGAAACTGGTGGATGAGATTGCGGCAAATGTTCCGCTTCCGTACATGGATTTACAGGAGATTCTGGAAAAAACAGAATTTGAACAACGTTACGAGATGCTTTGCTTTAAGCTGGTAAATGAAATGCAGATCATGGCTATCAAAGAAGAAATTCAGGCAAAGGTAAAAGAGCGTGTAGATAAGCATCAACGAGAATACATTTTGCGCGAGCAGTTGAAACTGATTCGTGAAGAACTTGGAGAAGATTCTACTGTTTCCGATGCAGAAGAATTCGAGGCGGCGACAAAGAAACTGAAAGCTCCAAAAGAGGTAAAAGAAAAACTCTTCAAAGAGATCAAACGATTCAAGAGTTCGATGAATTCCCCTGCGGAAGTGGGCGTGATCCGTACTTATATTGAAACGTTGTTGGAGATGCCTTGGAATAAAACAGTAAAAGAAAATCATGATTTGGATTATGCGAAGCATGTATTGGAAGAGGATCACTATGGCCTTGAACAGGTCAAAGAGAGGGTGCTGGAATTCCTTGCGGTACGTATGCTGACACAGAAAGGCGAAAGCCCAATCCTCTGTCTGGTAGGACCTCCGGGAACCGGTAAAACTTCGATTGCACGTTCGCTTGCAAGAGCACTGGAGAAACCATATGTGCGTATCTCTCTCGGAGGAGTCCGAGATGAGGCAGAGATCCGTGGACATCGAAGAACTTACGTGGGAGCAATGCCGGGACGAATTGCGAATGGATTGAAAACAGCAGGCGTGAAGAACCCGGTTATGCTGTTGGATGAGATTGATAAAGTTAGTTCCGATTATAAGGGAGATACATTCTCAGCATTGTTGGAAGTACTCGACAGTGAGCAGAATAGTAAGTTCCAGGATCATTATCTGGAAGTGCCGTTGGATTTATCCGAAGTTTTATTTATCGCGACAGCCAATTCGCTTCAGACGATTCCGCGTCCGCTACTGGACAGAATGGAAATCATTGAAGTGAGCAGCTATACAGAGAATGAAAAACTGCATATTGCAGAGCAGCATTTGATTCCAAAACAATTAGAAAAACACGGATTGACTCCGGAGATGTTGTCTATCAGCAAACGGGCAATCTGGAAAATCGCTGAGAATTATACAAAAGAGGCCGGTGTCAGACAGATGGAGCGGGAAATCGGCAACATTTGCAGAAAGACAGCAAAAGAGATTCTGACAACGGATAAAAAGAAAGTGACCGTAACCGAGAAAAATCTGCATAAATATCTTGGCAAAGAGAAGTATAAATATCAGATGGCCAATCCGGCAGATGAAGTCGGTATCGTGCGCGGACTCGCATGGACGAGTGTCGGTGGAGACACGCTTCAGATTGAAGTTAATGTGATGCCGGGCAAGGGCGAGATCGCACTGACCGGACAGCTTGGAGATGTCATGAAAGAGTCTGCGGGAGCGGGAATCAGTTACATCCGTTCTGTCAGCGGGAAATATAACATCGCTGCAGATTTCTTTGAAAAGCATGATATTCACGTACATATTCCGGAAGGGGCTGTGCCAAAAGACGGACCATCAGCCGGAATCACAATGGCAACTGCTATTTTATCAGCGATTACAGAGCACAAGGTAAGAGCAGACCTGGCAATGACAGGTGAGATCACCTTAAGAGGAAGAGTGCTTCCAATCGGAGGGCTAAAAGAAAAATTACTTGCAGCTAAGAATGCAGGGATTAAAACTGTATTGGTTCCAAAGGAAAATCAAGTCGATGTAGAGGAACTGAGCACTGAGATTACAAAAGGTTTGGAGATCATTCCGGTAGAATCGATGGATGAAGTATTAAAAGAAGCACTGGTATAAAAGAAGAAACCTTGTTGTCATGCACAAGTGTTCAGTGGATGACAACAAGGTATTGAAACAATCATAAGAATGAGAATAATATAGGAGAATACTATGGTAATTAAAAATATTAATCTGGAGACTGTTTGTGGAATTACAAGTAAGTTGCCGGAGAATGAATTGCCGGAGATTGCATTTGCCGGAAAATCGAATGTCGGGAAGTCTTCTTTGATCAATGCATTGATGAATCGTAAATCTTATGCGAGAATTTCGGCAACACCGGGAAAAACTCAGACGATTAATTTTTATAATATCAATGAAGAGATGTATCTTGTGGACCTTCCGGGATATGGATATGCGAAAGTATCGGAAAAAGAGAAGGTAGAATGGGGAAAATTGATCGAGCGATATCTGCATGGTTCAAAACAGTTAAGAGCCGTATTTTTGTTGATTGATATCCGTCATGACCCTTCTGCCAATGATAAGATGATGTACGATTGGATTGTATCACAGGGCTTTGAGCCGATTATCATTGCGACAAAACTGGACAAATTAAAACGTAGCCAGATTCAGAAGCATGTAAAGATGGTTAAGACGGGACTCAATCTGGTGCCGGGAACAAAGATCATTCCGTTTTCTTCTGTGACAAAACAAGGAAGAGATGAAATCTGGGAACTGGTTGAGACAGAATATCTGGGGATGGAAGAAGAGATTCCCGAAGAGATGACAGAAGAATAGGAATCGAAACATAAGAGTAAAGAAAAGCAAAGTGGGGCAGTAACATAACAAGAGATTGCGAAGATCGAGGTGTGTGTATGGAAAAGAAACGCCCATATTGGCAAGTGGCAGTAAGTCTATTATTTAGTATTCTGGCAACGGCTGCATTTATTTTTATCGGAATAAAGGCCGTTGTGTTCTTCATGCCATTTGTGGTTGGCTGGTGCATTGCATCCATTGCGGTGCCAATGGTGAACTGGCTGGAAAAGAAATTTAATATCGTCAAGAAACTTGGTTCTGCATTGGTGGTAATATTGGTCATTGCGGTTATTGTTGCAATTTTCTATTTTGCGATCAGCAGATTGGTGATAGAAATCGGAGATCTGATAAAGAATGTGCCGGATCTGTATCAGCAGCTTGAAAGTGGGCTACATCAGATTGGGGGAACCTTGTCAGGCGTATTTAAGCGATTACCGTCAGGCGTTCAGGATGGTTGGAGTGCTGCGGTGGTCAATCTGGATCAAATGGCAGGGAATCTGGTAGAGCGAGTCAGTGAGCCGACGATGGAAGCAGCAGGAAATTTTGCTAAAAAATTACCGTCATATGTGATATACTTAATTATGACATTGATGTCGGCTTATTTTTTTACCGTACAGAGGGAAGAAGTAATAAACTGGATGCGTAAGATCGCGCCACCATCGGTAGAAAAGAGGATGACTCTGGTTATGGACAATCTTCGATATGCAGTGGGTGGATATCTCAAAGCACAATTTAAAATTATGGGAATCGTATTTTTAATATTAGCAGTAGGATTTGCGATGCTTCGAATCAATTATTTTGTTCTCGTAGCATTTTTGATCGCATTTTTAGATTTTCTGCCGTTTTTCGGGACAGGAACGGCGATGATTCCATGGGCACTGTATAAGTTCTTGATGGGCAACTACACGATGGCCATTATGTTGATCGTAATTTATATCATTACACAGGTGTCAAGACAACTTCTTCAGCCGAAACTCGTAGCAGACAGTGTGGGACTCAATCCATTAGTGACATTGATCCTGCTGTATATCGGATATCGGGTGAGCAGTGTAATTGGAATGATCCTGGCAGTTCCAATCGGGATGGTCGTGATCAATATGTGTCAGGCCGGTGCATTTGATTATATCTTTGATGATGTCAAGATTTTGGTAGATGGAATATTAGGACTTCGGGAAGAACCGAAGAGATAGAGAAAGAGAGGTACAAAAGAATGACTAATGAACATGAGGAGCAGATTCGTATCGTACAGGAGACGGTATGTGGAAAGGAAATTACATTTGCACATGTAATGGGAGGCCCGTCACCGATCATTTATCAGAAATTGGGACTGAACCCACAGGTGGATTATCGTTCTTCCGCAATCGGAATTATGAATATGACACCGCCGGAATCCGCAGTTATCGCATCGGATATTGCTGTGAAGAGCGGAAATGTATATCTGGGATTTGCAGACCGATTCACCGGAACATTGATCATTACCGGCGAGATTTCGGATGTTACATCGGCATTGACTGAGATTGTAGATTATTTCAGGGATTCCCTTGGATATGTAGTCTGTGATATTACAAAGAGATAGGAAGTGCGGTAATGGCTCGAATGACGAAAGAGGAACTCTTAGAAAAGCTGTTCCATGATGATTATCAGGATTTAAAAGGCAAAAAACTTCGCCTGACTCGTGTTCGTGTACCCGGCAAAGAAGTATGCATGGCACATGTGATCAATCCATCTGACCCAAGTATTTATCAGAACTTAGGATTACATATCGGTGTACATCAGGGAGAAGACCATACCGGTGAGACGATCGGGTTGCTTCGATTCACTCCGTGGGAAGCGGTTGTTGTGGCTGCAGATGTGGCAATGAAGAGTGCGGATGTAGAGATCGGGTTTATGGATCGATTCTGTGGGACATTGATACTGCTCGGTGGGCTGTCGCAGGTCCAGACTGCGGTGGAAGAAGTGGTTCGCTTCTTCAAAGAAGATTTGGGATTTCAGACTTGTGAAGTCTATAGAAGCTAGTACGTTACTGTGAACAGTAACACTAGTACAACGAATAAGAATTAGGTGAGAAGATGAAAAAGATATTTTTGATGGGCAGAAGTGAAGCCGGCAAGACTTCTCTGACGCAGGCGTTAAAAGGAGAAGAACTTCATTATATTAAGACACAATATACGAACACTGCAGATGATACCATTGATTCTCCGGGGGAATATGCGGAGTCCAAACATTTTAGCGTAGGGTTGGCCTGTTTCTCTTTTGAGGCAGATGTGATTGCTATGGTACAGGCGGCAGATGAGCCATTCAATCTGTTCGGACCGGGAAGCCGTTCCTTTATTCAGCGCCCATTGATTGGAATTATCACAAAGGTAGATTCTCCGTATGCGAACATCCCAATGGTACGGCAGTGGATGGAGAATGCAGGATGTGAGCGGATTTTCGAGGTCAATAATGTGACGAGGGATGGAATCCGAGAACTGATGGAGTATCTGGAGGAAGATCTGCCGAAGTTGACATTGGAGCAGGCGAAGTTCAAACAGCATCTTGGATTGAACGAGTGGGATACACTTCCGGAAGGGGTAGAGTATCCGAATTGATTCTCGATTAAGGAATCAAGAATTGTAGAAGATACGAGACAAAAACTTTGTATTTGAAAGTGGGTTGTGTTAACATAGCAATTGAGTAGGCAAAAGTTAGGGTTACAAAAAAGGAAATTAGTAGTTATAGGAAACAAATAGTCATCTGTGAAGACGTGGAATTGGAACGAGAAATGCTAAAGGAGATGCTGCACAGATATTTCGCAGAGATTTCGGAAGAAATCCACGTGTTGAAATATGAGTCAGGGGAAGCTCTGATTGCGGATGCAGAAGAAGGATATTTAAAGATTGATATTATATTTTTAGATATCTATATGAAAGAAATGACAGGAATGGATGCGGCGAGAATCTTAAGGAGAATGGGAAGTAAAGCTCCGATGGTATTCCTTACGGGTTCGCTGGATTTTGCTGTTGAAAGTTATGAAGTACGGGCATCGGGGCAATAATCTGTTGCGCTCTAACTGGGATTCGGCTTCTATGCAGGATTTAGATTATAACGGAGTTTTTGAATATTTTTATCAGATGAAGTATGGAGAAACATATTCAGGACAGGAAGAATCTTCAAAGTGTCCTGCAGAAGAATTTGAAGAAGTAATTATGACGTATCTCCCAGTAACAGCAGAACAGTTAAGAAGGTGGGCGGTATATGATGAGAATGATGCTACATACAGTTGGCAGCGCCTGGGGTGTGTAAATTATACGCCGACACATTTTGACCATTCCATACCGGAAGTGGTAGCAGTGACACATAATTCGGATGGAACGGATACCTTGACTATCAATGCTGTTTGCTCTTCGGTTATTTGCAATGATGCAGTGATTACACATACATTAACGATAAAATTACAGGAAGATGGTGCCGTTCAGTATTTGGGTAATCAGATGAAACAAGAAGAAATAGATACGTTACCGCAGTATCAATACCGGATTAGAAATTAGTTGAAAAGTATTGATAGAATAGTTCTTTAGAGGAAGTGTTCTAAGTAAAAAGTAAGGAAGAATATGAATCAAGAATCGATAGTAAGAGAAGTACAAGAACAACTTTTTGAAATGAAGGATTTAAAATACCGGGATTTTCATTCCGGATTAGTTCCGACAATAGATAAGGAAAAGTTTATTGGTGTAAGGATGCCGGCACTTCGTGCATTTGCAAAAAAGTATGGAAAAACAGAAGCGGCAAAAGTATTTTTAGAAGTGCTTCCACACCAATATTATGAAGAGAACAATCTGCATGGCTTGCTGATCGAACAAATCAAAGATTATGAGAAATGTCTAGAAGAGTTGGAAAGATTTCTGCCCTATATTGATAATTGGGCGACTTGCGATATGTTCAAGGTTCCGGCAGTAAAAAACCATTTGGATATATTTATAAACGAAATTTATCGTTGGATAGAATCGGAACATACATATACTATCCGGTTTGGAATCAGTATGTTGATGCGGTATTATCTGGAGGATACATTCCGGATAGAATATGCTGAGAAAGTTGCTGCAATTCGTTCGGAAGAATACTATGTCAATATGATGCGAGCGTGGTATTTTGCTACGGCACTGGCAAAGCAGTATGAACAGGTGCTCCCATTTTTGGAAGAAAGACGACTGGATGTGTGGACGCATAATAAGACGATTCAGAAGAGTATAGAGAGTTATCGGATAACGGCGGAGCAGAAGGAGTATTTGCGGATGCTGAGGGTGAAGAGAAGTAAATCAAAATAAAACCAAGAGTCGAAGATAACTTGGAATAATTGTCAGGAAATACATGCAGAGTAGGAGAATAAGAATGAAGACTTACAATTTCAATATGGCATTTTCTCCATTAGAATTTCAGAAATTTGCACGTGATATGTTACAAAAAAGAGAAAATGTATTTTTTGAATCTTATGCAGAAGGTAGTTATTCCAAAAGAGAGGAAAGATCAGTATTATGATTATTCAGAAATGATTGAAATAGACTTAATTCTGGAGGAATATTTCAACGTAGCATGATGAAAAATAAAATAGTAGTAAGAGAAAAAAGTACAAATAAGAATCGAACATTCGTACTTTTTTCTTGCGTTAATCTATATACTTTCAAAAATTTATTTGATATAATAG